>JBBRRW010000094.1:0-12745 GCA_038245975.1 Burkholderiales bacterium
AGCTGCGAGTTGTAGCCACCCTCGTAGCGCTGCAGTTGCGTCAGCTGCTCCTGGGCCGCGTTGAGCGCCTGGCGCGCCTTGGCGAGTTGCATCGCCTGCGCGTCGGCCTTCTCGGCAGCGAGGTTCTCGAGAAACGACAGTTGTCTGGATTCGGGCATGGCGGATGGCGCGGAAGGGAGGAGTTCGAGGCGGACGGTTTACGAGACGAGCTGTTCGAGCTCCGCCGCGCTCGAACCGAAGTCGATCCGTTCGCGCATGTTCTGCTGGAGGAACGCTTCCATCTGCGGATGCATCGCGATCGCCTTGTCGAGCACCGGGTCGCTGCCGTGCGCATACGCGCCGACGTTGACCAGGTCCCGGTTGCGGCGATAGCGCGCGTAGAGCTGCTTGAACTTCTTGACGCGATCGAGCGTGACGTCGTCCACCAGCGAATGGATCGCGCGACTGACCGACTGCTCGATGTCGATGGCCGGGTAGTGGCCCTGGTCGGCGAGGTCGCGCGACAGCACGATGTGGCCGTCGAGGATGGCGCGCGCCGCATCGGCGATCGGGTCCTGCTGGTCGTCGCCTTCGGTCAGCACGGTGTAGAAGGCCGTGATGGAGCCACCGCCGGCCACCCCGTTGCCGGCACGCTCGACGAGCTGCGGCAGCTTCGCGAAGACCGACGGCGGGTAGCCCTTGGTCGCGGGTGGCTCGTGGATCGCCAGCGCGATCTCGCGCTGGGCCATCGCGTAGCGCGTCAGCGAGTCCATGATCAGCAGCACGTTCTTGCCCTGGTCGCGGAAGTATTCGGCGATGGTGGTGGCGTAGGCCGCGCCGTGCAGCCGCATCAGCGGCGGCGTGTCGGCCGGCGCCGCGACCACCACCGAGCGCGCGAGGCCTTCCTCGCCGAGGATCTGCTCGATGAACTCCTTGACCTCGCGACCGCGTTCGCCGATCAGTCCGACGACGATGACGTCGGCCTTGGTGTAGCGGGCCATCATGCCGAGCAGCACGCTCTTGCCGACACCGCTGCCGGCGAACAGGCCCATGCGCTGGCCGCAGCCGACGGTCAGCAGCGCGTTGATCGCGCGCACGCCGACGTCGAGCGTCTTCGAGATCGGCTCGCGGTCGATCGGATTCAGCGGACGGCTCGCGATCGGCGCCTCGGCCTCGAAGACCAGCGGACCGAGCTTGTCGAGCGGACGTCCCGCGCCGTCGACGACGCGCCCGAGCAGGCCCATGCCGACCGGCATCTTGCGGGCCTTGTCCTCGCTGCGGCGCCACGGCTTGAGGCGGGTGCCGAACGACGGCGCGGGTGGCCGCGGATTGATCGCCGAGACCCGGGCGCCGGGCGCAAGGCCCTGGATGTCGGTGGTCGGCATCAGGAAGATGCGGTCGCCTGCGAAGCCGACGACCTCGGCCTCGGTGGGTCGCTGTCCGGGCTGCTCGACGAGGCAGGTGCTGCCGATCGGCAGGCGCAGGCCGGCGGCCTCCATCACCAGGCCGGAAATGCGCACCAGCCGGCCGTGACGCAGCATCGGGTCGATGCCCTGCACGGCGACGGCGTGGTCGACCAGGTAGCGTTCCCAGCCCGAGTACGAGTCACCACTGGGCGTGTTCAAGCCAAGGCCCAAACTGCTGGCCTTCAGATCATTCGAGCCAGGCATCGTCGCGCTCCAGTTGGGCCATCACGCGGGTCCAGCGCGTGGCGACGGTCGCATCGACCTGTCCGCCCGCGAATTCGAGACGACAGCCGCCGCGCTCGACACCGGCGTCGGCAAACGGCTTCCAGCCGGCGTGTTCCAGGGCGTCGCCCATGCGTTCCTCGACGATCGGCAGGTCGGCCGGGTTGACGTACACCGCGCCCGGATCGACGGTGCGCGCAATGCCGGCCAGCGCGTCGCTGACCAGCGGGATCAGGATCTCGGGACGCACCGCGATGCTCTCGCGCACGACCTGGCGCGCGAGATCCACCGCGACCTTGACCAGCGTCTGCGCCATTTCGCGTTCCATGCGGGCCACCGACTCGGAGACGCCGGTCAGCAGCGACGCGAGGCGTTCGTTGCCTGCGCGCGCCTCGGCCAGGCCGGCGCGATAGCCTTCGTCGTGCGCCTTGCTTTCGATGGCGGTCACCTCGTCGACCGTCGGCAGGTGTTCGGCCCGCACGCGCTTCTCTTCGACCGGCGTGCTGCTGCCGACGGCATCGAAGCCGCCGATGGTCCACGGTTGCACGCCGACGACACGGTCGGCCGAGATCACGCGATGCGAGGCGCGCTCGGTCGCCGACACGGGGACGTGGTCAGACGAAGCCATCGCCGCCTCCCTTGCCGCCGAGCTGCAGCTGGCCGTCGTCGGCGAGACGGCGGACCGTCTTCAGGATCGCCTTCTGCTCGGCCTCCACTTCGGACAGCCGGACCGGACCCTTGGCTTCCAGGTCCTCGCGCATCATGTCGGCCGCGCGCTGCGACATGTTCTTGAAGATCTTTTCGCGCAGTTCTTCCGACGCGCCCTTCATCGCGATGATCAGCGACTCGGACTGCACCTCGCGCAGCAGCAGCTGGATGCCGCGGTCGTCGATGTCCATGACGTTGTCGAAGATCACCATCGCGTCGAGGATCTTGTCCGCCAGCTCCGGATCGGACGAGCGGAGGTTCTCGATGATGATGGCCTCGGCATCGGCGCCGACATGGTTGAGGATCTCGGCCGCGGCGCGTATGCCGCCGACATCGGTGCGTTTGACCCGCCCGCCGCCGGCGACGAGCTTCTCGAGCGCCGAGTCGAGTTCGCGCATCGCCTGCGGCTGGATGCCGTCGAGCGTCGCGATGCGATGGATCACCTGGCCCTGCAGGTCGACGTCGAGCGCCGCGATCACGGCCGAGGCCTGGTCGCGGTCGAGGTGCGCGAGGATCGATGCGACGATCTGCGGGTGCTCGCCGCCGATCAGCTCGGCGACGCTCGCGGCATCCATCAGCTTCAGGCCGTCGATGCCGCTCGAACGGTCTTCCTTGAGAATGCGGTCGCACAGCACGCGCGCCTTCTCGGCGCCGAGCGCCTTGTTGAGGACCGCGCGGACGTAGTGGTCGGCGCCGGCGTCGATCGCCGGCTGTTCCGCGGCGGCGCCGGTAAAGCGTTGCAGCATGTTCGTGAGGCGTTCACGCGAGACGTTGCCGAGCTGCGCCATCGCTTCGCTGAGCTTCGCGACCTCGGACGCGCCGAGGTGACGGAACACCTCGGCCGCCTCGTCCTCGCCGATCGCGAGCATGAGGATCGCGCTGTCCTCGATCCCGACCGCGCTCATTCAGCGGCCACCCAGTTGCGGACCAGGCCGGCGAGCGCCTTCGGATCGTCGCGTGCCAGTTGACGCGCGCGCTGCAGGTTTTCGGGATAGGCCAGCACGGCCGTCGGGTTCGCCTCGACGTCCGACGTCAGCACCTGCGTCGTCGTCGACGTCGTCAGCGCGACCTGCGTGGTCATGCGCCGGATCGCCGGGCGCAGCACGCCGAACAGCAGGTAGGCCGCGAGCAGTGCGAAGCCGACGTTCTTGCCGACTTCCTTCGCGGTCGAGAGGTTGTCGGGGTTCTTCCACATCGGCACGTCGATCGCGGGCAGCACTTCGACCTGGTTGAAGGACGTGTTGACCACGTTGATCGAATCGCCGCGCTTCTCGTCGAAGCCCATCGCTTCCCGCGCAAGGGCGGTGATCTGCTCGATCTCTTCCTTCTTCAGCGGCTCGGACGTCACGGCCTTGGCGGCCTCCGCTTTCGGGTCGGCCTTGTCGCCGGGCTTGGTCTCGGCAGCCTTCGCGACGACCGTGCGGTGGTTGACGACGATGGCCGTCGACAGGCGCTTGATGGTCCCGACCGCCATGCGCTTCGTCTCGACGGTCCGATCGAGTTCGTAGTTGACGGTGTTGTCCTTCTTCGACGAGCTGTTGGTCGAGCCGCCGCCCGATGCGTTCGCCGGCGTCGCCGGTGCGCCGGCGTTGGTCGGTGTGTTGGACTGCGCGCCCGGGACGCCGCCGGTGCTCCCGGCGCCGGTGCTGTTCGTCGCATCCGTACTCTGCTGGCTGCGCATCGCCGACTTCTCGGGCGTGCCGTTCGGCGTGAAGGTCTCGGCGGTGCGTTCGGTCTGGCTGAAGTCCACGTCCGCGGTGACCTCGGCGCGCACGTTGCCCACGCCGACGATCTTCTCGATCAGGCCGGTGATGCGGTTCGCGTAGACCTGCTCGGTCTCGTGTACGTAGGCGAGCTTTCCCGGATCGAGGCCGTTGACCTCGGGCGCACGGCTCAGCAGGTTGCCCGAGCCGTCGACGACGCTGACGCTCTGGTCGGCCAGTTCGGGCACGCTGGACGACACCAGGTGGACGATGCCCTGGACCTGCGCGCCGTCGAGCGTCTTGCCGGGGAAGAGGGTAAGCAGCACCGACGCCGTCGGCTTCTGGTGTTCGCGCAGGAAGATCGTCGGCTTCGGGATCGCGAGGTGCACGCGGGCCGACTGGACGGCCGTGATGGCCTGGATGGACTTCGTCAGCTCGCCTTCGAGGCCGCGCTGGAAGTTGACCTGCTCCTGCAGCTGCGTCGTGCCGAATTTCTGCTGGTCGAGCAGCTCGAAGCCGATGTTGCCGCCCTTCGGCAGGTTCTGCACCGACAGCTTGTTGCGCGCGTCGTAGACCATGCCGGCCGGCACCAGGATGGCCGAGCCGCTATCGTTGTATTTGTAAGGGACGTTCATCTGTGCCAGCGCCGCGACCACCGCACCGCCGTCGCGGTCGCTCAGGTTCGAGAACAGCACGCGGTACTCCGGCGTCTGCAGCCAGGTCCACGCGCCGATCAGGAAGCCCGCCACCGCGACGATCGCGATCACGATGCTGGCCAGTTGCGAGGCAGGTAGTGCCGTGAGGCGTTTGAGCGCATCCATGCGTGGTGTCGGCCGAGGGTCGTGGTGAGTGGTGAGGATTATCGAAAGACCCGGGTCGCCGCGATCCGGGGAATAGCCGATCTTTTCGATGGCAATTCCGAACGGGGCGGGGCGACGGCGTGCTGCCCATCGGTCCGCCATCATGCGGAGGCCGGCGCGATCGTCAGCGGGGGAAATGGCGCGGAATGTGGGCGCTGTTCGAGCGATCGCGCGGAGCCGCCGGTCGCTACTCTGCGGATCGGAGGCGATGGCCCGACGTCGGTCGGCCGCGCGCTTCGAGGGAGACGGCGATGGAAGTCCTGAAAGTCGGCATGCCGGCGGCGAACGCGCTCGACAAGATCGCGGGCGCCGCGTTCGGCGGTCCGACGCGCAAGAGCGAGGCCGCGGGGTCGGGCGGCGACTTCGCGAACCTGATCCAGCAGTCGCTGGCGCAG
The DNA here is from genome assembly GCA_038245975.1 of Burkholderiales bacterium. Classification (GTDB taxonomy): domain Bacteria; phylum Pseudomonadota; class Gammaproteobacteria; order Burkholderiales; family Burkholderiaceae_D; genus CAHJXF01. Next base: position 5,334 of record JBBRRW010000094.1, read on the forward strand.
GTGAACCACACCCAGTCGCAGGCCGAGACCGCGACCCACCAGTGGCAGCTCGGTCAGGGCGACGTGTCGCTCGAGGACGCGATGATCGCGACCCAGAAGGCCAACATCAGCTTCCAGACCACGGTCCAGGTCCGCAACAAGCTGGTGTCCGCTTACAACGACATCATGAACATGCAGTTGTAGTCGTCGAGGCCGCTCAGTCGCGCGCCTTGAGGATCCGCAGCTGATGGACCTCGATGTGCTGCACGTAGCGCTGGATGCGGATCGACGTGTTCGACGGGAGCGATTCGAAGCGGAAGCCCATCCGCACCTTGCCCGCGCCGCTGGTCGGCGTCACCGTCCGCAACGTCGCCTCCAGTTCGATGCGACCGAGGTCCGGCAGCGACAGGATCAGCTCGTGCTCGCTGCCCGGTCGCAACCGGCTCGCCGACGCATCGTCGACGATCAGCGCGGCGCCCCCGGGACTGAGGTCGATCGCGTGGCCCGGCATCGCGTTGCCGATGGCGTCGAGCACCGTGCAGCGGATCGGCGGCTGGATCGGCAGCGCCGCACGAAACCATGCGCGACGCTGCAGCCGGATCACCGCGGGTGGCAGGTCGACTACCGCCGCCGGGCCGTCGCGCAGCGTGACGAGCGAGGCTGCATTGGTCTCGAACGCGATCTGGACGTGGTCGAGTTCGGTGACGAAGCCGAGCCGTTGCGACGCGAACAGCCGCCGGTTCGGCTCGGCGTCCCGGGCGATGTCGAAGATCAGGACGTTCGCGTCGCGGCGCACCTCGAGCACGCTCGATACGATCGCGTGGCCGTCGGCGAATTCCACGGTCGTCAGCGCGCGCTCGCGCTGCATGCGCTCGACGATCGCGAGGATCTCGCTGCGATGATGCAGCATGAAGAGCGGGTCGGCGGTGACGGTCATGGTCGCTGCGCCGCAGGGACGCGGCCTTCGAGCTGGTAGAGCCACGCGAGCAGCTGGGCCACGGCCTGGAAGAGCTGCGGCGGTATCGCGCGATCGATGTCAACCTGCATCAGCAGCGCGGCGAGGTTGTTGGAGACGTGGACGGCCACGCCGTGTTCACCGGCCCGTCGCACGATCTCGTCGGCGACCAGACCACGACCCTTCGCGGTGATGACGGGGGCCGACTGGCCGCCGCGGTAGCGCAACGCCGCCGCGACGCGGACCGGTGCAGCGCGCTCGGGATCGGGGTCAGCCATCGCGTTGGTCCGTGAACGGCATGCTGGCAGTTCTTGGCCGGCGCGTACTGTCCGCGGCGAGCCCGCCGACCGACAGCGACGAAACCCGCAGGTCCGCACCGGCGAACACGCGGGCCAGTTCGGCCGCCCCGGCCGTCATCGCGGCGACGCCGGTCTCGTCGTCGCCTTCGAGCCGGATACGCAGGCCCTGCATCGAGAACGAGAGGTGTGCCGCGACGCGGCCGAGATGCGGCAGGTCGATCAGCACTTCGCCGCACCATTGGTCGAGTACCGGGTTGTCGAACGCTTCGTCCGCGCGTTCGCGGCGGACCACGAGTTCCATCGGCTGGCCGTTCCACGCCGGACCCTGCAGGACCAGTGGCACGAAAGCCGTGTCGATCGCCGCGGCGTCGCCGGTCGCACGGGCGATCAGCGGTGCGGCGATGCCGTCGACGATGGCGGTGCCGCGCGCGACGATCACGTCGTCGAGGCCGATCGGGGCGGGGTCGTCCTGCGGGAGCGACGACGCGACCCGCGAGGTGTCGTCCGGAAGCGACTCGATCTGGAGGTCGAGGATGGGAACGTCGAAGCGCGTCGGCACAGCCGCGCGCGCGGCGCCGCCCGACCTCTGCATGCGCAGGGCATCGCTGCTCCAGTGCGTTTGTCCCTCGGCATCGCGCGAGGCGTCGGGTGCCGGCCCGTCGTCGCCAAGCACGTTCTGGAACAGCAGCATCGGCCGGTGGGCGAGGACACGAAGGCGGACGTCCTGTCCGGCGCGCGGCACGACCGCGCTTCCCTTCGGCCATGCCATCGCGACCCGCAGCGTATCGATTTCGGCGATGACATGGTCGGGACTGGGCACGTCAACGACCCGCGCCACGATCACCTCGCCGAGCGGCAGGCGGGCTGCGAGATTCGTCGCCAGCACGGTCCGCGCATCGGCTGTGGCGGTCGGCACGGGAGCGGGCGACGTCTGTGTCGCGTTCGCAGACGGCCGCTGCCCCGCGTCGTCGGGAGATCGTGCGAGTGCGGCGGCCGGGTCCAGCCGCTGTACGCGATCGATCTGCAGGCGGCGGTCGAGTGCTGCCAGCAGGATGTCGGATTCCTGGACGATCATGGTCGCTGGCGTCCCGTTCGTGTCGCGCCGCGGACCCGGCGAGCCGGGTCGCGCTTAGCTCTGGAAGGAGCCCGAACCGTAAGCACGGCCGAGTCGTGCCGCCGTATCGGGACTGCGCAAGACCGCGTCGAGTTTCTTCAGCCACGGCTGCGTCAGCAGGCGGATCTCCGCGTCGTCGGCCAGCACGCGCTTCATCAGGTCGATCTTTTGCTGGCGCAGCGACGGATCGCTCGGCGCGAGGTCGCCCATCTGCGACAGCTCGGCGACGAGATGCGCACATTCCTTCTCGGCGGCGCACACCTGGTCCCAGTCGTCCTGCCGCGCGGCGCTCAGCATGCGACGGCTCGCGTCGGCCATGCGGCGATAGCGATCGACGATCTGCAGCTCGGTCTCGAAGCGCGGCGTCATGCGGTGACGCTCCGTCCGTAGGCCTGCAGCTGGGCCGCGCTCGGCGCGCCCCTGCCGATCGACGACTCGAACGCGGGCTTGTCGGTAACGGCGCCGTTCTGGCGCAGCTCTTTCCACGAGTCCCGCAGGTCCGCGAGCAGGCCGCGGACTTCCGCGTAGATCGACGCATCGCCGCTCATGTTCGCCGCGAGCAGGCGCCGGCCCATGTATTCGTAGAGCGACCAGAGGCTCTCGGCCAGCGTACCGCCGACCGCCATGTCGAGGCTCGCCGACAGGCCCTGCTGAATGATGTCGATGGCCTTCGACGTGTAGAGACCGCGACTTTCGATCCGGCTGTGGGCCAGGTCCGCCTCCGCGCGGACGATCGCCTGGATCGCGCCGTCGTACAGCATGACGACGAGTCCGAGGGGATCCGTCGCGTCGACGCCGGTTTCGATGCCAATGGCGCGGTAAGCGTTCGCGCCGTACGGCGTTGGGTGATGCATGTTGCTTCCTCGGTAACGGGTACTGTTGCGGATGCTGTTCAGGCCAGTCGGCGGATCACTTGCCGCTGTTGATGCCGTTCGTCAGGCTTTGTATCGCGGTGATCTGCTGCGTCAGGTACGAACTGGTGCTGTTGAGGCTCGCCACGAGCCGGTCCATCGCGTTGTACTGCGCCGTGTAGCGGGCGCGGATCGCGACCAGGCGCGGCGTCCAGTTGTCTTCCTGCTTCTTGACGTCAGAGACGCTGCTGTTCAGGCCGTCCGTCGCCGTCTTCAGCAGGCCCGAGGTGGGGTCGAGGAACTGCGTGAGCAGGTCGTTCACGCTCGCCGCGATGCCGCGGTTGAACAGGATCGTTCCGCGCGATCCGGTCGTGCCCCCGGTGATCGAGAGCTTCAGTCCTTCGGCGGTGGAGCCGGTCGCACCGGTCGCGGTCTGACCGGCGCCGGTGAATGCGACGCCGTCGATGGTGCCTGCGACGTCGGCGCCGGCTGCCGAGACCGGCGTGCCGAACAGGTTGGTCCGGCCGTTGCCGTCGGTGCTGAGCACGTTCGATGCCGATCCGAAGCGCTGCGACGTGATGCTGAGGACGCCGGCGGTCTGCGTGACGGCGACGCTCGAACCGGCCGTGGCGAACGCCGTCGTGCCGTTGATCTTCGACTGGACCGCAGTTGCGAGCGACGCCGCGTCGGCGTAGGTGCCGGGCGCGAGCGTGACCGTCGCCGCGATGTTGTCGAGGGTCAGCGAGATCGTGTCGTTGACCCCGGCCGTGATCGTCAGGCCGGCGGCCGACGAGCCGGTCAGGCTGCCGTTCGTGCCCATTCGCGTGATGGCGACGGCATGGCTGCCGGTCTGCGTCTTGGCGGTCGAGTCCGCGTAGCTCACCAGCGCGTCGCTCGCGACGCCGGTCTTCGCGAACAGCCGTCCCACCGAGTTCGGGTCGCTGGTCAGCGCCGCGTTGAGCTTCGTCGAGTCGACCGTCAGCGTCCCGTCGGCGCCGAACTTGATGCCGACATCGGCGAGCGTCGTGACGCTGCCGCCGGTGGGTACCACGCTCGCCAGCAGCGACTGCAGCCGCGTGGCGACCATGCGCGTGGTCGAGTCGCCGTTCAGCGTGCCGGCGGACTTCGTCGTCGCGTTGTAGCTGGTCAGCGACGCGAGGCCGGTGGCGATCGTGTTGTACGCGCTGACGAAGTTGTTGATGTTGGCGGCCGCGGTCGTGGTGTTGCGCGCGATCGTGAAGGCGGTCGAGGCGGTGCTGACCGCCTTCAGGTCCAGCGTGAGTCCTTCGATCGCGTCGGTGACGTGGTTGTCGGGTTTCGAGATCGCGAGGCCGTCGAGCGTGAACTGGGCGTCGACACCGTCCGCGAGATGCTGCGACTGCGGCGTGCCGCCGGCCGCGGTCGGATCGAAGGCGAGCTGCGACAGGCCGCTGGCATCGAGGTTGGTGCCGTCCGCATCGGCGGTGCTGATGCGGAAGCCGTTGGCCGCGCCGGTCGACGTGCTGGCCAGCACGAGCCGGTTGCCGCTGCCGTCGTTGACGATCGATGCGTTGACGCCCGCATTCGCGCTGTTGACGGCGTCGCGGATGCCCGCGAGCGTGTTGTTGCTAGTGTCGATCGTGATGCTCTTGCTGCCAACGTTGCCGTTGGGCGTGAACGCCGTGTAAGCGCTGTTCCAGCTGCCGATGTCGATCGTGAGGCTGCCGGTCCCCACCGTGGTCGATGCCACCGCGAAAGCGCTCGACGCAGTCCGTTGCGACGTGGCCAGGCGGGTCACGTTGAGCGTGTGCGTGCCGGCCGACAGCGACTGCGATTTGGTGCTGTCGATGGCGACCGACGCGATGGCGCCGTCGGTGATGGAAGCGGCCAGGCTCGAGAAGGCGCTCGGCGTCGCGAGCTTCGCGACCGTCGTCTGGAACGTCGCCAGAGCGCCGCTCACGGAGCCGTAAGCCGACAGGGTGGTCTGGTAGCCCGACTCGATCTTCTGGAGGCGGGTCAGCGGTGCCTGCTCCAGCACCATCAGCTTGTCGACGATGCCCGCGATGTCAATGCCTGAGCCGATGCCCTGCGTCGTGATCGCGCCCGCGCCGGACGGCGTGGTGGAGGAGATGGTGGTGGTCATGTTGGGGTGGTCGATGCCGTACGAAGCACTGCGCCGACGCGGTGTTCGATGCTCATGCCTTTTGCTCGATGAAGAAGCCCTGCATGCGGTCGATGGACTTCGCGATGCGGATCAGTTCGGCGTCGGGAATCTGTACGATCACCTTCTTGCTCTGGTCGTCGACGATGGTCGTGATGACCTGGTTGTCCTGAACGAGGAATTGCAGCGAGCGCGAATCGCGCTCGGGTGGATGGTCTTCGGGTGCGGCGGTCTCGACGGATTTTTTCTTGTCGTCGGCAGGCTGATGGACGCGCACCGCCACGCCTGGCTTGTCCGCCGGACGTGCCGGAGCGGTCGCAGCCGGCTGCGCTGCGGTGACACTCGCCGTCAAACTGATTGGAAGCGTATCCATGTCCTTCTCCGATCGATCACTGCAGCGATCCGACTACGTGCCCGAAATCCGCGGAGCCGACAGGCCTCCGCGGATTTCTTTCGGCCAGCGGCGCGACCTGCGCGCCGCCGGCCGGTCATCGACGATCAGCCCTTCAACAGCGACAGGACGTTGTTCGGCAGGCTGTTCGCCTGGGCGAGCATCGCCGTACCGGCCTGCTGCAGGATTTGCGACTTGGTCAGGTTGGCCGTTTCAACTGCGAAGTCAGTGTCCTGGATCCGGCTGCGCGAAGCGGAAAGGTTCTCGGTGGTGGTCTGCAGGTTCGTGACGACCGACGAGAAACGGTTCTGCACGGCGCCGAGCGTTGCACGGGCACCGGCGACTTGGCCGAGTGCGCTGTCGATCTGCTGGATCGCGGTCTGTGCACCGGCGAAGCTCGAGATGTCGAGCGTGCCGAGGCCGGTGGTCGTGGCTGCCGTCGCGGTAACCGATGCGCCGAAGCCGCTACCCGTCGTGCCGGTGGAGGCCGTCGTGACCGCGATGCTCGCGCTCGACGAAAGCACGATCTTGCTGGTCGCGCTGTCGACGTAGGCGTTCACACCGGTGGTCGTGGCGATGTTGTTGATTGCCGTGACGACGTCCGCTGCGCGCTGGCTCGAAGTACCGGTTGCCGCCAGGGCACCGATGCTGGTGCCGTTGATCGTGATATCGCCGGCGGCGACTGCCGTCGTGGTCAGGCCCGAGATCACCGACGACTGCGTCGTCGCTGAGCTCACGCTGCCGAGGCCGTTGAGCGTTGCGTTCTGCAGGCCGGAGATCGTGATGGTGTCGTTGGCCGAGGTGTTGGCGCCGACCTGGAACACGAAGCTGGGACTGGAACCGTCCAACAGCTTGACGCCGTTGAACGACGAGTGGTTGGCGACGCGGTCAATTTCCGATTTGAGCTGGCCGACTTCGGTCTGCAGGGCGGCACGGTCGCTCGAGCTGTTCGTGGCGTTGGCCGACTGGACCGCCAGCTGACGCATGCGCTGCAGGTTGTCCGTGATCGTGCCGAGCGAACCTTCCGCGGTCTGTGCCAGCGAGATGCCGTCGTTGGCGTTGCGTGCGGCCTGCGTCTCACCGTTGATCTGCGACGTGAAGCGCTGAGCGATCGCGAGGCCGGCTGCGTCGTCCTTCGCGCTGTTGATGCGCATGCCCGACGACAGCCGCTGCAGCGAGGTCTGCAAGGAGGCTTGCGACGTATTGAGGTTACGTTGTGCGTTGAGCGACGAAATGTTGGTACCGATGACTTGTGACATGGAATTTCTCCTGGGCTGTCGATGAACTCCGGCATTCTTGCCGGGCTAACCGGTGCTCCGAAGTGGAGGTCAGCCGGTGTTGTAATGCTTATCGGAGGCACCCGAGAAAAATGAAGGTTCGTTCCTGTTTTTCCGCCGATGGCCGCAATTTAAGGGGCGTCGACCTGCTGGAATGCGCTGAATAGAAGCGCGAAAGCGCCGCTGTTTGCAACGGCCCGGGACGACGGCGGAAGCGCGCTGGAGACGGCCCGCCACCGGGCCGCGTCGCAGCCGGCTCAGAGAGCCGTCGAGGTCTGCAACGTGGCGACGACGATGCAGTTCTTGCCCGACCGCTTGGCCTGCCGCAACGCACGGTCGGCGCGCGTCATCACCGAGGCGAGCGTCTCGCCGGCTTCGACCTGCGCAACGCCGGCCGAGAACGTGA
>JBBRRW010000095.1:0-12655 GCA_038245975.1 Burkholderiales bacterium
CAAGCAGGTCCAGCGCAACAAGGAAATGTGGACCACGAAGCCCGACGAGATGCCGGTCTACGGGACGCAGGCGTCGAAGTTCAACGACGATGGCGTGACCGCGCTGTACCAGGGGCTGCTGCCGAAGCTTGCCGAGTTCGGCCTGAAGGTCACAGCCGGCCGGCTGCCGAAGGTCGCGACGCGTCAGTCGACGGCGACCAACGTGATCGTGCCGCCGGCGCGGGCGCGCTATCTGGCGGAGATCGCCGATACGGTGCGGGCGTACCTCAAGCGGTCGATCGACCAGAGCCGTACGGCGCGAGAAGTGCAGCAGCTGCGAGCTGCGGCGACCATGCTCGATGAAGCGACCGCACGCGGTACTGTCACCCCGGCGAAGGCCGGGGCCCGATCATCGACGGAAGAACAATTGGGCCCCGGCCTGCGCCGGGATGACCTCGGCGCCGTGCAACTGCAATCGTTGGCTGCGGACCGCGTGGCGCGCCTCGGCGCCCACGAGAAGAAGCTCCTCGCGATGTGGCCCGCGATGCAGAAGGCCTACGCCGGCGACGAGTACGTGGTGAAGATCCGCGACAAGGAACTGCGGACCGCACTGACGACCAGGTCGCTGTCCGGCACCACCATTCGCAAGGTCGCGCTGCCGACCTACGAGGACCACGGCGAGACGCTGAAGTGGCTGATGCGCGAGAACGTGCCGGGCTCGTTCCCGTTCACGGCCGGCACCTTCGCGTTCAAGCGCGAGGGCGAGGACCCGACCCGCATGTTCGCCGGCGAAGGCGATCCCTTCCGCACCAACAGGCGCTTCCGGCTGCTCAGCGAAGGGATGCCCGCGAAGCGCCTGTCGACGGCCTTCGACAGCGTGACGCTGTACGGCCACGAGCCCGACCTGCGCCCCGACATCTACGGCAAGGTCGGCAACTCCGGCGTGTCGATCGCGACGCTCGACGACATGAAGGTGCTGTATTCGGGCTTCGACCTGACCAGCCCGTCGACGTCGGTGTCGATGACGATCAACGGCCCGGCGCCGTCGATCCTCGCGATGTTCATGAACACGGCGATCGACCAGAACCTCGACAAGTTCAAGACCGAGAATGGACGGGACGCCACGGACGACGAGACGCAGAAGATCCGCGCGTGGGTACTCGAGAACGTCCGCGGCACGGTGCAGGCCGACATCCTCAAGGAAGACCAGGGGCAGAACACCTGCATCTTTTCTACCGAGTTCAGCCTGAAGGTGATGGGCGACATCGCGCAGTACTTCGTGCAGCACAACGTGCGCAACTTCTACTCGGTGTCGATCAGCGGGTATCACATCGCCGAGGCCGGCGCCAACCCGATCAGCCAGCTCGCGTTCACGCTGTCGAACGGTTTCACTTTTGTCGAAGCGTATCTGGCGCGCGGCATGCACGTCGACGACTTCGCACAGAACCTGTCGTTCTTTTTCAGCAACGGCATGGACCCGGAGTACACGGTGATGGGCCGCGTCGCGCGCCGCATCTGGGCGATCGCGCTGCGCGACAAGTACGGCGCCAACGAACGCAGCCAGAAACTCAAGTACCACATCCAGACCAGCGGCCGCTCGCTGCACGCGCAGGAGATCCAGTTCAACGACATCCGCACGACGCTGCAGGCGCTGATCGCGATCTACGACAACTGCAACAGCCTGCACACCAACGCGTTCGACGAGGCGATCACGACGCCCACCGAGGACAGCGTCCGGCGCGCGGTGGCGATCCAGCTGATCATCAACCGCGAGTGGGGCCTGGCGAAGAACGAGAACCCGAACCAGGGCGCGTTCATCATCGACGAGCTGACCGACCTGGTGGAAGAGGCGGTGCTGGTCGAGTTCGAGCGCATCGCCGAGCGCGGCGGCGTGCTGGGCGCGATGGAGACCGGTTACCAGCGCGGGAAAATCCAGGAAGAGTCGATGCACTACGAGATGTTGAAGCACACCGGCGAGCTGCCGATCATCGGCGTCAACACCTTCCGCAATCCGCACGGCGACGCGCATCTGGACAAGGTCGAGCTGATGCGGTCGACCGACGACGAGAAGCGGTCGCAATTGAAGCGGCTGCACGACTTCCACGAGGCGCATGCGCACGAGTCGCCCCTGATGCTGGAAAAGCTCCAGCAGGCGGTGATCGACAATCGCAACGTCTTCGAGGTGCTGATCGCGGCGGTGCGCGTGTGTTCGCTGGGGCAGATCACGAATGCGCTGTTCGAGGTGGGTGGGCAATATCGGCGGAGCATGTAGTGCCGCTTGCAGATTGAAGTCGAAAGCGATGCTTTGGTCATTTTGACGAGTCTCGTAGGGCGCTGAGCGGCAATCGAATAGGCAAGCCGACGCCATCAGTCGAGATATTCAACAGAAGGAGCGACCCCGATGCGCTCAGCGTTATATTTCCCTCGTACGGAAGTCCGCAACAAGGATTTGATTCGCACGGCCCTGTTGACCTGGGACCAGCTCGAATACATCGCGCCGTATGACGGCTATCAACCTCAGTATCAGGACATTGACGCCGCCAGGGCCATGGAAATCATCGGCTGCCGCCGAGTCGCATCGGAAGATGACCAGCAGCGCATCCACGTCCTGATCGAGGAACTCTTGCAACAGGAGATCCCCGAGACCTTTATGTACTCACCGGCAGATGGCATCACAACGCCCGAGTATGAAATGTGGCCGCAGAAGCTTGCCTGGACAACCTGGCAATTGCTTCAATCCAAGGGACTGACTGATAAGTTGCTGAGCAACATGGACTACCCGACCAGTCAGGCCGCCGGACTGACTCTGATGCCCATCATCGCCGATGTGCTCGCCGGCGAGACCAGGGCGAGGGTGACTGACCAGGCGCTCGCCTATGCGACCATCGCCAACGTGTCGAAGACCGTGCAACAGTCGGACGACTACAGCCGAATCGTTCCTCTCACATTGAAAGTCGCCTCGCTGGACCAGGTGCCGATCAGCCGCTTGATCGCCTTTCGGGAGAAGGAAGCGACCGAGGCAGGAAGTGACTACAGGACTCTTAGGCACAACTACCTGGCGGCGATTGGGAAACACGTCCATGGCATCTCCAAGACTTCGCTCACCGCTGCCGACCGTGCCGAGATGGACCGGGTTTTCGCATCCGACATGGAAGATGACTTTCGAGATCTGAAAGCGGAGCTCGGCGTCGCGAAGAAGGATGGCTTCTTCACCAAGGAAGTCGTGACACTTGTGCTGGCCGTGAGCACATTCGTCGCGACCGTGGCGACCGGTGGTGCCGCGACCATACCGGCGGCAATTGCGGGAACCGGTGGCGTGGTGACGCTCGGTGGCCTGCTCGGGGCCCGGAACAAGCTCGGCAAGGCGCGTCGTGAGCTACTTCGAAAGCATCCGCTGGCGTTTCTCTACGAAGTCTACGAGTAGATCACCCGTGCGCTCGTCGACATCGACGTCGCCCACGACCACCTGTCGTCCCGCAACGCGCTCGCTGCGCTGCTCGGAGCGCCACCGCGGAGGGTGTGCGTCGCTCGGTCGGGCGACGAACTGCATCGATGGCCGTCGCAGTTCGGCGCGCCAATCGACATGCGCAAGTTCGTCGCGCACGCGCTCGGCAGCGTCAAGGTGCCGATGACCGATGCGCAGCTCGAAACGAAGTTCGTGGACCTGGCCGACCAGATCCCGAAGGCGGCGGTCGGCGCTGCGTTGGTAGCCGCGCCGCCGCGGCTCGCGGGAGAGTCGGCGTTCGGCGCCGAGCCTCGCGCAGCTACTTCTTCGGCGCCGCTGCCGGTTCCGGCGGGGCAGCGGGCGCGTCTGCGTTCCAGGCATCGCGGATGTAGCGCCACTTGCCGCTGCTTTTTCGGGACACCGACAGGAACTTGCCGGACTCGATGACGGCACCTTTCAGCGTGACCGTGTAGGTGCCCGACTCCCAGCCCGTGTCGCCCGAGACGCCGACGTCGGTCCTGGGGCTGATCACGAAGATCACGCCGGCCGCCTTCGACGCGGCGATGTCGTTGGTCAGGAAGGACCGGATCGCGGCGCGTCCCTTCGCACCCGGTGCGCCCGGCGGCATCAGCAGTGCGTCGTCCGCGTATTGCGCGACGGCCGCGGCGACGTCGCCGCCGTTGTAGGCCTTGACCCAGTCGGTCGTCTGCGCGCGGATGGCGGCTTGATCGGACGTCGCGGCCTGCGCGATGCCCGTCAGTGCGACGAGAACGATGGCAAGCCAGGCATGCCTGTTGTTGCGGATCATGATTCGTACTCCTCTGCCGTCATCCCGTCGATTGGCGGCCCGTTGCCGCGCGGCTGCATCTTGGCGGAGCGGAACGACGCGTCGCAAGGGTCGCGAGGTCCGCGCCGAACAACGGATACGTCTCACACGTGCTGATCGAAGAGGAGCGGATTCCCGTCCGGGTCGATGGCCATGAAGCTTGCGGGTCCGGTGGTCGTCTCGTCGGCTTCCGTGGCCAGAGCCACGCCCTGCGCCTTCAGCTGCCGCTGCAGTTCGCGAATGTCGGTGAACCCGTCGAGCTTGACGGCGTTGCCGTCCCATCCCGGATTGAAGGTCAACGTGTTCTTCTCGAACATGCCCTGGAAGAGCCCGATGACGCGGGCGCGGTTCCTGAGGATGAGCCAGTTCTGCGATGCGTCTCCCATGAAGGCGCGGAAGCCGAACTTCTCGTAGAACACTTGCGAAGCGTGGATGTCCCTGACGGAGGCTGATGGAGAACGTGCGAGTTCCATGGGTCTCTCCTGGGGTGTGGGCAATGCTCCTGCGGAACTTGAACAGTGGGATGCGGGCTGCATCGATGCAGCGCATTCTCGACCATGGGAAAACACTAGCCGCCGTCGCCGCGGCCGATCACCTGCATCGCTGCGATACGACGGGAGAGGCGCCGCACTTCGCCGAAGGCCACCGAAGCGAGACCGAACGCCCCGCCCGCCACCGCGCCGACCACCGCTGAGGACGGCGGAACGCCTCGCGCGGCGCCCAGCAGGGCACCGGTCGCGGCCATGCCGCCGACGATCACGATCACGAGGAACACACTTGCGCTGCGGGTGGTGTCCCGCAAAGCGGTAGCAGCAAACGCGTGATCCGTCTCCGCCTGCAGCAGACGCTCGGGGTCCAGTCGATGCGCAGCCAGCATGCTTTCTCCCTGATTCGTGGGTGGATCGAGCGCCAGCCTATCCGAAGCGTTGCATAAGGCCCAGCGTCATCGGATGTCGCGCGGTGCCATTCGGGTTCGCTGGCCTCGGTTCAGCGCTCTATCAGCACGCGCAGCATGCGCTCCGGATTCGCGAGGAAATCACGCGTGACCCGGAAGCGCCCGGTGTCCGCGCAGGCGATTTCGGATGACGAACTGCGAGTCGTGCAGCACCGGATCGTGGATGCGCGAGAGGGCTGCGCGCTGCCCACGGGCCGCGCGACCGGCGAATCTCCCCGGCTCGCGAGGCAGCGCACACGACGTCCACGGCCCGCAACCGGCGGGTTATTCTCCCTCGCTGCGCAAGGACGCGACTCCGCGACACGAGCGACTCGACTCGATCGCGGCCATCAGGAGAGGCAGCACACCGGCATGTCGACTTCGCGGACGCCTTCCCGTCGGCCCGGGGCCACCCTGTCTCCGTCGCCGCGCGTCGCCCGACCGCAGGACGATGCCGTGGCGACGGTGCTGCGCGAGCGCACGGACGAACTGCAACGCCGCACGAGCGAGCTGTCGGTCATCAGCAGCGTGCAGGCGGCGCTCGCGGCCGAGCTCGACATCCAGGGCATCTACGACGCGGTCGGTGACAGCATCCGCGAGGTCTTCGCCGGTCGCGACCTGTCGATCCGCATCCGCGATCCCGAAACCGACCTGATTCATTTCCCCTATTTCGTCCAGGGCGGCAAGCGCCTCGACGTCGCATCGATCCCGCTGCAGACGGGATTCACGGCGCACGTGTTGCACACGCGGCAGACGCTCGTCATCAACGAGGACATGGCCGGTCGCGGCGAAGCGCTCGGCTCCGGCTCCCTCGCCGGCACCCGATCCGAAGTGGCGGCCGTCCACGTGCCGCTGATCTCGGGCGGCCGTGCCAGCGGTGTCGTCAGTCTGCTCGAGATGGAGCGCGAGCACGCGTTCTCGGAAGCGGACGTGCGGCTGCTCGAGACGCTGGTCAACAGCATGAGCGTCGCGCTCGAGAACGCGCGCCTGTTCGACGAGACGCAGCGGCTGCTGAAGGAGACCGGGCAGCGCAACGGCGAGCTGGCAGTCATCAACAGCATCCAGCAAGGGCTCGCGGCGAACCTCGACCTTCAGGCCGTGATCGACCTCGTGGGCAACGAGCTCACGGAGGTGTTCGACGCGGACTCGTTGCGAATCGATCTGTTCGATCGCGAGCGCGACGCGATCGCGATCCCGTTCTACATCGAGCACGGCGAACGCTTTCATCCGCCGGGACTGTCGGGCGCGCTCGCATCCACGCTGTCCGGCCACGCGATGCGAACGCGTCGCGCGCTCGTCTTCGGCACCGCCGAGGCGCTCCAGGAGCAACGTCGGAGTCTCGGCATTCCCGTGACCGAGATCGGCGGCGACCACGTCGACCAGTCGCTGGTCTATGTACCGCTGCTGATCGAAGGCGGGCCGATCGGCGCGATCGTGATCGCGAAGAGCGCGGCACATGCCTTCGGCACGCGCGACGTCGATCTCATCACGACGGTTGCGGCGAGCCTGAGCCTCGCGCTGCAGAACGCGCGGACCTTCGAGGCCGAGCGCCAGCGCGCGGCCGAGCTCGCGGTCATCAACAGCATCCAGAAGGGAGTCGCGGCCGAGCTCGACTGCGACGCGATCATCGACCTCGTCGGCGATCAGCTGCGCGACGTGTTCGGCACCGGCGATATCGGCATCCACACGTGGTCCGGCGTCGATGCCGTCGTGCAGCCGCGTTACCTCTACGAGCACGGTCGACGGCGCGAGGCCGATCCGTTCGAGATGCGGCCGGGCGGCGCCGCCGATCGCATCCTTCGTGGTCGGGAGGTGCTGGTGTCGGGCCGGCCCGAGGACGCGGACGCCCTGGGCTTCCGGCTCACGCCCGGTACCGCCCGGTCGCTGTCCGTGGTCGGCGTGCCGATCCTGAGCGGCGACCGCGTGCTCGGCGACATCGTCGTCGAGGATCACGCGCACTACGACGCATTCGACGCGAGCCGCGTTCGCCTGCTGACGACGGTCGCATCGAGCATGGGCGTCGCGCTCGAGAACGCACGGCTGTTCGACGAGACCCAGCGATTGTTGAAAGAAACCGAGCAGTGCGCAGCCGAGCTCGCGATCATCAACAGCGTGCAGGAAGGCCTCGCGTCGAAACTCGACATGCAGGCGATCCACGATCTCATCGGCGACAAGATCCGCGACATCTTCGACGCACAGGGCGTCCTCATCGGCGGCTTCGATCACGCACGCGATGTCGAGATCTCCCACTACCACTTCGAGCTGGGCCGACGTTTCGAGTCGGCGGAGCGCGCGATCAACCAGACGCGGCGTCACCTGATCGACACTCGCCTGCCGATCGTCATCAACGACCTGACGCCCGAGAAGATCGCCGAACGGGGTAGCGCGACCATCGAAGGGAGCGCAGCGCCCAAGTCCGTCATCTTCGCGCCGATGCTGACCGGTTCTACCGTCACCGGCTACCTCAGCATCCAGAATATCGACCGCTACGACGCGTTCACCGACGCGGACCTGCGCCTGCTGCAGACGCTGGCCAGCAGCATGAGCGTGGCCCTTGAGAACGCGCGTCTGTTCGACGAGACGCAGCGGTTGTTGAAGGAGACCGAGCAGCGCAATGCCGAGCTTGCCGTGATCAACGGCATCCAGCAGGGTCTCGTCGCGCAGCTCGACCTGAACGCGATCATCGATCTCATCGGCGACAAGCTGCGCGAGGTCTTCGCGACCGGCGATCTGACGATCTCGTGGTTCGATGAGACGCATTTCACGGCCACGCCGGTGTACGTCTACGAACACGGCCAGCGACTCGCCGATATCGCGCCCTTCGTCGTGAACCGGAGCGCCCGGAACCTGGCCGTCATTGAAGAGCGCGTCGCCACCCGTACCAACACGAGCGACTTCGACGTCAGCGACAACTCGGTGGTGGCGGGCACGTCGTTGCCGCTGTGCGACCTGCGCGCGCCGGTGGTCGCCGCCGGTCGCGTCATCGCGATTGTCAACATCGACAACTTCGAGCGCGAGAACGCATTCAGCGACGACGATGCGCGCCTGCTGACGACGGTCTGCACGTCGATGGGCATGGCGCTGCAGAGCGCGCAGCTGTTCGACGAGACTCAGCGGCTGCTCAAGGAGACCGAGCAGCGCAACGCCGAGCTCGCGGTCATCAACAGCATCCAGCAAGGCATGTCGGGATCGCTCGACTTCGGCGCGATCGCCGAACTCGTCGGCGACAAGCTGCGCGAGGTCCTCCGTGCCGACAACATCGGGATCGAGTGGCTCGACTACGACACGTTCACGTTGCGCGACCTCTACAGCTACGAGCACGGGCGCCGCATCCACATCGCGCCGGAGGCAGTCGGGGCCGGCGAACGGTGGACGAAGCTGACGATGGAACACCGCATCCTTCGCACCGATACCGCCGAAGCGATGCGTCAGTGGCTGCCGCAGGTCGTCCCGGGCACCGACATGCCGCTATCGCGCCTCGCGGTGCCGATCATCGGCAGCGCCCGGCGCCTCGGTGCGATCGCGCTAGAAGACTTCGAGCGCGAGTACGCGTACGGTGAGGACGACGTGCGCCTCGTGCAGACGATCGCATCGAGTCTCGGCGTCGCGCTCGAGAATGCTCGACTGTTCGACGAGACCCAACAGCGCGCCAACGAACTCGCGACCGTTGGCCGCATCTCGCAGCAGCTCGCCGGAAAGCTCGACCTCGCGGCGCTGATCGAGCTCGTGGGCGATCAGATTCGCGATCTCTTCCACGCCGACATGGCCTATGTCGCACTGCTGGACCGCGCACGCGGGATGATCGACTTTCCCTACCAGCACGGCGACGCGAACCAGTCGTTGCCGTATGGCCAGGGCCTGTCGAGCAACATCATCGAGAGCGGTCGACCGCTGGTCCTCAACTCCGATGTCGATCAGAAGAGCGAAGCGATCGGTGCCGGCGTGGTCGGCCGGCGTGCGCTCTCGTACCTCGGCGTGCCGATCTTCGTCGCGGGTGATTGCGAAGGGGTCGTCAGCGTCCAGAGCGCGCAGAAGGAAGGCGCGTACGGCCCCGACGACCAGCGCCTCCTCGAGACGATCGCGGCCAACGTCGGCGTCGCGTTGCAGAACGCACTGCTGTTCAACGAGACCAGGGAAGCGCTCAAACAGCAGACGGCGTCGGCCGAGGTGCTGCGGGTGATCAGCAATTCGGTATCGGATGCACGACCGGTGTTCGACACGATCCTCGACAGTTGCGCGCGCCTGTTCAAGGTGGAGGCGTCATTCATCAATCTGATCGGCGACGACGGTCAGCTGCACATCGGCGCGCTGCACGCCCATGCGACGTCGTCCTCCGATCCGGGATGGACGCAGGCGGACCTGCAGCGACGCGGCGATGAGCTGCGCGGGTCGAGTCCGATGCCGCTTGCCGGCACCGGCGTCGAAGCGGCGATCCGGGCGCGTCGCGTGCTCGGCTTCCCGGACGTGATGCACGGGCCCGGCGTGCCGCCCCGCCTCCGTGCATTCGCGCAAAAAGTCGGCCTGAACTATTCGCTGATCATGGCGCCGCTGATGCAGGGCAACGAAGGGATCGGCGCGATCGCGCTGACGCGCCGCGCGCTCGGTGGCTTCACCGCGAAGGAGGAATCATTGCTGAAGACCTTCGCCGACCAGGCCGTCATCGCGATCCAGAACGCGCGGCTATTCAACGAAGCCCGCGATGCGCGTGCCGCCGCCGAGTCCGCCAACGAAGCCAAGAGCGCGTTCCTGGCAACCATGAGCCACGAGATCCGCACGCCGATGAACGCCGTCATCGGCATGAGCGGACTGCTGCTCGACACGCCGCTGAACGACGAGCAGCGCGACTTCGCCGGCACCATCCGCGACAGCGGCGACGCCTTGTTGACGATCATCAACGACATCCTCGATTTCTCGAAGATCGAGGCCGGGCGCATGGACATCGAGGCCCATCCGTTCGACCTGCGCGACTGCATCGAGTCGGCGCTCGACCTGATCGGCGCCCGCGCGGCCGAGAAGCATCTCGACGTCGCCTGCGTGTTCGACGACGATGTTCCGGCCGCGATCGAAGGCGACGTGACGCGCCTGCGGCAGATCCTGCTCAACCTGCTCAGCAATGCCGTCAAGTTCACCGACGCCGGCGAGGTCGTCCTCACGGTGGCGATGCAGGGCGATACGCTGCACTTCGCGGTACGCGACACCGGCATCGGGCTGTCGGAGCAGGGCCAGGGCCGGCTGTTCCAGAAGTTCAGCCAGGCCGACAGCAGCACCACGCGCAAGTACGGCGGCACCGGCCTCGGCCTCGCGATCAGCAGGCTGCTGACCGAGCTGATGGGCGGCACGATGTGGGTCGACAGTCCGGGCCCCGGTCTTGGCAGCACCTTCCACTTCACGATGCGCGCGCCGCTGGGCGAACTGCCAGGCGGCGCGCGGCGCGACTTCATCGGTGCACACCCGGTGCTGTCCGGCAAGCGCATCCTGGTCGTCGACGACAACGCGACCAACCGCCGCATCCTGGCGACGCAGGCGGCCAAATGGGGCATGGTCGCGAAGGACACGGAGTCGCCGGAAGAGGCCCTGAAGATGCTCGCGCAGGAGCCCTTCGACCTCGCGATCGTCGACATGCACATGCCCGCCATGGACGGCGTCATGCTGGCCGAGCGCATCCGCGCCGCGGGTCGCGACCTGCCGCTCGTACTGTTCAGTTCGCTCGGCCGGCGCGAGGCGGGGGACGACCTGTTCGCGGCGACGCTGGCCAAGCCGCTACGCCAGAGCCCGCTCTTCGACACGCTGGTGACGCTGCTCGCCGCCGCCGACGCCGCACCGAAGATCACGCAGCCCGCCGCGAAGCCAAGGATCGACGCGTCGCTCGCCGAGCGACATCCGCTGCGCATCCTGCTGGCCGAAGACAACGTCGTGAACCAGAAGCTCGCGCTGCGGCTGCTGCAGCAAATGGGCTATCGCGCGGACGTCGCCTCGAACGGCTTCGAAGCCATCGAGTCGGTCGAACGCCAGCGTTACGACGTGATCCTGATGGACGTGCAGATGCCCGAGATGGACGGGCTCGAAGCCGCGCGTCGCATCGTCCAGCGCTGGCCGGCCGATGCCCGTCCGCGCATTGTCGCGATGACCGCCAACGCGATGCAGGGCGATCGCGAGGAATGTCTCGCCGCGGGCATGGACGACTACGTGGTCAAGCCGGTGCGGGTCGAGCGGCTGGTCGAGGCGTTGATGCAGGCGGAGCCGAACCATGCGCGCTGATCGCACGCTCGAACTCGTCGAAGCCGGCCTGCGGTTGCAGGGCGAGCGCTCTGAGGCCGCGCTCCTCGCGCGCGTGATCGACGAGGCCATACGACTGGTCGGCCCGCGGCGCGCGATGCTGGTCCTGAATGAGCGCGAGCCGTTCGACATCGCGGCGGCGGCCGTTCCCGGGGACGAGTCGCCGACGACGTTGCTCACCGCGATCACACCGTGGCTCGTCGATGCGCGACGCAAACGCAAGGCGCGGCTTCGGCATGGCCCGAGGGGTGTCGCGCAGATCGATCAGCGCAGCTGCATCGTCGCGCCGCTGGTTGCGGAACAGACGTTGCTCGGCTGTCTCTACTGCGATCTCGAAGGCGGGTACGGTCGCTTCTCGGATACCGACCGCGACCTGCTCGCGATGCTCGCGAGCCAGGCCGCACGTGCGCTCGCGAACCTGCGCGTGACCGTCGGACTCGAACGCAGAGTCCTCGAGCGCACGAGCGAGCTTGCGATCATCGAAAGCATCCAGGAAGGGCTGGGTGCGAAGCTCGATTTCCGCGCCATCGTGGAACGCGTCGGCGACCAACTGCGCGCGGTGTCCGGAACCGACGATCTCAGCATTCGCTGGTGGGACGAGGAGGCGAACCTCGTCCATTACTTCTATGAGTTCGAAAAAGGCCGCCGCGTCGAACTGCCGCCGGCACCTCCGAAGCCCGACGGCTTCTTCATGCAGCTGGTACGCGATCGGCGACCCATCGTGCTGCGCAGCCTCGACGAAGCGCAGGCCCGCGGACTGACGCTGCTCCCCGGAGCGGTCTGGGCGAAATCGGGCGTCTTCGTGCCGATCCTCGGAGGCGATCGGGTCGTCGGCGTGATCGTTTTGGAAAGCTATGAACGCGAGGATGCGTTCGGGCCCGACCAGGTCCGATCGCTGACGACGATCGCCACGAGCCTCGGGTCGGCGCTCGAGAACGCACGCCTGTTCGACGAGACGCAAGCCGCGCTCGAACGGCAGACCGCGACGGCCGAGGTGCTCGAGGTCATCGGTGCTTCGATGGCCGACGCGCAGCCGGTCTTCGAGAAGATCGTGGACAGTTGCGCACGCCTCTTCGAGGCCGCGGAGATCTCCGTCTGCGTCGTCGATCCCGTCGACGGCATGCTGCACGCGCCAGCGAACCGCGGGACCAACTTCAACGCGGTATCGGGCGGATATCCGAAGTCCCTCACCGAC
>JBBRRW010000096.1:0-12406 GCA_038245975.1 Burkholderiales bacterium
CCGCTGCGGCGGGTTTTTTTCATGGCGCGAGGCCGGCGGCTACCAGCCGATGGTGACGCGGGCGCCGCCGAGCGGCGATCGGTCGATGCGGGCGCTACCACCGTGGAGTTCGGCGATCTGCTGGACGATGGCGAGCCCGAGGCCGTAGCCGCGGGCCGCGCCGACCGTGTGGTCCTCGATGCGGGTGAACGGCTCGAACAGCCGCTCGCGGTGCGCCTCGGCAACGCCTTCGCCGTCGTCGTCGACGTGGATCCAGGTCGTGTCGCCGATCTTCTCGGCGCCGACGACGATCGTCGTGCGTGCGTGGCGGACCGCATTGCGCAGCAGGTTGGACAACGCGCGGTCGATCTGGCGCGTATCGCAGACGACGCGGTCCGCGTCCCCGTCGAGTGCGGTGAACGTGATCTGCTTGCCGTGGGCGGGGAATTTGCAGGCCGCATCGGCGGCCCCTCGTATCAGCCCGGTGACGCTCGCCGCCTCGAGGGACAGCGCCTTGCCGTCGCCGAGCTTGGCGTATTCGAGGAACTCCCCCACCAGCAGATCGAGTTGCTGCAGGTCCTCGCGCATCCGCACGAGCAGGTCGGGCGTGCCGGCCGCGTTCGGATTCTCCTTCAGGATCTCGAGCGCGAACGACAGCTGGGCGATCGGCGCCGTCAACTCGTGGGCGACGCCGTTGCTCTGCGCTCGGCGCACCCGCAGAAGATCGGCCAGCCGCGTCGACATCCGGTCGATGGTCGTCGCGAACGGCTGCCCGAAGGTGGCGTTGCCGCGGAACGATCCTGTCGCCCCCTGCGACGGCGCGATCTGCTCGATGGCGATGCCGAGCCGCTCCAGCGCCTTCCATGTCGGACGGAACCACAGCCACAGCATCGTGATGCTGGCGACAGCGAGCGCGATGCTCAGCCCCCCGATGTCAGCCCGGCGCGACGTTTCCTGCGCGCCGAAGCGATGCACCAGCGCCACCAGCACGATCACCGGGACCATGATCGTCAGGTAGAGACGCAGGAACTGCCTGATCATCGCTGGACGATGCGGGACCGCGTCACCGGATGCGCGACGGCATCACGCCGGGGTCTCCTCGATGGCGAGGAGGTAGCCCATCGAGCGAACCGACACGATCAGGTCCGGCGGCGCGCCGACCTGTTCGAACTTCTTGCGCAGCCGGAAGATGCGCCCGTCGATCGCGCGGCCGACGCCGTCGTACGGAATCTTTCGCAGCACGCGCTGCAGTCGGTCGCGGGTCACGAGGTTGGCCTGGTGACTGAACAGCAGCCAGAACAGGTCGAAGTCGGCCGCGGTCAACGCGACCTTCCGGCCGCGGTACGTGACCTGCCGGGCCGCGCGATTCACAGCGATGGGGCCGAGCCCGAGACTGGGATCGCGCGCCTTGGCCGCCGCGTCCGGACCGGCCCGGCGCAGCAGCGCTTCGATGCGCGCCAGCAGGACGCGGGGCTCGAGCGACTTGACGATGAAGTCGTCGGCGCCGAGTTCGAGGCCCAGCACGTGATCGATGTCGTCTCTCCGCGCCGTGTATATCAGGATCGGCACGCTGCTCATCGCGCGGATCTCGCGGCAGACCTGGTAGCCGTCCTTGCCCGGCAGCGTCAGGTCCAGGATGACCAGCGACGGGCGTTCGGTCATGAAGCGCTCGACCGCCAGCGCGCCGTTGCCCTCGACGAGGACCTCGAAGTCGTGACCCGTGAGGTAGTCGCGAACGAGCGCGCTGAGCCGATCGTCGTCCTCGACCATCATGATTCGCCGGGGCGGCGGGAGTGGAGTGGCAGAGGATTCGGTATCGGGCATGTCGGTGATGGCGAGTGGCGACGATCAACAAGAATTCCGCCTATTGTTGCTCATCCGAACGCGAATGGTTCGATTTGTTATGCGCTGTCGTTCAATGGCGCAGTACGTCACCGAATGTCGCCGGATGCGGGCCGTCGGCGTCTTTGGAGAGTTGGGCCGGATTGCCGTCGTCGTGCGTTTACAACATCTGCGCCAACCCTGCTACGGAAATGCACGATACACGGAGAGCCGCGCCAGACAAGCGTTTCCGGGCATCTCTAAAAACGCTGCATAACAAATCAAACAATTTCGAACGGATGCTGTTTATCCCTTCCTCTACGGTGCCACCAAGCGCATCTGGCGCGCTGCACACTCAATTGCCAAAAGGGGTTGTTACATGTTCAAGGAAAATTCGCTCGCGTTCAGCCTGCGTGTTGCGTTCGGTACCGGTGTCGCGGGCATTGTGCTCGTCGCTGCGCCGTCGGGGGCACAGGAAGTCCAGCGCGGTGAGAAGGTCGAGATCACGGGCTCGTCGATCAAGCGGATCGACGCGGAAAGCGCGTTGCCGGTGACCGTCATCCGTCGCGAAGACCTCGACAAGCTGGGTGTCACGACGGCGTCGGAACTGCTCGATCGCATCACCTCGAACAATGGCGGCGGCTACAACGCCACGCTGGCACTCGGCGACGCGGCGCGCCCCGGTTTCTCGGGCGCTTCGCTGCGGGGCCTGGGCTCGACCAACACACTGGTCCTGCTGAACGGACGTCGTCTCGCGGTCTACGCGTTCGACGGCGGCGGCGTCAACCTGACCTCGATCCCGATCGCGGCCCTGGACCGCGTCGAGATCCTGCGTGACGGCGCGTCGGCGATCTACGGCACCGACGCGATCGGCGGCGTGATCAACTTCATCACGCGCAAGGACTATGCGGGCGCTTCGATCGAAGCCGGTTACTACTCGACCGACAACAATGGCGGCAACTACGGCTCCGGTACGGCCACGCTCGGTTTCGGCGACCTGACCACCAACGGCTTCAACGTCTTCGGTGTGGTCGACTGGCGCAAGCAGGGCGGCATCGCCGCTGCGCAGCGCAGCTTCGCCAGGACGGCCTACATCCCGGCGGAAGGCGTGAACCGCCTCTCGTCGAACTCGATCCCGGCGACCATCTCCACGTCGGCCGGTCTGCGGAACCCGTACGCACCACGCTACACGCCCCCAGGCGGCACTGCGTGCCTGCCGCCGGCATCGTACGGGCTGCCCACCGTCGCCGGTGGCGATACGCGTTGTCGTTTCGACTACGCGTCGGTGATCGACATCTTCAACCCCACGGAGACCGCCTCCGTGCTGCTGCGCGGCACCGTGGCGCTGAACGCGAACAACCAGTTCTTCATCGAAGGCCTGCACAGCCAGTCGCGTTCGAAGTTCGTCGTCTCGCCGGTCCCTGCGTCGGAAGCCACGACCTTCAACCAGGATCCGGTGCTCTACCCGACCACCGGCATCTACTACCCGGGCAACGGCATCACCCCGGCCATTCCGGGCATCGCGGCCAACTCGGGGGGCTATCCGCAAGGCGCGAACCTCTACTGGCGATCGCTGGCGGCCGGTCCCCGCACCGAAGTGACGAAGGAAAAGAGCGATCGCGTCGTGCTCGGTTTCGAAGGCACGTTGATCGGCTGGGACTACAACATCGCCGGCATGCACACACAGAACCGCGTGACCGACGCCTACGTCGACGGCTACCTGTCGGAGTCGAAGCTGCTGCGTACCGGCGGCCTGACGCCGAAGCTGCCGGGCTATTCGGCCGTGGTGCTGGCTGCCGGCGGTATCGATCCCGCCATCAATCCGTTCGCGCTCACGCAGACCGCAGCCGGACAGGCGGCCCTGAATGCCACCAAGGTCAATCAGGTCGTCCGCAACGGCAAGTCGACGCGTGATTCGATCGACGGCCGCGCATCGCGCGAGTTATTCAGCCTGCCGGCGGGCCCGTTGGCCATCGCCCTCGGCGCCGAGTTCCAGCGCCAGAAGTTCGACGACAAGCCTGCCGACATCTTTTCGACCGGAGACCTGATCGGCAGCGGCGGCGACCTGCAGCCGGTCACGGCCGATCGCCGCGTCTCGTCGGCGTTCACCGAAGTCAGCGTGCCGATCATCCGCAACCTGGACGGTACGGTCGCAGCCCGCTTCGACCATTACAGCGACTTCGGCAGCACCACGAACCCGAAGGTGACGCTGCGCTTCCAGCCGGCACCCGCATTGCTGCTGCGCGCCTCGGCCGGTACCGGCTTCCGCGCACCGACCCTGCCGGAACTGTTCACCGGCACGACGCAGACCAATTCGGGCGGCGTCTACAACGACCCGCTGTACGACTCGAGCGGTGGCTTCACGACCGGCGGCCGTTGCGCTGCGACGGGCCAGCCGCAGCAGGGTCTGTACTGCGGGGCGCAGTTGAAGATCAAGCAGGGCGGCAACCCGTCGCTGCAGCCGGAGAAGTCGCATCAGTTCTCGGCAGGTTTCCTGCTCGAGCCGACGCGTGAGGTCTCGTTCGGCGCCGATTACTTCTACATCAAGCAGCGCCAGCAGATCGGTATCATCAGCGGTGATACCAAGCTGACCAATACGAGCGGCAACGGTTACATCGACCAGTTCAACAACGCCACGCGTTCCAGCACGTCGTTGTACTCGGGCGACATCGTCACCAGGTTCGATCCGCTGGCGGGTGCCACGGTGATCGACTTCGTGTCTGCCAACTACGCCAACGTGGCGGAGCAGGTCACCAGCGGCATCGACTTTTCGCTCCGGTTTCGCCTGCCGGTGACGTCCTTCGGCCAGTTCACGACGGGCCTGGAAAGCACGTACCTGACGTCGAGCAAGTCGAAGCTGAAGGGCCAGGCCGATTACATCCAGAACATCGGGCTGTATGCGACGTTCGGCCCGGTGCAGCGCTACAAGCAGGTGATCAACCTGTCATGGGACTACGGCCCCTGGAACGCCGCGGTGTACTACAACTGGTCGTCGAGCTACACCGACCAGAACAACACCCCCGCGGGCAACACGCGTCGCGTCGGTGCTTACGAAACCTGGGACCTGACGAGCTCGTATACGCTCTTCAAGTCGGTCAAGGCGACGGTGGGCATCCGCAACCTGCTCGATCGCGCACCGCCGTTCTCGAACCAGAACGCGTACTTCCAGGTGGGTTACGACCCGACCATCGGCGATCCGCACCTTCGTACCTACTACGCGCGTCTGTCGTACACGTACAAATAAATCGCACGGAGTCATCGAGCCCGCAGGCGTTCCCTGCGGGCTTTTTTTTATGCAATCGATACAAGAGTCGGTCACGGAGCAGTACGAGGCGTTCCCGTATCCCGCGCGTGACCCGCAGGACGACGCGAAGCGCCTGATCGGCACATGGCTCGACGATCTCGGACTGCTGAACCACCATTGCTATCGCGGAGCACGGCGATTCCTGACCGGTTTCCGCATCCTCGTTGCGGGCGGCGGTACCGGAGACGGCACGATCTTCCTGGCGGAACAGCTCCGTGGGAACGATGTGCGGATCGTCCATCTGGACACCAGCAGCGCGAGCATCGAGATCGCCCGCGAGCGTGCGCGGATCCGCCAGCTGACCGGCATCGAATGGATCCACGGCTCGCTGCTCGATCTGCCGGCCATGGATCTCGGCGAGTTCGACTACATCAACTGCATCGGCGTCCTGCATCACCTGCCGTCGCCGGCAGCGGGACTCGACGCATTGCTGCGCGTGCTGGCACCCGGGGGGGCGCTGGCCCTGATGGTCTACGGCCAGCTCGGCCGCACCGGCGTCTATCAGATGCAGTCGTTGCTGCGAACGCTCTGCGGCACGGTCGACGGCCTTGACGAGGCGCTGTCCCTCACCAAAGGCGTGCTGGCTGCGCTGCCGGCGACCAACTGGTTCAAGCGCGGCGAAGAGCTGCATCCCGATCATCTGCATGGCGGCGATGCGGGCATCGTCGATCTGCTGCTGCATCCCCAGGATCGCGCGTACACCGTCCCGCAGTTGTACGAATGGATCGAGGACCGCTGTGGTCTGCACATCACCTTTTCGGACGTGCATCGAGGACGTCTGCCGTACTCGCCGAAGCAGGTCTTTGCACAAGGCAGCGCGCGTCTCGTCGAACGACTGGCGACGTTGTCGGCGCGCGATGGCGCCGAGGTGGCCGAACTCGCGGCCGGGGACCTGACCATGCACACGTTCTACGCCACGCGTGACCAGCATGCGCGCGCGCCGTATGCCGATGCACGCTACATCCCGTTCTTCATCAAAGAAACGTTCCAGACCACGGGTCCCGACCTGGCCGCACTGATCGATCGGCATCGCGGAGAGCCGTTCCTGCTCCGCCATTCGCAATCACGCCTGGCGATCCCGATGTCCTGCGGACCCCACGTCAGGACGATCTTCAGTCACATCGACGGTCAGAGATCCTTCGGCGCGATCTTCGATCGAGTGCGCAGCGGCAGCGGCGACGCCAGTCTCTCGAACGAGAGGCTGTTCGCAGAATTCGCGCCCTGGTTCGAGGCGCTCAATCTGATCGACCGGCTTCTGCTCAGCGCGTATTGAAGAATGACGGCGCGCATTGCTTCGCGCCTCGTCGGAACCTCCCGGCTCCTACCGCTTCGCCTGACCGGCCGGCGCACGCGGCTCGTTGCTGGCCTGGCGGCCCCGGCAATCGCCGCTGCCGGTCCCGTCCCGGCCGCTCGCCGTACAGGCCGACGCGTCTCGGGCGACCAGCGACCGCTCCATCGGTTGCGCGGCGGCCACCTTCACCTCGGGGCAGGGCTGGTCCTGGAACGCGTTGCCGCAGCGGTAGACCTTGGCCGCGAAGGCCGGGGCGGCCAGCGACGACAGGATCAGGACCAGCAGCAGCGCCGTGGCCGGGCGGCGCTCGGGGGCGACACGGGCGATGCGCGTGGAATGGGGCCGGGACATGGATCCTCCGTCGAACGTGATAGGTGGACAGACTTCCGGGTGGGGCGCGACGCGGGGCTCGGACGCCGGACGAAGAAGCGTTCGTAGAATACTTTCCTGGACGTCAGGCAGGACCGATCCGCAGGTAGCGAGGGGGTAACGCCTCGGTGACATCCTTCCGGCGTTCCGGCACGGCCGGGATTTTTCTTCGCTGCCGCCGGCGCGCGATGACGTTGGGAGTACGTCCGACAGGAGCCGCTTCAGCGGGGCGCGAGACTGCGGCTTCCATTCCTCACCACCACCTCGAACCGGAGACGACACATGGGCATCCTCTCGAACATCTTTTCCAAGATCTTTCCGTCCAGCCATCCCGCCAACACCGCTCCGACGCAAGTGGCTCCGGGCGGATCGATCGCCCCGACGACGCCGGCCACGACCACACCCAGCGCGATCGCCACCGCCCCGGCGGTCGACATCGAGCAGGTGCTGTCGGACATGGCCAGCAAGAATCCCGAGAAGCTCAACTGGCGCACGTCGATCGTCGACCTGATGAAGCTGCTGGGGCTCGACAGCAGCCTCGCGCACCGGAAGGAACTGGCGACCGAGCTGCACTACAGCGGCGACATGAACGACTCGGCCGCGATGAACATCTGGTTGCAGAAGCAGGTCATGCAGCAGCTCGCTGCGAACGGCGGCAAGGTGCCGGCCGGCCTGATGGGCTGATCGTCCGGGCGAGCCGCGCGGCTCGCCCCGCAGTCATGCGTCCTGCGACCGCGCGTCGGCCACGGCCACCGCCGTCATGTTGACGATGCGCCGCACGGTCGACGACGGCGTCATGATGTGCACCGGCTGGGCGGCGCCCAGCAGGATGCCGCCCACCGTGACGCCGCCGCCGGCCGTGACCCGCAGCGCGTTGTACGTGATGCTGGCCGCGTCCACGTTCGGCATGATCAGCAGGTTGGCGTCCGACGTCAGCACCGAGTCGGGACAGTCGATCGCGCGGACCGCTTTCGACAGCGCCGAATCGGCGCGCATCTCGCCGTCGACCATCAGGTCCGGATCGGCCTCGCGGACCATCGTCAGCGCGTCGCGCATCTTCTGCGCGGACGGCGCTTCGGACGTACCGTAGCTCGAGTGCGACACCAGCGCCACGCGCGGCGTGGCGCCGAGGCGTTGCACGTCGGTCGCGGCGAGCAGCGTCATCTCGGCGATCTGCTTCGCGTCGGGATCGCGGTTCACGTGGGTGTCGCAGATGAACAGCTGCCGGTCCTGCAGGATCAGCATCTGCATCACGGCCAGCGTGTCGACGCCGTCGCGCAGGCCGATCACGTTGCGGACGTAGTGCAGGTGGCTGGCGAACAGCCCGGTCGTGCCGCACAGCATCGAGTCGGCCGCGCCGAGGCGCACCAGCAGCGCGGCGACCAGTGTCGAGCGGGTGCGCGTCTCCTCCTGCGCCTGCGCGAGCGAAATGCCCTTGCGCCTGGTCAGCTCGTAGTACGCGTGGTAGTACTCGCGGAAGCGTGGGTCGTCGAGGATGTTGACGATCTCGCAGTCCTTGCCGGGCTCGATGCGCAGCCCCAGCTTGGCGATGCGCGACGCGATGATGTCGGCGCGGCCGACCAGCAGGGGTCGTGCGAGCTTCTCGTCGACCGCGATCTGCGCCGCGCGCAGCACCCGCTCGTCCTCCCCTTCCGCGTACACGACGCGCCTGTCGGCCTTCTTCGCGGCCGCGAAGACCGGGCCCATGATCATCCCGGAGTGATAGGCGAAGCCGCTCAGGCGTTCGCGATACGCGTCGAGGTCCGCGATCGGACGGGTCGCGACGCCGCTGTCCATCGCGGCCTTCGCGACGGCCGGCGACATGACGGTGATGAGCCGCGGATCGAACGCGCGCGGGATCAGGTAGTCGGGTCCGAACGCGGGCGTCGCCGAGCCGTAGGCCTCGGCCACCACGTCGGACGGTTCGGCCTGCGCGAGGGCGGCCAGTGCGTGGACGGCCGCGAGCTTCATCGCCTCGTTGATCGTGCTCGCGCCGCAGTCGAGCGCGCCACGGAAGATGAACGGGAAGCACAGCGAGTTGTTGACCTGGTTCGGATAGTCGGAGCGGCCGGTGCCGATCAGGCAGTCGGGCCGCACCGCCTTCGCGTCCTCGGGCCGGATCTCGGGGTCGGGGTTCGCCATCGCCAGGATGATCGGCTGCCGCGCCATCTGCGCGACCATCGCGGGCTTCAGCACGCCGGCGCTCGACAGGCCGAGGAACACGTCGGAGTCGGCGATCACGTCGTCGAGCGTCTTCGCGTCGGTGTCCTGCAGGTAGCGCTGCTTGTCGGCGTCGAGCTTGCCGTCGTCGAGACGATGCTTCGCGATCAAGCCCTTGCTGTCGCAGACGTAGATGTTCTCCTTCTTCAGGCCGAGGCTGACCTGCAGGTCGAGGCAGGCGATCGCCGCCGCACCCGCGCCGGAGCACACCAGCTTCACGTCGGCGATGTCCTTGCCGACGATCTTCAGTCCGTTCAGCAGCGCCGCGGCGGCGACGATCGCGGTGCCGTGCTGGTCGTCGTGGAAGACCGGGATCTTCATCCGCTCGCGCAGCTTCTTCTCGATGTAGAAGCACTCGGGCGCCTTGATGTCCTCGAGGTTGATGCCGCCGAACGTGGGTTCGAGCGCGGCGACGATCTCGACCAGCTTGTCGGGGTCGGTCTCGGCGAGTTCGATGTCGAACACGTCGATGCCGGCGAACTTCTTGAACAGGCAGCCCTTACCTTCCATCACCGGCTTGCCGGCCAGCGGCCCGATGTTGCCCAGGCCGAGCACCGCGGTGCCGTTGGTGATCACCGCGACGAGGTTGCTGCGCGACGTGTACAGCGCGGCCTTGCCCGGATCCTTCTGGATCGCCGTGCAGGCGAACGCGACGCCGGGCGAGTAAGCCAGCGACAGGTCGCGCTGGTTCGCGAGCACCTTGGTCGGCGTGACCGAGATCTTTCCGGGGGTGGGATGCTGGTGGTATTCGAGGGCGTCGATTTCGAGTTGCGATACGGGCATGGCCGTCTCCGTTGTTGTGTGCAGCGGTTCGACTATAGCGAGGCGAAGCGTGCGACGACTGGCGATGGCGCCCTGGGTCACGCGGTACCGAGCAGCGGACGGCGTGATGCGGCGACGCGAGAGCGGGGAATCATCCGACTGTAGAATTCGCCCGGTGGCCGTCCCGCGGTCGTCCGACGCCCTTCGGGGATCTCGCTCTTAATGGAAATCGTTCTGCTATTCGTGTTGATCCTGATCAACGGGATCTTCGCGATGTCGGAGATCGCATTGGTCACTGCGCGCAGGGGCCGGATGCTGAAGATGGCCGACGCCGGCCTGCCCGGCGCGGCCGCAGCCATCAAGCTCGCCGAAGAGCCGACGCGTTTCCTCTCGACGATCGCGATCGGTCTCACGTCGATCGGCATCCTGAACGGGATCGTGGGCGAGGCCGTGCTGGCGCGGCCGCTGTCGATCTGGATGCAGGGGCTCGGTGTCGCGAAGGACCATGCCGACCTCGGATCGACCGCGCTTGCGGTGCTCGCGTTGACCTATTTCACGATCGTCATCGGCGAGCTCGTGCCGAAGCGCGTCGCGCAGATCCGACCGGAAGCCATCGCGCGCTTCGTGGCGAAGCCGATGCAGATCCTCGGTATCGTCACGAAGCCGTTCGTCAAGCTGCTGACCCTGTCCACGGAGATCCTGCTGCGGCTGCTCGGCCTGCGCGACCTGACCAACAACGCGGTGACCGAGGAGGAGATCCATTCGCTGCTGGAAGAAGGCTCCGACGCCGGCGTGATCGATCCGCACGAGCACGAGATGGCGCGCAACGTGTTCCGCCTCGACGACCGGGCCGTGGTCTCGTTGATGATCCCGCGCCTCGAACTGGTCGCGCTCGACGTGACCGATCCGATCGAGACCAACCTGAAGAAGATCCAGGATTCGGACCATTCGCGTTTCCCGGTGTGCGCGGGCGGATGGGAAGAAGTCCTCGGCATGGCGAGCGCGAAGATGCTGCTCGGCCAGTTGCTGCGTCACGAAGCGATCGACCTGCGCGCCAACCTGACGCCCGCCGTGTTCGTGCCCGAGTCGATGAACGGGACCGACCTGCTGGCGAGCTTCCGCAGTTCCGACGTGCACAGCGCGATCGTGGTCGACGAGTACGGCGACGTGCAGGGCATGGTCACGCTGCACGACCTGCTCGAGGCGATCACCGGCGAGTTCCACACGTCGAACCGCGAGGACTCGTGGGCCGTGCAGCGGGACGACGGCTCGTGGCTGCTCGACGGCATGCTCGCGATCCCCGAGCTGAAGGACATCCTCGGGCTGCGCAGCGTGGTCGAGGAAGAGCGGGGCCGCTACCACACGCTGGCCGGCATGCTGATGCAGCTGCTCGGCCGTGTGCCGGTCGAGACCGACCATGTCGAGTGGGAGAAGTGGCGCTTCGAGATCATCGACATGGACGGCCAGCGGATCGACAAGGTGCTGACGACGGCGTTGACCGTCTTCGAAGTCGACGACTGAAGCCCTGGCGATGTCGCGGTCGAAGCCCATGGCCGCGTGTCTCCTGTCGCGCGGCCTGCTTGCCACTGGAAGCGCGATGCAACTGCTGCTCGAGCGACTGACCGGGAGCCCCGACCTGTCGGGGCCACCCGTGCGCGATCTGCACGTGTCGCCCGACGGCGAGCGCGTGGCCTACCTGCGCGGTGCCGACGACGACCGGCTGCGCCAGGACCTGTGGGTCTTCGAGCGCGCCAGCGGCACCACGCGCCGCCTGATCGACTCGGGCGCGCTCGGCGCGGACCGCGCACCGTCGGCCGAGGAGGCGGCCCGACGCGAGCGGGCGCGCACCGCGGGCAGCAAGGGCATCGGGCATTTGCAGTGGTCGCCCGACGGACGCCAGTTGCTCTTCGATGTCGGCGACCAGCTCTATCTCGCGACGCTGGACGCGCGTCCGGCACCGGCGCTGCGCGTGGTCCTGCACGGCGACGACGTCGTCGATCCGCGCCTGTCGCCGAAGGGCCGCTACCTGGCGTTCGTGCGCGGCCGGAACCTGCACGTGCTGGATCTGCAGACCGGCACCGAGCGCGCGCTGACGAAGGACGGCGGCGGCACCGTTCACAACGCCGAGGCCGAGTTCGTCGCGCAGGAAGAGATGGACCAGTCGCGTGGCTACTGGTGGTCGCCCGACGAGTCGCGCATCGCGTTCAAGCGCTTCGACGAAGCGCCGGTGCCGATCCAGCGACGCTTCGAGATCGAGGCCGACGGCACGCGGGTGGTCGAGCAGCACTATCCGCTGACCGGTGGCCCCAACGTGGCCGTCAGGCTCGGCATCGTCGACGTGGTCACGGGGCGCACGCGCTGGGTGGCGCTGGGTGCGCCCGATGCCTACCTGCCGCGCGTCGACTGGCTGCCGGACGGCCGTGCGCTGAGCTACCAGCGCATCAGCCGCGACCAGAAGACGCTGGCGCTGGTCAAGGTCGACCTGCGCGGCCTCAGGCAGACCGTGCTGCGCACCGACGCGTCGACGACCTGGATCAACCTGCACGACGACCTGCGTTTCCTGCAGCACGCGCCGGCGTTCGTGTGGGCCTCGGACCGCGAGGGCCGCAAGCACCTCGACCTGATCGGGCTCGACGGCGTGGTGCGTCACGCCCTCACGA
>JBBRRW010000097.1:0-12395 GCA_038245975.1 Burkholderiales bacterium
CGTCGGCTTGTAGGTGTAGTCGTAGGTGACGAGCAACGCCTTGATCGCCAGCCCCGGAACGTCCTGGTCGAGCCAGTTCGGATAGCTGGCCGAGCGGATCGTCGCGGGAAAATAGGTCTGCAGCGTCGCGCGCGTCGCGGGGTTGTCCGGATCGACTTTCAGCAGCCGGATCAGTTGTTTGGCCTCGGGCTTCATGTCGGCGAGCAGCTTGGCCGGCTGGCCGGCCACCACCACGACCACGTCGATGGACTTGTCGGTCGTCAGCTTGACGAGCGCTTCCTCGTTGCTCAGGAAGCTCGCGTTGCCTTCCGGAATCGGCTGGCCGAACATCAGCCGGTAAATCGTCGTCGCGCTCAACGCAGTCCCGCTCTGCAGGCGGTCGACGTTCATCTTCCGATCCTTGATCTCGTGCACGTACTGCAGCGGAGAATCGGCGCGGACGATGAAATAGATCTCCTCGTTGTACAGCGGCACGATGACCCGTAGTGGCTGGATCAGGCGGCTCGCGTCGGCATTGCCGGCGGTGGCATAGTCGAGAAAGGCTTGATAGACGTCCGACTGCACGATCGCGATCTTCACGTTCGCTTCGTATCGCAGACGATTGAGATTGTCGGCCGAGCCCTTCGACGACAGGACTTCGAGATTGATATCGGCATCCGGCGCCACGAACTTGGAAAGGTCACGCCCGATCTGGATATAGGTTCCTCGCTCTGACGCGGTGACTATCTTGTAGTCCACCGCGGCAATAGCGGTCGAGGTCGTGATTGCGCCGACGAAGAAGACCACCGACCACCTGAGTATCGTATTCATCGCTCCTCTTTTGATGTCGACTTCGATGGTCTCGACGCCACCTTCAGTATTCACACGCCGGGACGGTTTTTACATCGGTGTTATTGCTGACCTCGCGTGAAACGCGCGCACTGGCCCTGAAGCTCGGCGGTGACATGGCCACCGATCGCTAGCGCCGCGCCTTCACGCCGCGAACCGATCCGGCGGCCCTCGCGTTCCTGCGGCGTCGCATCGATGATTTCCTCGGGATCATCGAAAGTCGCTTCCAGAGCCAGCCCTTCGTCGTCGGCGACTATCCGACCGTCGCGGACCTGTCGATGACCGCCTGTCTCGCGTTCCCGAAGCACGAGAGCGGCTCGACCTCGAAGCGCGCCACCCGTCGGTTTCGCGGCCTGGCTCGCGCGCATCGCGGCACTGCCCGCGTGGCGGGCTCCGTACCACCGGTTGACGGGCGCGCACCTGCCCTGCTACGTCGCGCCTTGATCCGGACGCCTGAGAGCGTCTGCGCACCGCCCGGATGACAGATCGCTCGGCGGCAGCCACAATCGTGCGGCCTGCTCGTCGCGCCCAGCGTCGTCGTCTCGCGCGCCGCGACGGGAGGCGCGGTTGCCCACCTCCCGATCGAGGGCCACGATTCACGTGCCGGAGTCGTCGATGTCTGTTCGCAGCAGCAGTCGAGTCAACGCGCAGGACAATCCCTTCCCGCCCCGGCGCAACTACAACGTGCTGACGCTGGCGGACCTGCTCGATGCACGCCATCACTATCACGTCCATCTCGCGCACCTGCCCAACGTGGTGGGCACCGCGGTCGGTCGTTACCTGATCCACCAGGACGACTGGTACGCCACGCACGAGCCGGGCACCGTGCGGGAGACGCCGAAGCCGGTGGGCGCCCGTACGCTCTTCAACACGGTCGTCACGCCGTGGGCATGGCCGTGCGTGCTGGTGTTCATCAATCACTGGGAGCGACGCAGCGCGTTCGCCAGGGACCCGGACCGCATGGTGCCGCGGGCGTTGTACATGCCCGATGGCCGGGTGGTGCCGACCTGCACGATCCTGGTCGAGGAGGAAGTGGCGCAATCGGTGCCGGACTATCACCTGTCGTTTGCGAACAGTTTCATCGGCGGCGGCTATCTCGCGTATGCCGACGTGCAGGGCCGGACCCACATGGGCTCGATCGGCTGCCTCGTCAGCGACGGCGACCTCACGTACGCGCTGACGAGCCGTCACGTCACCGGCTCGGCGGGACGCGAGCTGTTCACCAACCTCAGCGGCAAGCGTCGGCGGATCGGCGTGTCCGATGCCAAGCAGCTCGGCCTGCTGCCGTTCGACCGGATGTACGCGGGCTGGGCCGGCGACAACGTGCAACTGCATGTCGACGCGGGCCTGGTGCGCATCGACGACGTCGCGGACTGGACCACCCAGGTGGCCGGCATGGGCCCGCTCGCCGACTGGCTGGACCTGAACACCGACACGCTGACGCTCGAGCTGATCGACGCCGACGTGCGCGCCTTCGGCGCCGCGTCGGGCGAACTGCGCGGCCGCATCGCCGCGCTGTTCTATCGCTACTCGACGGCCGGCGGCGTCGACTACGTGACGGAGTTCCTGATCCGCCCGCGGTCGCTCGATGCGCCCGGCACGCTGCACGGGGACTCGGGCACGCTGTGGTTCTGGGAGCAGTGGCGCGACCAGGGCAAGCCCGAAGCGCAACTCGTCGCGCTGCGGCCGTTCGCGCTGCAGTGGGGCGGCCACGCCTGGGTCGATTCGGGCAAGTGCCAGCGCGTCGGTCGCTTCGCGCTGGCGGCGGCGCTCAGCCCGATCTGTCGCGAGCTCGAGGTGTCGCTGGTGCGCGACTGGAACGCCGGCCTCCCGGAATACTGGGGACCGGTCGGTCATTACACCATCGGCTACTTCGCGTGCGACGGCATCCCCGGTGCGCTCGGCAAGCTGATGAAGGCCAATCAGCTGGTCGTGTCGTATCCGCTCGACGCCATCGGCTCGCAGACCCGCATCAATGCGAAGGGGAGCGACGGGTTCGTGCCGCTGGCCGACGTGCCGGACCGGCTGTGGGCGCATGGAAAGATGCTGCGCGGCGGCGCCGACCAGCCCAATCACTTCGCTGATATGGACACGCCCGATCCGCAGAAGGGCAACCAGACCCTGCTGGAACTGTGCGCGGATCCGGCCAACGTCGAGCCCGCGTTCTGGCTTGAGTACTACGCCGACGTCGGCGACAGCGGGCGCGGATGCCTGCCCTTTCGCGTGTGGCAGTTCTTCGACGAGATGGTCGATGCGGTCCGCCAGAAGGACGCGACGCGCTACGTCTGTGCGGCCGGCATCCTCGCGCACTACGTCGGCGACGCGTGCCAGCCGCTGCATCTGTCCTATCTGCACGACGGCGAACCGCAGGGACCGAATCAGCCGCCGCGCGGCCAGGGCGTGCACACCGCCTACGAAGAGACGATGCTGCGCCGGAACGCACCGGCCCTGCTCGACGCGATGACCAAGGCCGTCAAGCGCGCTGGCGTCGCCATCGCGGTCCCGGCGGACGGTCATGCGGCCGCGGTCCAGACGGTCAGGCTGATGCAGCGGACGTCCAAGGCCATCAAGCCGATGGCGATCATCGATGCCTACGCGGCCGGAGACGACCTGTGGAACGCGTTCGGCACGCAGACCGTGGGCGTCATGGCCGACGGCGTGCGCACGCTGCGTGCGATCTGGCGGGGTGCCTGGGCCGCGGGCGGCGGCGACCAGAAGATCCCTGCCGCCCGGCTGGTCGAGGCGCCGCACGCCGACCTCATCGCGCTCTACCTGCGCAACACGTGGATGCCGTCGAAAAGCCTCAAGACCATCGACGCGGTGCTGAAGCGCGCATGAGAGCCGGCCCCACCGATCTGAACCTTCAGATCGACCTGCGGCTCGCTGCTCTGCGGATCGCCGCCGAACACGTCGACTGCGCGACTGACCAGTCGGCTCTTCCAGTCGGTGATCTGGCCACCGGCGATGTGCTCGCCGAAGAGAGCAGTGTCCACCCTGATCGCGCTGTTCAGTTTCTTGAGGGCCGCTCTGGCTCGAGCGGCTTGCCCTACCCTCTCGGACCTCGCGCGCGAAGGATCGTCATGACGCTGGTGGGATCGACGCTCGAAGCGCGCAGCGCGACCGCGGCGACCCGTTGAGCCGAGACGAGATCGCGCCCGAAGCCTTCTACAGCGCGTCCTTGAGCTGCCGAGCCGACTGCAGGATCTTGCCGCCGTTGCCGGTGCCGAGCGCCGCGCAGAAGTCGACGACCTTGCCGATCGCGGCGACCTTCTTCTTCCAGTCCGCCATCTCGGCCACGGCCTTCTGGACATACTCGGCTGCGGCGTTGATCTGGTCCGCGTTGATCTTCACCTGCCCGGCCAGCAACGTGATCTGCGCCGTGACCAGCGACATCGCCTGATTGTTCAGGTCGGCCTGCGCGAGCCCGATGGCCTGCACCGATTCGACGTCCGGGGCCGCAGCGATGTCGGCATCGAGACTCTTGGCCGTCGCGAGCAGTGCGTCGATCGCCGGCTGCAGGTTGGTGCCCCTGATGGTCTCGCCGCCCTTCGCGAGCGCGAGCTCGTCCGCTGTACTCATGCTATCTCCCGGAGTGGACTACTTGTCGGCGACGGCGTCTCGGGCGAGCCGCGTCGCATTGCGCAGCGCTTTCAGGCGATCGATCATGTCCTGCGAGTCCGGCTTCAGGGCATCG
This sequence comes from Burkholderiales bacterium, assembly GCA_038245975.1. Lineage (GTDB taxonomy): Bacteria > Pseudomonadota > Gammaproteobacteria > Burkholderiales > Burkholderiaceae_D > CAHJXF01. Next base: position 4,523 of record JBBRRW010000097.1, read on the forward strand.
GTCGAAAACTTCTGCAACGCGGCCAGCCATGCGTCGATCGCCGCGACCACCGTCGCCGGCACCGAGTTGCCGCCGTCGGGACCGCGCCTGGCGAGCAGCTTCTGGCGCGTTCGCAACTCGCGCGACAGTTCCGCGGTCCGGATCGGCTCGGCCTTGCGCATCGGCGTGCTGTCCAGCACGAGCTGCGTCGAGTTACCCGAGCTCGCGATCACGCCGATGAAGTTCGCGTACGGCGCATTCGACGGTGCGCCGGCGGCCTGCACGAAGAAGGACTTCAGCGACTTGCCGATGACGATCAGGTCGGGCGTCGCGGCGACCATGCGACGGACGGCGTCGTCGCGCTTGACCGTCGCGAGCGCGTTGACGAGCAGGTCGGCGACGCTGGTCAGCGCGTCGGCCTCCTTCGCACTCAGCACGGTGTTGCCGGTACGGTCCTTCAACGTCCTGACCTTGCCGCCGACGGCCCGCACGTCCGGCGAGACGTCGAAGGGCTTGTCGTCGGCGAGGGCGCCGAGACCGTCCGCGTAGCCGTCGAGGACGTCGACGGTCAGCGCCGCGTACTGGCTCTGCGCGCGCTTCGCCCGCTGGCACTGGTCGAGCGGCGCGTCACCCTGGATGTTGTTGACCACGATGACCAGTTCGGCCTGCCGCACGCAGAGCGTCTCGAGTTGGTCGAACTCGCTCTTGACCACCGTGGTCATCTTCGTCGTCTCGCCGCCGAACTCGGAGACCACCCGGTAGTTCGCGCAGCCGGACAGGAAGGCAACGGCGATCAGCACCACGTTGCGAAGCCACATCGAGGAACTCCCGGGTTGGTGACGCCAGACGTTCGAACGGGCCGTCCCCGGGCCCGCATTGCGACTAATCGGTAACGGGGTCGCACCGTCGGGGCACGCGGTCGTTGCCGGGACCTCCGCGTGGCAGTGTCATCTCGGCGAGGGTCCTGCGTCAATCGCTTCGACCCGTCGGTTCGACCGTTCGTCGAGGAAACAGGCTTGGCTTGGCGGGTGAGCGACGGCAGAATCGGAGGCTGCCGCGATTCCCGATGCGCCGTCCGCGCCGATCCAGCCAGGAGACTTCATGCCGCTCGAATCGAACGAACCAGTGAAGCAGGACACGACGCGGTCGTCGAGCGCAGGGCAGGACTTCCCGGAGTACACGGCCGAGATCCGCTTCGGCGTGGTGATGTACGGCGGCGTGTCGCTGGCGATCTACATCAACGGCGTGACCAACGAGATCTTCGAGATGGCCTGCGCCACGCCGCGCGACGGCGTGGCCATCGGCAAGATGACCGAGCCGTCCGGTGTGGTCGAGGACGAAACCGACGAGCCGTCCGGTCATGCCGGCGCGAAGCAGTACGAGCTGTGCACGCGCGACATCTATCGGCGGCTCTCGTGGCTGGTCGGCAATGCGGAGCTTCGCCGTCGCTATGCCGTGGAGATCCAGGCCGCCGCCGAAGCCGGTGTCGACGATCCGCAGGACGCCTGGGCCCGCGTCGACCGCAGCGACTTCACGCAGACGCGCTTCGCGGTCGACGTGGTCTCGGGCACGTCGGCCGGTGGCATCAACGGCCTGTTCCTCGCGAAGGCGCTGGCCAACGGCGAGCAGTTCAGTCCGCTGAAGGACCTGTGGATCAACGAAGGCGACTTCGCGCTGCTGCTGAACGACGAGATGTCGTCGGCGAACACCGATCCGAAGATCACCGTGCAACCGATGCCCGCGTCTCTGCTGAACAGCGATCGCATGTACGCGAAGCTGCACTACGCGCTCGGCAAGATGACGCCGCTCGAGGACGTCTGCAAGGCGACGGGTGTGGTCGGCACGTCGCCGCTGGCCGACAACGTCGACCTGTACATCACGACGACCGACATCAAGGGGTCGCTGGTGCCGCTGCGGCTGTTCGACCGCATCGTCAACGAGCGTCGCTTCAAGCAGAGCTATCACTTCAGCTATCCGAACGGGATCACGGCGCCGGGCAACGACTTCGCGTCCGCGAACCGTTCGTTCATGGCGTTCGCCGCGCGCTGCACGTCGTCGTTCCCGTTCGCGTTCGAGCCGATGACGCTCGCGACGCTGACCCGTCTCAAGGTGGCCGGCGACGCGCCCGGCGTCCTGCGCTGGAACGGATTCTTTCCGAACCTCGATCGCGACGAGGTCGCCAGCGGCGGTCATGTGTTTCGCGCGTTCGGTGACGGCGGCTATCTCGACAACAAGCCGTTCTCCTATGTCGTCGGCACGCTGTCGCGCCGTTTCTCGAGCGTCCCGATCGAACGCAAGCTGCTGTACGTCGAACCCGCGCCCGAACCGCTCGACCCGAAGGCACCGGGTCTGAGGCCCGACCCGGAGACCGAACCCGACCCGCTGCAGAACTCGCTGGCGGCGCTGACCAGCATCCCGCAGTACGAGACGATCCGCGAGGACCTGCAGGCGGTGCTGGCCCGCAACCGACGCATCGAACGGATCGAGCGTGTCGTGTGGCTCGGCGAGCGCAGCGTCAAGCTGCGCGACCCGTTCAAGATCGAGCCGACGGCCGCCGGCGTCGTCACCGAATGGGCCGAACTGCCGCTGAGCAGGATGCTGGAGTACTACGGCACCGCCTTCCTGTCGTACCTGCGGCTGCGGGTCTATTCCGTCACCGACACGATCGCCGAACGGCTCGGCGCGCGCGCGCGCATCGACGGCAGTTCGGACGAGCAATACGCGCTGCGCGCGCTGGTCCGGGTCTGGCGCGAGCGCAACTACCGCGACGAGATCGAGCCGGGCAAGCAGACCATCAACGCCTTCCTCGACCAGTTCGACATCGACTACCGTCTGCGGCGGCTCGGCTTCCTGCTGCGCAAGGTCGACAAGCTGACGCGCCTGTTCCACAAGCAGGCCGCCGTCGCGCTGCATCCGGTCGCGCTCGACGCCGAGGCGCAACCGGAATTTTCCGATGAAGAGTTGCAGCTCCTCGCGCTGCTGGCCGTGCCGGGCGGTCCGTTCGAGGATCTCGTGGCGCCGCGTTCGCGCGACGCGATCCTCGAAGGCGAGAGGATTTTGCGGCTGCTCAAGAAGGGCCTGCTGGAGGCCAGGGACCTGCTGCTGAAGGCCAATCGTGACATCGACGCGTTGCCGTCGCCGGGCCAGGCGGGCGACGAGATCCCGGCCGAACTCGACGCGATCCTGCTGAAGATCCTCGGGCACGAGGTGAAGGACGCGAACGCCGGCATCAGGACCGGCGTCGGCGGCGCCAGGACGGCCGTCGACGTCCCTCCGCAGGTCGCGCGCATGGCCACCGCGTCACGGACGCTGCAGGAGAGCGTGGTGTTCCGCGCCCAGGCCATCCTGGCCGAAGCCGACAAGATGCCCGACGCGCCGATCCGCAAGTGGCTGCTCGACGGCGTCGGCGCGCTGACGATGAAAGGCAACGCGGATGCCGCCGGCGGTCGATCGACGATCACGCCCGACGCGGCCTCCTGCTGGGCATGGCAGCTGCTCGGCAGCCCGAAGCTCGCGGTCGTCGCGGCCAAGGGCTACGCCGAGATCAAGGTCGACACGCCGGCGTCGTACAACGTGGTCGTCGACCCGGGCGTGGCCACGCTGGCGAAGGAAGGCCTCCGGTCGATCGACGCTGCCGGCCTCGCCGCGCTGAACACGGACCGCGGCCACGGGCTGCGGGCGATCTTCGGCGAGTACTACCTGCGTTTCGACACGTACGACCAGATGAGCTTCCCGCTGTACTACGACACCGAGACCGGCGAACCGTCGACGGTGGAGGTGGTGCGGATCAGCCCGGTCGATGCGATCAACCTGATCGACGAGTCGGCGGGCACGCGGAAGAAGCTCGCCGGCACGGCCCTCGCCAATTTCGGCGCGTTCCTCGATCGTCGCTGGCGTCTCAACGACATCATGTGGGGCCAGCTCGACGGCGCGGAGCGGCTGATCGAGGCCCTGCTGCCGATGACCGACCCCGATACCCGGGTCGTGCGGAAGGAGCTGATCGAGCGGGCGCAGCGACGCATCCTCTACAAGGCGCTCGTGCCGAACGGTCATGCGAAGCTGACCGCGCTGGTCGTCGATGCGCTCGACGTCACGCCGCAGAAGGGCTCGACCGACGCGCAGCTGCGGCGCCTGTTCGGTCAGCTCTGGACCGGCAACTCGGCGGCGCGCGCCAACATGGAAAACGTCCTCGTCTCGCTGCTCACCGAGCCCAGGCTGATGGCGTTCGTGCGCAGCACGCGCGAGATCGATCCGAAGCCGGACCCCGAGATGACGCTGAGGAGCGCCGCCCGCGCGGTGACGATCACCGGGCGCGTGCTGCAGGTGATCAGCAAGAAGCACGGCGCGGGTGAGGTGCCGTCGCGATGGCTGGCCCGGCTGGGTCTGCTGCTGCAGGGCATCGTCGCCGTCTCGCTGCCGGGCACGCTGAACCAGCGGTGGTGGACGCACGGCATGAAGGTGCTCTACGCGTTCGAAGCGGTACTGGTCGGGCTGGCGCTGGTCTTCGGCAGCCCGGACATGCGCACGCTGGCGCTCACGGCGCTGGCGTCGACCTTCGGACTGCACCTGTTGTCGATGGTCGCGGGGGACTTGACGCGCGGCAAGAACGGCAGCGAGATGTTCCGCGTCGCGATGCTCGTGGTGCTGCTCACGACCTTCCTGCTCGCCGGCGTCGGCGCGCTGACGCTGGTGCATCAGGGCGTGCAGCAGCAACTGTGCTGGACGCGGCCGGGTGGCACGCCGTCGGGCGGACCCGCGAGCTGGGCGTGCAACGGTCTCGACTGGTTCCACGGCCGCTGGTCGGCGATCTGGGAGCGCGGTCCGAAGCCGTGAACGCGTCTGCCATCCGCAAGCGACGCGATCAGGCCTGCAGGAACCACAGGTCGCGGGTGGTGAAGTTGCCGAGGTTGGGGGAGACGCCGAGGACGAGCGACGGGAAGGTGCTCCTACAGCAGCACCAGCACCGTGTGCTGGCCGCCGTCGAGCGGCAGGCGGAAGCCGGCGCCGCTCGCCGCGATCGGCTGCCCGTCGGACGTGACGCGTGGCGTGCCGCCCTGCGTCGGATCGCGCCGCACCTCGATCGCGTAGCGCGACGCGCCGTCGCGCAGCGTGACCTCGAAGCCCGGCCAGTCCGCCGGCATGCGCGGCTCGAGCACCAGCACGTGCGCCTCGCGCGTGATGCCGAGGATGCCTTCGATGCCGGCCCGGTACATCCACGCCGCCGAGCCCGTGTACCAGGTCCAGCCGCCGCGCCCGGCGTGCGGCGCCACCGAATAGACATCGGCCGCGACCACATAGGGCTCGACCTTGTAGCGGTCGACGGCGATGCGGTGCAGCGCGTGGTTGATCGGGTTGAGTAGCGCGAACAGCGCGACCGCCTGGTCGGTGGCGCCGAGCTTCGCGAACGCGAGCACGGCCCACATCGCGGCATGGCTGTACTGCCCGCCGTTCTCGCGCAGACCCGGCGGATAGCCCTTGATGTAGCCGGGGTCGTGTCGGGTGTGATCGAAGGGCGGCGTGAAGAGCAGGGCCAGCGCTTCCTCGCGCCGGATCAGGTGGCGGTCGACCGCGTCCATCGACGCCGCGGCCCGCGTCGGCTCGGCGGCGCCGGACAGCACCGACCACGACTGCGCGATCGAGTCGATGCGGCACTCGTCGCTGTCCTTCGATCCCAGCCAGGTGCCGTCGTCGAAGGTGGCGCGGCGATACCACTCGCCGTCCCACGCGTCGCGCTCGATCGCCTCGCGGACCGCGACGGCATGCGCGCGCCATCGATCGAGGCGCGTCGTGTCGCGACCGGCCGCATGCGGCGTGAACAGCTCGAGGGTCCGCAGCAGCAGCCAGGCGAGCCACACGCTCTCGCCGTGACCGTCCTGTCCCACGCGGTTCATGCCGTCGTTCCAGTCGCCGGTGCCGATCAGCGGGAGGCCGTGCGCACCGGTCAGCGCGATGCACTGGTCGAGGCCGCGGGCGCAGTGTTCGAACAGCGACGCCGCGTCGTCCGACTGGCCCGGCTGAAAGAACGCGTCGTGCTCGCCGTCGCGCAAGGCCTGTCCTTCGAGCCATGTCACCGGTTCGTCGAGGATGGCGGTATCGCCGGTGCTGACGATGTAGGTCGCGGTCGCGTACGCGAGCCACACGCGGTCGTCGGAGATGTGCGTGCGCACGCCTTGCCCCGAATGCGGCAGCCACCAGTGCTGCACGTCGCCTTCGACGAACTGCCGGCCGGCCGCGCGCAGCAGGTGACTGCGGGTCTGTGCCGGCATCGAGAACGTCAGCGCCATCCCGTCCTGCAACTGGTCGCGAAAGCCGTAGGCGCCGCTGGCCTGGTAGAACGCCGAGCGGGCCCACATGCGGCACGCCAGCGTCTGGTAGAGCAGCCAGCCGTTCAGCATCAGGTCCATCGCGCGATCCGGTGTGCGGACCTGCACGGCGCCGAGCAGGCGGTCCCAATGATCGGTGACCACGCGCAGCACGCCGTCCAGGTCGATCTTGCGATAGCGCGCGATCAGCGCGCGGGCCGCGTCGTCCGACGCGCACTGGCCGGTCAACGCGACGATCTCGATACTCTGTCCGGGCCTCAGATCGATCAGCGTCTGCAATGCGGTGCACGGGTCGAAGCCCGCGCCGGTGGTGCCGGACAGTGGCGCCTTCGTCATCAGCGCCGCGGGCGCCGACACGTGGCCGCTGCGGCCGAGGAACTCGGTGCGGTCGCCGGTCCACGACGACTGGCGGCCGCGCAGGTCGACGAACGCAACGCGGCCGGCGAAGGCCGTGCCCCACGGGTTGCGGACGAACAGGCCGCGGCTCGCCGGATCGGCCTCGGTGGTGATGGTCGACGACGACGCGTTGCGCGAAGTGCCCAGCACCCACTCGCTGTAGGCGGTGACCGATAGCTGGCGCGCGCGGGTCGAGTCGTTGCGGATCGTCAGTCGCGAGATCTTGACGGGGTCGTCGAGCGGCACGTACTGCAGCAGGTCGAGCGAGATGTCGTTGGCACGGTGCTCGAAGCGGGAATAGCCGCGGCCGTGGCGCGCGATGTAAGTGCCGCGGTCGCGGATCGGTTGCGCCGTCGCGGTCCAGACATCTCCAGTGGCTTCGTCGCGCACGTAGAGCGCCTCGCCGAGCGGGTCGGTGACCGGGTCGTTGGACCACGGCGTGAGCTGGTTGTCGCGGCTGTTCTCGGCCCACGTGAAACCGCTGCCTTCGGTCGACGTCTGGAAGCCGAAGGCCGGATTGGCGATCACGTTGATCCACGGCGCGGGCGTCGTGCCGAGATGGTCGAGGACGGTCACGTATTCGCGCCCGTCGCTGCCGAAGCCGCCGAGGCCGTTGAAGAACTCGAGTCCCGTGACCGGCACCTTCGACGACGGCCGCATCAGCGCCATCGCATCCTTGGCAGCACGCGGCTTCGGGAACGGCAGCGGGGGCTTCGGCGCGACGCCGTGCTGATGCAGGAGTTGCGACGACAGCGGTCCGCGACGCGCCAGCAGCACCACGCGCGCGACCGCGAGCAGCAGGTCGCGGGATTCGGCCGGTATCAGGTCCGACCGCAACGTGTACACCGAGCCGCGCGCGGTCTCCGCGGTGAGCCTGTCGAGGCCCGGCCGCGACTGGCTGCTGCGCTGCGCGGTCTCGATCGCGATCTGCAGGTCCTGCACGTATGACGACGCGCGCTCGTTGATGATCACGAGGTCGACACCGAGGCGCTTCGCGCGCCAGTACTCGTGCGCGCGCAGCAGCTGACGCACCTGCGCCATGTCGTCGATGTCGTCGATCCGCAGCACCACGATCGGCAGGTCGCCGGAGATCGAATGCGCCCACAGTCCCGATTGGGGACCGAGGCCGCGGCGGATCGCGTCGGACGGCATGCGGAAGCGCGCGTCCGCATACA
>JBBRRW010000098.1:0-12304 GCA_038245975.1 Burkholderiales bacterium
GGAGAGTCGCGCATTTTACGGAGGGAAGTGTCAAAAAACGTCAGTAAATGACAGGAGGCATCCATAAACCCCAACCGGTTATTGCGACTTTGCCCCGCTGTGACGGGCCTCTTCCCTGAGCCGGTTCGGGGACTTCCGCCTAGCTTTCCGCCGGCGGGACAACCGGCGGCGACGCGGTCTTTTCCGGGTGCCCGGCCCTGCCGCCGGTGGAGCCCGGCGGTGGGCGCGGCATGCGGGGCGCGACGTAGCACGGCCCGGACACGCCTTCGCAGGTCAGGGAGGCCGCGGGGGAAGCTCGATGAGGTCCCGCTGTTGTTTGCTCGGCACAGTTGTTGCTCGATAACGCCCGAGTCGTTATTTCGTTCGCGTTGCCGATCACTCAAATGCAAAGTCCGCTTGCTAGAATCGTCGACCGGCCGACCGCCCGGTGTCGATTTGTCGATCGGGTCGATATCACGGCAGTGGCTTTCGAGAATTTCAATCGTAGACAGGGAGAGTCGGCCATGCCGGATCGTATTTCGCGTGCGGGGATTTCGTCGGGGCTGTCGGGATGGATCCGTTCAGCGACACTGATGTTGACCGCGGCCGTCGCCATTGCGGTCTCGGGATGCGCGACCAAGCTCCCGATGGCGCCGGCGCAAGTCGCCGTCAACAACGACTACGCGTATCTGATCGGGCCGGGCGACAACCTCAACATCGTCATCTGGCGCAATCCCGAGCTGTCGTCCAGCGTTCCGGTCCGACCGGACGGCATGATCACCACGCCGCTCGTCGAGGACATCAAGGCGACCAACAAGACGCCGACCCAGCTGGCGCGCGAGATCGAGAAGTCGCTGACCAAGTACATCCAGGACCCGATCGTCACGATCATCGTGACCGGCTTCATCGGACCGTACAGCGAGCAGATCCGCATCGTCGGCCAGGCGTCGCGTCCGCAGACCCTCCCGTATCGCCAGAACATGTCGATCCTCGACGTGATGATCGCCGTGGGCGGCCTGACGGACTTCGCGGCAGGCAATCGCGCGACGATCCTGCGGACCCGCGAAGGCAATGCGCAATATCGCGTGCGCCTCACCGACCTGCTGCAGAAGGGCGATGTCAGTGCCAACGTCGACATGCGTCCCGGCGATGTGTTGATCATTCCCGAAAGCTACTTCTGATGGTGTCGTCGACGGGCGCGCTCCGCCTGTCGACCCCGGCACGAACCGTCCGCAACCACCACGCGAGATTTTTCGCCTTCGCGACATTTTCCTAACGAGTACGCAATGAACGAGATCGTCGAACAGTTTCGCCGCGCCCTTCGAGACATCTGGCTGCATCGATGGATCGGCCTCATCGCGGCATGGCTCATCGTCATCGTCGGTGCCGTGTCGGTGTACCTGATGCCGGACCAGTACGAGGCATCGGCCCGCGTCTACGTCGACACGCAGTCGGTGCTCAAGCCGCTGATGTCGGGCCTCACGGTCGAGCCCAACCTCGACCAGCAGATCGCGATGATGAGCCGCACGCTGATCAGCCGTCCCAACATCGAGAAGGTCGTCGGCATGTCCGACCTCAATCTCTCGGCGAAGACGAACGAGCAGACCGAGAGCCAGATCGACTACCTCACGCGGGCCATCGACCTGCGCAGCAGCGGCGGCATCAACCTGTACACGATCGCGTTCCGCAACTCGAATCCCGATTCGGCCCGGAAGGTCGTCCAGTCGCTGCTGACGATCTTCGTCGAGTCGAACCTCGGCAACAAGCGCAAGGACTCGGACACGGCCCGTCGCTTCATCGACGACCAGATCAAGTCGTACGAGCAGAAGCTCACGCAGGCCGAGAACGCGCTGAAAGAATTCAAGATCAGCAACCTGGCGACGATGCAGGGCAACGGCAAGGACTACTTCACGCAGATGTCCGAGGCCGGCAACGAACTCGCCACCGCGCGCCTGTCGCTCGAGGAAGCCGAGAACGGCCGCACCGCGTTGCGTCGCCAGATGGCCGGCGAGGACACGGTCCTGCTGAACAACAACGACACGCAGGGCGTCGCGGTACCCGAGATCGACTCGCGCATCGCCGCGCTCAAGCACAACCTCGACGAGATGCGCCTGCGCTTCACCGATGCATACCCGGACATCATCTCGACCAAGCGGATCATCGCCGAGCTGGAGTCGCAGAAGAAGACCGAAGTCGCCGCGATGATCAAGGCGTCACCGACCCGTTCGCCGCTGTCGGGCAACCCGGTCTTCCAGCAGCTCCAGGTGCAGCTCGCGCAGGCCGAGTCCGACGTGGCGTCGCTGCAAACCCGCGTGGCCAGCTACGAGAACCGCTACAACAAGCTTAAGGCCGCGGCCAACAACGTGCCCAAGATCGAGGCCGATCTGCAGCAGCTCAATCGCGACTACGAAGTCAACAAGGCCAACTATGAGAAGCTGATCGGCCGTCGCGAGTCGGCGCAGATGTCGAGCGACATGGACGCGTCCGCCGGCCTCGTCGAGTTCCGCGTGATCGATCCGCCGCGCGTCTCGCCGCGACCGGTCGCGCCGAACCGCGTGCTGCTGGTCTCGATGGTGTTCCTCGGTGCGCTGGCCGGCGGTGTCGGCGTGGCGTTCCTGATCGGCCAGATCCGGCCGACGTTCTCCGATCGCAAGGCGCTTCGCGAGATCTCCGGTCTGCCCATTCTCGGGACCGTGACGATGATCTGGACCGATGGTCAGGTGCGTCAGCGGCGGCGGAAATTGACGTGGTTCGTGGCTGGTGCCGCGGGGCTGGTGTGCCTCTACGGCGCGGGTCTCGCATTTTTTCTCGCGCGTTCGTACGCGGCCTAGGAGAGCGACTTGAGTCTCATCGAACGCGCCATCAAGCGCATGGACGAAGTACCCGCGGCGCCCGCCGTACATGCATTGCGTAGCGATGCGCAGGCGCTGCCGGAAGCGCACGACGACGCAGACGCGTTCGCCGAAGCCGGCATGGTCGAGCTCCAGCGGCAGCGCGCGCAGCCGGTCGCGAGCCCCGATGGGCATCGCGAGCCGCAGGTGCGCGCGACCGTCGACGCCGCTCTCGACGACGACTGGTCCGCACCGCTCGGCAAGATGCCGCTGTCGGACGGGCGCGGCGACGACTTCGCCGACGGCAAGCCGCCGGTGTCGCGCAGCAAGAGCGTGACCATCGACCTGCAGCGCCTGCGCGAAGGCGGCATGATCGCGCCCGACGGCGACAAGACCCCGCTGGCCGAGGAGTTCCGCGTCATCAAGCGTCCTCTGCTGAAGAACGCCTTCGGCAGCGGCGCCGCGATCCGCAACGGCAACCTGATCATGGTCACCAGCGCCTTCCCGCGCGAAGGCAAGAGCTTCTGCGCGATCAACCTCGCGATGAGCATCGCGATGGAACGCGATCGCACCGTGCTGCTGGTCGATGCCGACGTGGCCCGCCCGTCGATCCCGCAGAAGTTCGGCATCGCGCCGGACGTCGGCCTGATGGACGTGCTGCTCGACTCGCACGTCAGCCTGTCGGACGCCATCGTGCGCACCAACGTCAACAAGCTCGCTCTGCTGCCCGCCGGCCGCCCGCATCGCCAGGCGACCGAGCTGCTGGCCAGCGAAGCGATGGCCAATCTGCTGGCCGAGCTCAGCGAACGCTATTCCGACCGCATCGTGATCTTCGACTCGCCGCCGCTGCTGGTCACCACCGAAGCGCGCACGCTGGCCGCCAACATGGGGCAGATCGTCATGGTCGTCGAGTCCGACAACACGACCCACGAAGCGCTGCGCGAAGCGCTCGCCACGATCGAATCGTGCGACGTCGTCGGCATGGTGCTCAACAAGGGTCGCCGCTCCAATCCGGGTGACAGCTACGGCTACTATGGCTATTGACCCGCGGCGAATTCGTCGAGGGCGTGTCGATCGTTCTGTCCTGCCCTGGAAGGCCCTGAGCGCCGCGGCAATCGTCGTCGTCGCGCAGTCGGCGCCGGGCCCGTCGCACGCGCAGGCGACCGCGGCGGGTAACGGCGGGGCGCCGCGCGACCCGTGGCGCCTGTCCACTGCGGTCTCGGTCGACGAAACCTGGTCGGACAACATCAACCTCGCGCCGGCCGGCAGAGAGCGGTCCGAATACGTGACCTCGATCACGCCGTCGGTGCGGCTCACGCGCGTCAGCCCGTGGCTGACCGCGAACTTCGACTACCAGCCGCAGTTTCTCTATTACGCGCGCGGGACCAACGGCAATGCGCTGCGCAACGCGCTCGATGCGTCGGGCAACGCGACGCTGATCGACAACCTGCTGTTCTTCGACGCGGGCGCGTCGATCTCGCAGCAGAACATCTCGCCGTTCGGCACGCAGGCGGCCAACAGCGTCAACGGCTCGGCCAACCGCGCCGAGACCCGGACTTATTCGTTCGGCCCGACGCTGCGGTCGCGCTTCGACCGTGACCTCTCGTACAGCGCCGGCTATCGCTACTTCGAGTCGAGCTCCAACAACAACGCGTACGCCACCAGCCACACCAGCCAGCTCTTCGGCCAGTTCCAGACCAGCACGTCGTTTCGCGATGTCGGCGCCGGCGGCAACTACAGTCGCAGCGAGCAGAACTACGGCGGATCGAACACCATCATCGTCGAGTCGATCGGCTCGCAACTGACCTACGTGGTGTCGCCGACCGTCCACCTGCAGGGCAACATCGGCTACGACCGCAACCGCTACCCGACCACCGGCCAGCCCGATCTGAAGGGCCTGTCGTATTCGGGCGGCTTCGACTGGGAGCCGACCCACCACTCTTCGTTGAGCGCGCAGATCGGTCGCCGCTACTTCGGCCCCACCGCCAACATCCAGTTGCGCGAGACCACGTCCAAATTCGCGCTGTACGGCGTCTACAGCCGCGACCAGACCACGTCGACCGGCTCCGGCCTGTCGCTGGTCGCCGACCCCAACTACGCGCTGATCGACCAGTTCTATCGCGCGACGATCCCCGATCCCGCGGCCCGTGCGCGGCAGGTGGCCACGACCCTGGCGTCGCTGGGCCTGCCGGTGTCGCAGTTCGGCGTCGCGGGCTTCCTGTCGAACCAGCTGTTCGTGCAGAAACGCGCCGAGATCTCGCTGGCGCTGCTCGGCCTGCGCAACACCGTGACGCTGGATGCGGCGCGCACCGAGTCGCAGTCGCTGTCGGCCATCACGTCCGGCTTCGACGTGTTCAACCAGTCGTCGAAATTCCGGACGACGACCTATTCGGCCAACTGGAGCCACAAGCTCGGCCCGCGGACCTCGGCGAACGCGACCGTCTCGAAGATCCACAACCAGGCGATCACCGGTTCCGGCGATACGCGTCAACGCCTGCTGACGGTGTCGATCAACCGGCAGATCCAGCCGCACCTGACGGGCAGCGTCCTCTACCGAAACACCACTCAGACCAGCGACAGCAGCACCGGCGGCTTCTTCAGCGGCAATTACCGCGAGAACGCGGTGCTGGGTTCGTTGCGTCTGACCTTCTGAGCGAGGCGAGCATGTACGAATCGTTCTACGGCTTGACGGGGAAGCCTTTCCAGCTCAATCCCGATCCGGCGTTCTTCTTCCGCAGTCGCGGTCACGGCCGTGCGATGGCCTACCTCGACTACGGCGTGCATCAGGCGGAAGGCTTCATCGTCGTCACCGGCGACGTGGGGGCCGGCAAGACCACGCTGGTCCGCAACCTGCTGCGTTCGCTGGCACCCGGCAACCTGGTCGCCAAGCAGATCGTCAGCACGCAGCTCGATGCCGACGACATGTTGCGCATGGTGGCCGGCGCGTTCTTCGGCGTGCAGCCCGAACTGCCGGACAAGTCGAGCCTCCTGCTGGGGCTCGAGCGCTATTTCCGCCGGCTACAACTCGAAGGCAAGCGCGCGCTGCTGATCGTCGACGAGGCGCAGAACCTGACGCCGCGCGCGGTCGAGGAGCTGCGCATGCTGTCCAATTTCCAGACCAACGAGCGCTCGCTGCTGCAAAGCTTCCTGCTCGGCCAGCCCGAGTTCCGGCAGATCATGCAGCAGCCGGAGATGCGCCAGCTGCGCCAGCGCGTGATCGCGTCGTATCACCTCGGGCCGCTCGGCCCCGAGGAGACGCAGGCCTACGTCGAACACCGCCTCGGCCTGGTCGGCTGGCAGAACGACCCGAGCTTCGAGGACGGCGCGTTCGCTGCAATCCACGACGCCAGCGAAGGCATCCCGCGGCAGATCAACGTCCTGTGCGACCGCGTGCTGCTCGCCGCCTTCCTCGGCGAGAAGCACAACCTGACCGAAAGTGACGTTTCCGACGTGGCGCGTGAGTTGCGGACCGAATTGCGCGGCGGACTCACCGACGAGGAAGCCGATGCGGCCGCTGCCGGCAACCTGCCGATGCCGGCCTACACGCCGATGCTGTCGCTCGTGAGCGGTCGCGGCAGCTTCGATGCGCATCACCTGCCGGCCAGCGCCGACGGCGTCCTCCTCAACGGACTCGCAGAGCAGGTACATCTCTTGCAACAGTCGGTAGCGAGCGTCGCCCGGACGCTGGATCAACTCCGGACGACGTCCCTGGCACCGGTACGCGCCGCTAGCGACAACGACGGCGACGACGAAAGGCCTGCGAAGGCAGGCGGCATGGAGTAACGACGTGAGCGGCTACGACGAACACACGCAGACGACCGACACCACCGCCCCAACCGGCCGCGGACGTCCGATCCTGTGCGTTGTCGGCGCGCGTCCCAACTATATGAAGATGGCGCCGATCATCCGCGCGCTGGCGGCGCTCGGCGACGCCGTGCCGCCGATCCTCGTCCACACCGGCCAGCACTACGACGCCGCGATGAACGACAGCTTCTTCACCGCGCTCGGGATGCCGCGCCCGGCGGTCAACCTCGAAGTCGGGTCGGCCAGCCATGCGGTCCAGACCGCCGAGATCATGAAGCGCTTCGAGCCGGTGCTCGACGCCTACGATCCCGCCGCGGTCCTCGTCGTCGGCGACGTGAACTCGACGATCGCGTGCGCGCTGGTGGCCGCCAAGAAGGGCGTGCCGGTCGTGCATGTCGAGGCCGGCCTGCGCAGCTACGACCGGGGCATGCCCGAAGAGATCAATCGGGTCCTCACCGACCAGATCGCCGACCTGCTGTACACCACCGAACGCTCGGCCGCGGCCAACCTGCACCGCGAAGGCATCGCCGACGAGCGCATCGCGTTCGTCGGCAACGTGATGATCGACACGCTGCTGGCCAATCGGGCGGCCGCCGTGCCGGCTTCCACGACGCTGGCCGCGTCGTCGATCGCCGAGGCCGCGCTGCAAGGCAAGGGCGGGTACGGCGTCGTCACGCTGCATCGGCCCTCGAACGTCGACGACCGCGAGACGCTGGAGCGGCTGCTCGGCGCGCTGCGCCAGATCTCGCAGAAGCTGCCGCTGGTCCTGGCGCTGCATCCGCGCACCCGGGCGCGCATCGACCAGTTCGGTCTGGCCGACATGTTCGATGCCGGCCGCGTCGCGATCCTGCCGCCGCAGGGTTATCTCGAGATGCTCGGCCTGATGACGGGCGCGACGCTGGTCCTCACCGACTCGGGCGGCCTGCAGGAAGAGACCACCGCGCTGGGCGTGCCCTGCCTGACGATCCGCGAGAACACCGAACGACCGATCACGATCGCCGAAGGCACCAACACGCTGTGCGGGACCGATGGACGCCGCATCGTCGACGAAGCCCTCGACATCCTCGCGACCGGCGGCAAGCGCGGCCGCGCGCCCGAACTCTGGGATGGCCACGCCGCCGAACGCATCGCAAGTCATCTCGCAGGCTGGATCGCCGCACGCAACCAGGGCCGCAACGCAGCGGTCGCCGGCGCGAACGCAACGCCGACCGTGCCCATCAGGAAGGCGGCCTGACCATGTATACCCACCTCGTCACCACCCCGACCGCGGAACGCTTCCAGGAATCGCAGTCGCGTCGCGACGCGTTGCGCGCGCACGCGGACCAGACGGTCAACGCGCTGACGATCGATGTCGAGGACTACTTCCAGGTCTCCGCGTTCGCGCCCTTCATCGACCGCGCCGCGTGGGACGGCATCCCGTGCCGCGCCGAGGCCAACGTCCAGCGCATTCTGGCAATGCTCGCCGACAACGGCGCCAAGGCCACCTTCTTCACGCTGGGCTGGATCGCCGAGCGACACCCCGCCATCGTCCGCGACATCGTCGCGCAGGGTCACGAGCTCGCCAGCCACGGCTACGCTCACCTGCGGGCTTCCGACCAGTCGCGCGCGGAGTTCACCGACGACATCGTCCGTGCGAAGGGAATGCTCGAGGACATCGGCGGCGTCGCGGTGCGCGGCTATCGTGCGCCGAGCTTCTCGATCAACCAGGACAACCTGTGGGCGCTCGACTGCATCCGCGAGGCCGGCTATCGCTACAGCTCGAGCATCTATCCGGTCAAGCACGACCATTACGGCATGCCCGATGCGCCGCGCTTCGCGTACGCGTCGCTGCCCGGTCTCGTCGAGGTCCCGGTCACCACGGTCGAGCTGTTCCATCGCAACTGGCCGGCCGGCGGCGGTGGTTACTTCCGCCTGTTGCCCTACGCGTTGTCGCGCTGGCTGCTCCAGCGCGTCAACCGCGTCGACGGCGAGGCGTGCATGTTCTATCTGCACCCGTGGGAGATCGACCCGTCGCAGCCGCGCGTTGCCGGCATCGACGCGAAGACGCGCTTCCGTCACTACGTCAATCTCGGCCGCATGGAAGAACGCATCGACCAGCTGCTGAAGGACTTTCGCTGGGATCGCGTCGATCGCGTCTTCCTGCGGACGGTCGATTGATCGCGCCGGCGTGAACGTCCCGACCGTTCGCCGCGTCCTCCCTTCGCACTCGCCTCGTCCATGAACGCCGAATCCTTCGAAACCCTCCGCACCGTCGCAGGCGCGCCCTTCGCGATGCTCGACGCCGCCAGCGCGGCGTTGCACGGCGTGTCGACCGTCGCGTCGACCGGCGGATCGGGACATTCCACCGCGGTGCGGACCGTCGTGCGCGAACTGACCGACGAGGATGCCGCGCGCTGGGACGCGTTCGTGCTGGCGTCGCCGGACGCCACGTTCTTCCATCGTTCCGCCTGGCGCCCCGTCATCGAGGACGTCTTCGGCCATCGCACGGTGTTCCTGTACGCCGAGCGCGACGGCCGCATCGTCGGCGTGCTGCCGATGGCGCGCCAGAAGAGCCTGCTGTTCGGAGACGCGTTGATTTCGCTGCCGTTCTGCGTCTACGGCGGGGTCGTCGCGGACGATCGTGCAGCCGTGGATATCTTGCTGGACGCAGCGGAAGCGCGCGCGAGCGACCTGGGTGTCGGCCATCTCGAGTTGCGCGGCATGCATCCGCAACGTGCGCAGGCGCCGGGCGGCCCGTGGACCACCACCGACCTGTACGTCACGTTCCGCAAGGCGATCGTGGCCGACGCCGAAGCGAACATGCTGGCGATCCCGCGCAAGCAGCGCGCGATGGTCCGCAAGGGCATCAAGGCCAACCTCGTCAGCGTCGTCGACGATGACCTCGACCGCTTCTTCGCGCTGTACGCGGACAACGTCCATCGCCACGGCACGCCCGCGCAGTCGCGCCGCTATTTCGCGACGCTGCAGAAGGCGTTCGACGGTGACTGCCGCGTGCTCACGGTCGTCACGCCGAACGGCAAGGCCGTCTCCAGCGTTTTGTCCTTCCTGTTCCGCAACGAGGTACTGCCGTACTACGCCGGCGATGCGGTCGTGTCGCGCGAGAGCGCCGCCAACGACTTCAAGTACTGGGAGCTGATGCGCCGCTCGGCGGAAGCGGGCTACACGCTGTTCGACTACGGACGCAGCAAGGTCGGCACCGGCCCGTACGACTTCAAGCGCAACTGGGGCTTCGCGCCGCAGCCGCTGCATTACGAATACAAGCTGATCCGCGCGCCCAGGGTGCCCGAGAACAACCCGCTCAATCCGAAGTACCGTGCCTTCATCGCGCTGTGGCGGCGCCTGCCGCTGACGCTGGCCAACCGGCTCGGTCCACTGATCGCCAAGAGTCTCGGCTGATGGACGATCTTCTTTTCCTCGCGCACCGCATCCCGTATCCGCCCAACAAGGGCGACAAGCTGCGGTCGTATCACGTGCTCAAGCATCTTGCGAAGCGTTATCGCGTGCACGTCGGCACATTCGTCGACGACCCGGACGACTGGCAGCACGTCGCCACCGTCAAGGCGCTGTGCGGTGGTGAGGTGCTGTGCCTGCCGCTGTCGCCGCGTGCGGCGCGCCTGCGCAGCGTGTTCGGCCTGGCGACCGGCGAAGCTCTGGCGTTGCCGTACTACCGCAGCGCCCGCATGACCCGCTGGGTCGAGGACCTCGTCGAGCGTCGCGGCGTGCGGCGCGTCGTGGTGTTCTCGTCGCCGATGGCGCAGTACGTCAACGACCTCGACGACGTGGAGCGCCTGATCGACTTCGTCGACGTCGACTCCGACAAGTGGAACCAGTACGCGAAAGCCAGCGGTCGCACGATGGCCTGGCTGTACCGGCGCGAAGCCGTGCGTCTGCTGGAGTTCGAGCGCTACAGCGCGTCGCGGGCCATCGCGAGCGTGTTCGTCACCAAGCCCGAGTCGGCCCTGTTCCGGCGACTCGCCGGCGACCTGATCTCGCCGGTCATCACCGTCGAGAACGGCGTCGATGCCGAATTCTTCTCACCCGATCACGCCGCGGTGCCCGAAGGCTGGCAGCAGCAACGCCACGACCCGGCGAACCGCAGCATCGTGTTCACCGGCGCGATGGACTACAAGCCCAACATCGACGCGGCCGCCTGGTTCAGCCGCGAGGTCCTGCCGCTGATCCGCCACCAGTTGCCGGACGCCACCTTCTGGATCGTCGGCGCGCGTCCCACCGCCGAGGTCCGCTCGCTGGCACGCGCCAACGAGATCCATGTCACCGGCACGGTCGCCGAGGTGCGCCCCTATCTCGCGCACGCGGGCGTGGTCGTCGTGCCGATGCGCCTCGCGCGCGGCATCCAGAACAAGGCCCTCGAAGCGATGGCGATGGGCGCGGCGACCGTGGTCTCGACCACCTCCGCGGTCGCGCTGAACGCGGTCCCCGGGCGCGACTTCCAGCTCGCCGACGACGCCGATTCGTTCGCGCGCGCCGTCGTCGAATTGCTGAACGACCCGCTCGCGCGGCAGAAGCTCGGCCAGGCGGGGCGCCAGGCCGTGCTCGAGAACTACGACTGGTCGCGCAATCTCGCGCGCATCGATCGCTGCTTCGACTCGGGCTTCGATCGCAGCGTCGACCAGCTCTTCGAAGTTCCTGCGCGGATCGACGACCTGCGCACCGCGCCATCCGGACAGCGCTTCAAGCGGCGCACGCCGCCGGGACCGCTGCTCGCGACCGAGGTCGAACATGCCTGACTTGAACGCCACGACCGTTTCGGGCGCCGCCATCGGACCGTCGGTGCCGGCATCGGGCGCGCGTCACCGCCGCGTGCCCGACGACACCCCTTCCCTGGCCGCACCGCCGGCGGCGCCGTCCGGCAAAACCGTTCCCGTGGCATCCCCCTGGCGCAGGGCCGGACTGCTGTTCGCGCTCGGCTTCGCGTCGCTGGTCGCGATCTACATCGACACCGTGCTCGACCTGTGGGACGGATGGGGCCGGACCGGGACGTTCGCGCACGGCTACATCATCTTTCCGGTGAGCGCGTGGCTGGTGTGGCGCCTGCGTCACCGGCTCGCGCTGACCGTGCCGAAGGCGCAGCCGCTGGCCCTCGTGCCGCTGGCCGGCTGCGGCCTGTTGTGGCTGGCCGGTCACTCGGCCGGCGTGCATGCGCCCGAGCAGTACGCGTTCGTCGCGATGGTGCCGTGCCTCGTGTGGGCGGTGTTCGGCAACGACGTCACGAAGCGCATCCTGTATCCGCTCGCGTTCCTGTTCTTCGCGGTCCCGGCCGGCGATTTCCTGATGCCGACGCTGATGGACCACACCGCCGACTTCACGGTCGCGGCCTTGCGCCTGTCGGGCGTGCCGGTGTTCCGCGAAGGCAACTACTTCACGATCCCGAGCGGCAACTGGTCCGTCGTCGAGGCCTGCAGCGGCCTGCGCTATCTGATCGCGTCGATCACGCTCGGCGTCCTGTTCGCTTACCTGAACTATCGCGGCGCGTGGCGGCGTGCGGCCTTCATCGTTGCGGCCATCCTCGTCCCGATCGTGGCCAACTGGCTGCGCGCCTACATGATCGTGATGATCGCGCACCTGTCGAGCAACAAGCTCGCGACCGGCGTCGACCACCTGATCTACGGCTGGCTGTTCTTCGGCCTCGTGATGATGCTGCTGTTCTGGGTCGGCAACTTCTGGCGCGA
>JBBRRW010000099.1:0-12257 GCA_038245975.1 Burkholderiales bacterium
ACGTCGCCGCGACGACGGCGAGGAGTGTGGGTAGGGCTTGCATCGCGACCTCCATCGGTTGGAACAGTTTCAGCGCTTGCGCGTTTCGCCGGGCGCGTCGCTCACTCACATGCTCAGATACGCCCTGCGCACGTCGTCGGCCTCCGCCAGTGCCGCCATCGTGCCGCTCCAGCGGATCTGGCCCTTCTCGAGCACGTAGGCGCGATCGGACACCAGTTCCGCGAAATGCATGTTCTGCTCGGACAGCAGGATGCTCACGCCTTCGGCTTTCAGCGCGAGGATCATGTGCGCCATCTGCTCGACGATGACCGGCGCCACCCCTTCGGACGGCTCGTCGAGCAGCACCAGGTAAGGATTGCCCATCAGCGTGCGCGCGACGGTCAGCATCTGCTGCTCGCCGCCGCTCATGCGCCCACCGGGCCGATCGGGCATCTCGCCCAGATTCGGGAAGAGCGCGAACAGGCGCGCCGCGGTCCACACCGGCGCCGCGCTGCCGTCGGCCCACGCACGCGGCGGCTGGCGACCGACTTCGAGGTTCTCCAGCACCGTGAGATCGCCGAACACGCGCCGATCCTCGGGCACGTAGCCGAGTCCGAGGCGCGCCACGTCGTGCGGCGCCGCCTTCGACACGTCCCTGCCGAGAAAGCGGATGCTGCCCCTGCGCTTGACCAGCAGGCCCATCAGGGCCTTCAGCGTCGTCGACTTGCCGGCGCCGTTGCGACCCATCAGCGCGACGACCTCGCCGCGCTGCACGTCGAGATCGACGTCGAACAGGATCTGCGCCGCGCCGTACCAGGCCTCGAGCCCCTTCGCTTCGAGGAGCGCCAGCGGGGACGCGGTCATGCCGCGACCCCGGCCTTGCGCTTCTCGAAGGTCTTGCCGCTGCCGAAGTACACCTCCTGCACCTTCGGATGGTCGCGGATCTCCAGCGGCTTGCCCTCGGCGATCAGCCGTCCGCGGGCCAGCACGATCAGGCGATCGGCATACGCGAACACGACGTCCATGCTGTGCTCGGTAAACAGCACGGCCATGCCGCGATCGATCACGAGCTGCCTGGTCAGCGCCATCAGGTCGTTGCGTTCCTGCGGCGCCATGCCGGCCGTGGGCTCGTCCATCAGCAGCAGCTTCGGACGATTGGCCATCGCGATCGCGAGCTCCACACGCTTGACGTCGCCGTAGGCCAGCACGCTGCACGGCCGGTCGGCCTGCGCCTTCATGCCGACCTGGTCGAGCAGCGACAGCGCGTCGTCGCGCTTGTGGTCGGCGGCGCGGGCGAACAACGAATACAGCTTCGAGTCGGCCGACAGCAGCGCCATCTGCACGTTCTCGACGACGGTCAGCGACGCGAAGGTCTCGGCGATCTGGAAGGTGCGACCGACGCCGCGATGCCAGATGTCGCGCGGCTTGCGGCCGATCAGCTCGACCCCGTCGAAGCGGATCGATCCCTCGTCGGCCCGCAGCTGGCCGTTGACCATGTTGAAGGTGGTCGACTTGCCGGCACCGTTGGGACCGATCAGCGCGAGCAACTCGCCCTGGTCCAGCGAGAACGTGATGCCGTCGACGGCGCGGTTGCCGCCGAAGGACTTGCCGAGGCCATCGACCTCGAGCAGGCTCATGGCGCGACCTTTCGACGATGCTCGAACCATAGTCCGAAGGCACCCGCGATGCCTTGCGGGAACACCAGTACCAGCAGCAGGATGATGCCGCCCAGCAGCGCGCGCCAGTAGTCGGTGTTGCGTGCGACGGCATCCTGCAGCCACGTGAAGGTGACCGCGCCGACGACCGGACCGGACAGCGTCTGCAGTCCGCCCAGCAGCACCATCACCAGCCCGTCGACCGAGCGGTTGACCGAGATCGTGTCGGGCGAGATGCTGCCTTTCGAGAACGCGTACAGGCCGCCGGCAAGACCGGCGAACAACGCGGCGATCACGAACGCAACCCACTGGATGCGCTTGACGTCGATGCCGATCGCGTCGGCTCGCAGCGGCGAGTCGCGCCCCGCGCGCATCGCGTAACCGAACGGCGAGAACAGCGCGCGCCGGAGCGCCAGCACGGCACCGACGACGAGCGCGAGCGTCAGGTAATAGTAGGCGCGCTTGTCGCTCAGCCACTGGGCCGGCCACACGCCGGTAAGGCCGTTGCTGCCGCCGGTGACGTCATCCCACTGGAAGACGACCGACCACACGATCTGCGCGAACGCGAGTGTCAACATCGCGAGATAGACGCCCGACAGCCGCACGCAGAACCAGCCGAAGACGATCGCACCGAGCACCGCGACGAACGGCGACAGCAGCAGCGCCAGCTCCATCGGCAGCCCGATCGATCGCACCAGCAACGCGGCACCGTAGGCGCCGAGGCCGAAGTACGCCGCGTGCCCGAACGAATGCATGCCCGCCGGACCCATGATGAAGTGCAGGCTGACCGCGAACAGCGTCGCGGTCAGCAGATCGATCGCGAGCACGGTGAGGTAAGGCGAACTCGCGGTCGCGAACGGCCACGCGAGCAGCGCGATCAGCAGCACGCCGGCCGCGATCTTCAGTGGCCGCTCGGCCAGACGCAGCGGCGCCTCGGCCGGTGCCGCGCTGCGGCTCGCGGCCTGCGGCCGGCCCATCAGGCCCCACGGTCGCACCACCAGCACGACCGCCATCACCAGGAACTCGACGACCAGCGTCAGCTTGGAGAACGAGAACGCGAAGCCGAAGACATCGACGCTGCCGATGCCGACGCAGATCGCCTTGACCTCCGCGATCAGCAGCGCGGCGACGTAGGCCCCGGGGATCGAGCCGAGTCCGCCGACCACGACGACGACGAAGGCATCGCCGACGGTCGACAGGTCGAGTCCGAGGTTGGCCGGCTCGCGCGGCAACTGCAGCGCGCCGCCGAGCCCGGCCAGCATCGTGCCGAGCGCGAAGACGGCCGTGAACAGCCACGCCTGGTTGACGCCGAGCGCGCCGACCATCTCGCGGTCCTGGGTCGCGGCGCGCACCAGCGTCCCCCAGCGGGTCTTCGCCAGCAGCAACCACAGCAGGCCGAGCACGACCGGGCCGACGACGATCAGCAGCAGGTCGTAGGTCGGGAAGCGCCGTCCGAGGATGTCGATCGCGCCGGTGAACCCGGGCGCGCGCGGGCCGAGCAGGTCTTCGGGGCCCCAGATCCACAGCGCCGCATCCTTGATGACCAGCATCAGCGCGAAGGTCGCGAGCAGCTGGAACAGCTCGGGCGCGCGATAGATCCGCCGCAGCAGCAGCATCTCGACCAGCGCACCGATCACGCCGACTGCGAGCGATGCGAGCAGCAACGCGGGCCAGAACCAGGCGCCGGTGCCGAGCCGATCGGTCAGCGTGTAGGCGATGTAGATACCCAGCATGTAGAACGACCCGTGCGCGAAGTTGACGATGCGCGTGACACCGAAGATCAGCGACAGTCCCGCGCCGACGAGGAACAGCGACGAGGCGCCGGCGAGTCCGTTGAGGAGCTGGACGAGGAAGGCTGAGAGGGTCATGCGGGTGCGCTCGACGAGCTGCTGCAATGCGTCGTACCCGCGAACGCGGGAACCCGGCGACTTTGGGTGACACCCATCAGCGTGCGTGCCGACACTGGGTTCCCGCGTTCGCGGCAACGACGGTGTGAAGAGGAGCGTCGCTCCCTGTTTTGTCGTCCCGGCGAAGGCCGGGACCCCAGTGGCTTGTTCGTCGCATGGCAACGAAATCGGGCCCCGGCCTTCGCCGAGGTGACAGTGCCGAGAGGTTCGATGATTTCAACACCGTCTTTCCCGACGAAATCATGATGGCCGCGTTTCGATGACTAGTCCGGCGCCCGCAACTTCTTCACCGCCTCGT
This sequence comes from Burkholderiales bacterium, assembly GCA_038245975.1. Lineage (GTDB taxonomy): Bacteria > Pseudomonadota > Gammaproteobacteria > Burkholderiales > Burkholderiaceae_D > CAHJXF01. Next base: position 3,840 of record JBBRRW010000099.1, read on the forward strand.
CGCTCGGCAGGAACTTCGCACCGTCGAGATACTTGTAGTCGACCATCACCCCCTTGCCGCCCTCGTTCTTCGTCCTGCCGACGAACGCACCCATCGTGGACTGATGGTCCTGCGATCGATACACGATCTTCCCGAACGGCGAGTCGACCACGAGTCCGCTGAAAGCCGCGACCAGCTTCTCGGCGTCGGTGCTCTTCGCCTTCTTCATGCCCGCAGCCAGCGACTTGATCATCGTGTAGCCCACCACCGATCCCAGCCGCGGGTAGTCGTTGTACTTGGCGTGATACGCGAGGAAGAAGGCCTTGTGCTCGGGCGTCTGCACGCCGTACCACGGGTAGCCGGTGACGATCCAGCCGTTGGGCGTCTCGTCCTTCAGCGGGTCGAGGTACTCGGGCTCGCCGGTCAGCACGCTGACCACTTCGCGGCCCTGGAACAGCCCGCGCGTGTTGCCTTCGCGGACGAACTTGGACAGGTCGGCGCCGAACAGCACGTTGAAGATCGCGTCGGGCTTCGCGTCGGACAGGGCCTGCACGGTGCTGCCGGCATCGAGCTTGCCGAGCGGCGTGGCCTGCTCGTTGACGAACTCGACGTCGGGCTGCGCGGCCTTCAGCAACTCCTTGAATGCCGACACCGCCGACTGGCCGTATTCGTAGTTGGGATACACCAGCGCCCAGCGCTTCTTCTTGAGCTTGATCGCTTCCGGCACCAGCATCGCGGCCTGCATGTAGGTACCGGGGCGCAGCCGGAACGTGTACCTGTTGCCGCTGCCCCAGATGATCTTGTCGGTCAGCGGCTCGCCGGCGAGATAGAAGAATTTCTTCTGCTTTGCGAAGTCGGTCAGCGCGAGCCCGGTGTTGGACAGGAAGGCGCCCGCCAGCACGTTGACGTTCTCGCGCGAGATCAGCTCCTCGGCGACGCGCACCGCATCGCCCGGACTCGCGTTGTCGTCGCGCGTGATCAGCTCGAGCTTCCGGCCGTCGATGCCGCCGGCCGCGTTGACCTCCTCGACCGCGAGATCCATGCCCTTCTTGTACGGCTCGAGGAACGCGGGCTGCGCCTTGTAGCTGTTGATCTCGCCGATGCGGATGACGCCCTGCGCAGGCGCAGTCGACCATGCGGCCGCGAGTGCGGTGACCGCGAGAATCTGGAAGGCGCGGGCCAGGGTGGCGGTGCGCGGGATCGGTCGCATCAGGTTCATCGGGGAACTCCTGGAGAGGGAATGGTGTGTGGATAGTAGGGGAAGGGATGGGCGGGCGAGAACGTGGTCGGCGCGATTCAGCGCAGCCCGTCCTCTCCCTTGATCTCGTGCGCCTGCAGGCCGCCGATGCGCGGCAACGGCCGGCCGCTGTCGGTGACCACGACCGCGACGACGATCTCGTTCGCGCGCGGCGCATCGGCGACGCGTGCCTCCATCGCATCGAAGTGGCTGCGCACGAAGGCCGCGTCCTTGTGGCCGAGGGGCACGTCGATGGCCGTACCGAGCCCGCCGCGCTTCTTGGCCGACGGTACCAACGCCGCGCCTGTCCCGACCGCCCGCCGCAACGGCGCGCCGAGCTTGGGATGGAGGATGGCCGCGGCATGCTCGAGTTCGCCGGCCTCACCGACGATCGCGGCCTTGCCGTAGCTCTGCGCGTCGGCAGGCGCGATGCCGAGCGCCTTCACGCAGCGCTCGCCGAGCAGCGCGCCGAGCTCCTCGCCGATCGCGACGAGTTCGTCGAGGTTCTCGACGTACCGGCCGGCGCACGGGTTGTCGATGACGGCCATCGCGAGCGCGCGACGCGTCGGCGGGTCGATGGCGCGACCCATCTCGATGCGGGTCTCGTCGACCTGGACAATCAGCTTGCGGATGTGGGCGGACATGGGATCTCGAAGAGGGAAGAGGACTTCAGCGCAGGCCGTTCCACAACGCGATGTCGGCGGCCCGGAGCCCGCCCACGCGCTGATGGATCCGCGCGCCGGTGCTCATGGCCAGGATGAAGACGAGCTCGTCGGCGGCCGGTGCACCGGGTACGCGGACCTCGATCGCGTCGAAGTGGCTGCGCACGTACGATGCGTTGATGTGTGTCAGCGGGACGTCGAGCGTCGTGCCGGGACCACCGACCTTCTTCGTCGCCGGAACGATCGCCAGCGCGTTCTGCGGCTGGCCGGTCTTCACGTCGCCCTGCCCCTTCGCATAGGCAGCGCGGTCGCCTTTCCAGCCGAGCAGTTCGCGCATCGCGTAGCCGCCCGGCACGTGCCACAGCGCGCCGTGTTCGAGCTCGCCCGCGCTGCCGATGATGGCGCCCTTGCCGTAGCTCTCGATGCGCTCGACCGGCATGTCCATCGCCGCACGCAGCTGCTGCGCCAGGTCGATGCCGACCGGCGTCAGCGCGTCCATCATCGGCAGGATGTCGGCGACGTAGCGGCCGGCATAAGGATTGGTCATCACGACGGCGATCGCGCCGCGACGCACGGGCTCGCCGGTGCTCGGACCGAACTCGTGGTGGATGTCCTCGACCTGCGTGAGGATGCGGCGGATCTCGATCATGCGGCTTCCAGGGTCGATGCCATCAGGCGAGTAGCGTGCCACCGATCCGCGGACACCGGTTCGAGCGCCGCAGCGGTCGCCGCGATCCGACCCTGGCAGACCAGCGCGCAGGCGGCGATCGATCCACGCGCGCGCAACATCGTGGCGCAGGCCAGGCCGGAAGCCAGGGCAGCGTGCACCAGGGCGGATTCGAGCACGGGCACGTCGACCGTGACGAGCCGGTCGCCGAGGTCGCTGTCGTCCTTCAGCGACGACGCGGGCCGCCGCACGATCCGCGCGTCTTCGACGTCGACGGCATTCGCGATCATCGTGGCCGCCGCATCGGCCTCGGCGGCCGAGCCGGCCAGTACCGTGACGCTGTCCGCGATGCCCAGCGAGAAGCTGCGTCCGCGCCACCCGCTGGTGGCGATGCCGCGGACCGCCATCGCATGCGAGACCGCGAAGTCGCCGTCGGTCTCGACGTGACCGTCCCACGACCGCAGGTCGAGGCGCCCGAGATCGGCGAAGAGGCCGACGCGCACCGACGCGCCGTCGGCCAGGTGCAGCGCGATGTCGCCGCCGTTGTTGACCCAGGCACGCCGGATCCCGTCGCGTCGGTAGCAGCCGATCAGTTCGTCCGCGACCGAGCCGGCGACGGCGGCCATCGGCGTGATGAAGCGTGCCGCATGCGGCACGCACGCGTCCCACATGCGGCGCGCGACCGGACCGGTGACAGCGCACGGGCCACGGACCGGACGCTTCAGCGACGGCAACTCGTCGACCAGTTCCTGGAGCACGGTCGCGAAGCGCGTCCACGCGGCGCGGTGCGCGGCGGCCACCGCTGACGCGCTGCCTTCGGCCGCGATGACCAGGTCGATGGGGCCGTGCTGGAAGTGCCAGCATCCGTCGCTCAGCGGGGCGCGTCGGGCGGTCATCGCGGGCTTCTCATCGTTCAACCCAGCAGGGGCGGCTGCCCCAGCGGCCAGGGGTTGGCCGCGTTCTGCACCGACCAGCGCCGCGCGGTCGGTGCGCCGTCGTCGTGCCATGCGCCGACGCGCAGCACCTCGTCGAGCGAGCGCACGTAGTCCATGTGTCCGCCGAGCGCGCGGTAGTCGTCGAGCCGCATGCTGAACTCGATGGGCGCGACGAGGGCCGGCGTGGGCACGGTGCCGAAGCTGCGGTCCGGCATCCGCGCGACGTCGGCCATGACGGTGATGCCGCCGCCCGGCCACACGTACGCCGGTGCGCCGCCACAGGTGACGTTGACCAGCGCCTGCTTGATCGCGCGGGTCAGCAGCACCGGGTTGTCGGTGACGCCGGCCCGCAGGCTGCCGCCCGCGCCGCCGAGGAACAGCACGCTCGATTGCGACGGCTCGCAGTTCTCGCCGATGCGGTCCACGACGTCCTGCATCGCCGCCGGCATGTCCTGCTGCCGCGGCGTCAGCGTCTCGTCGAGCACGTACCAGGCCGCGTGCTCGCCGGTGGTCGACGTCATCAGCAGCCGCAGGCCCGGCCACGCATGCGCCGGGTCCCAGGTCTCGATGATCGCCAGCGGGTCGGCGATGTCGGTACCGCCCCAGCCGGTGCCCGGATTGGCGACCTGGAAGTAGCGGCCTGGCGTGGAACGGCGGCCGCGCAGACGCACCCCCGATCGCTGCATGTCGAGGCAGCGACCGGCCTGGTGTTCGGAGAGAACGCCGGTAATGTGGTCGTCGACGACGATCACCTCGTCGGCGTGGCCGACCATCTGCTTGGCGAAGATGCCGACGGTCGCCGAGCCGCAGCCGACCCGCATCCGCCGCTCCTCGATGCCGTCGACGACCGGCGCGCAGCCGGCTTGCACGACCACCTGCGCACCGCCGTCGATCGACAATTCGACCGCCTGCTTGTTGCCGAGCGCCTCCATCATCGCGACGGTCGCGCGCCCTTCCTTCTTGCTGCCGCCGGTGAGGTGATGCACGCCGCCGAGCGACAGCATCTGCGACCCGTATTCGGCCGTGGTGACGTGGCCCACCACCTCGCCGTTGCTGCGCACGTTGGCCTGCTCGGGACCGAGATAGCGGTCGGTGTCGATCTTCACCTTGAAGCTGCAGTAGCTGAAAATGCCTTCGGTGACCACGGTCACCATGTCGACGCCGGCCGCCTTCGACCCGACGATGAACGGTGCCGGCTTGTAGTCGGGGTAGGTGGTCGAGGAACCGATGCCGGTGACGAAGACTTGGTCGGCGAGCAGCAGATCGCCGTCCCACACGGGATCGTCCTGCGCGGCGGGGTCGCCGTCCCGATCGCCTTCGTTCCCGCCGACCCGGCGCGCGAAAGGCACGATCGCCGCGGCATCGTCCACCAGCGTCCTGCGCAGCAGCACGACGGGATCGACGCGGATCAGCGTGCCCTCCACGTTCGCGTAGCGGTCGCACGCGCCGGCCTTCCCTTCGCTGATCTGGCACAACACCGGGCAGGCGTTGCACTCGACCTTGTCGCCGGCCATGCGCTCGTTGCGCAGCGGCGAGCGATCGAGGACCGGCGGCGCCGCGTTGTCGGCCACCGTGCCGTCGATTCCCGGGAGGCCGTCCGTCTTCGTGTGTTCAGTCATCATGGCGGCCTGGGAGTCGACGACGCGGCTTGAAACGTCCCCGCCGCTTATGTAGTATTCACTACACAGAAGTGTCGTGAATGCTACATGAAGGTGAATCTAACGTACCTGCCCGATGCTGGCAAACGCTTTTTGCGCACGCGGTGACGGATCGTCGTCGGCGCCCGCGCCGAAGCGAAGCGGACCGCCGCGTGAACGGCGACCCGGCCCGAAGGTCCGAGCTGTCCCGTCGTCTTCCGACCGACTGAAACCCATCCCTCGAACGACTTCTCCGCCATGAGTGCATTCAACGAAGAGCGCGTCCTGACGGTTCATCACTGGACCGATCGCCTGTTCACGTTCACGACCACGCGCGACCCGGCGCTGCGGTTCAGCAACGGCCACTTCACGATGATCGGCCTGCGCGTCAACGACAAGCCGCTGCTGCGCGCGTACAGCATCGCGAGCGCGAACTACGAGGACCATCTCGAGTTCCTCAGCATCAAGGTCGACGAGGGTCCGCTGACGTCGCGGCTGCAGCACATCGAGATCGGCGACACGATCATCGTCGGCCGGAAGCCCACCGGCACGCTGGTCATCGACTACCTGCTGCCCGGCAAGCGGCTGTACATGTTCTGCACCGGCACGGGCCTGGCACCGTTCATGAGCCTAGTTCGCGACCCCGAGACCTACGAGAAGTTTTCGCAGGTCATCCTGGTCCACGGCGTGCGGCAGGTCGACGAGCTGGCGTATCACGACCTGCTCGTCGAGCATCTGCCTTCGCACGAATTCCTCGGCGACATGGTCACGAGCCAGTTGCGCTACTACCCCACGGTCACGCGCGAGTCCTTCGTCAACATGGGGCGCATCACCGAGCTGATCGAGACCGGCAAGCTGATGCAGGACCTCGGGCTACCCGACCTCGATCCGGCGCACGATCGCGCGATGATCTGCGGCAGTCCGGGCATGCTGAAGGACCTGAAGGCCCTGCTCGAGAGCCGCGGTTTCAAGGAAGGCAACACGTCGACGCCGGGCGACTTCGTGATCGAACGCGCGTTCGCCGAGAAGTGAGCGGACCGTCGACCGCGAGGCCCGCTTGAAAATTGCCGGCCTGCGACCATGACCGCACCGGCGACGCGACCGGCCGCCAGGACCAATTCGGTCGGACGACCGCTGGGGGTCCGCGAGCGTTCGGCGCAGGCGACGCGCGAGAGCATCCTGCGCGCCGCGATCAAGGTATTCGCCAGGCACGGCTTCGACGGCGGCAGCGTCGAGAAGATCTCGAAGGCGGCGAAATCGGTCGACCGCATGATCTACTACTACTTTGGCAACAAGGAAGGCCTGTTCGTCGCCGTGCTCGAAGAGATCTACCGTCGCTTCAACGAGGCAGAAGCCGCTCTCGCGCTGGACTCGGGCGACCCCGTCGAATCGCTGCGCGCGATGATCCGGTTCGTGGTCGGCTACTACCGCAGCCACCCGGAGTTCGTGAGCCTGCTCAACAGCGAGAACCTGCATCGGGGCAAGCACATCGGCAGGTCACGGCGAACGAGCGAATACTCGTCGCCGGCGGTGGGCACGACCGAGCGTGTGCTTCGCAGCGGCATCGAACAGGGACTGTTCCGGCCGGAGGTTTCGGCGCGCGACCTGTACCTGCTGATCGCCGCGGCCGGCTATTTCCATCAGTCGAACCGTTTCACGCTGTCGGCCTTCCTCGGCGAGGACCTCGAAGCGCCTGCTGCGCTCGAGCACTGGGAGCACTTCGTCACGGACATGGTGTTGCGCGGCATCGCAGCGGATGCGCACGCGTCGGCCGCGACGCGTTAGGCGCGCGCGCACCGATCGATTCGTCGACCTTCTTTCAGCAGGGAGCAGTCATGGCAGATGCAGTCGCGGGCGAGACGTCGGGCAAGGTCGTCATCCGGAACGTCGGCCTGATGTTGTCGGGCGATATCGATCGCCCCATCCTCGATGCGGATACCGTGGTCGTCGTCGACGGCCTGATCGTCGCGGTCGGCAAGGAGGCCGAGTGCGACACGGGCCATGCGAAGACCGTGATCGATGCGTGTCGGACCTGCCTGTGCCCCGGCCTCATCGACAGCCATGTGCACCCGGTGTTCGGCGACTGGACGCCGCGACAGGGGCAGCTGGGCTGGATCGACTCGACGATGCACGGCGGCGTGACGACGATGATCTCCGCGGGTGAGGTGCATCTGCCGGGCAGGCCCAAGGACATCGTCGGATTGAAGGCGCTGGCGATCACGGCGCAACGCGCCTTCGACAACTTCAGGCCGGGTGGCGTCAAGGTTCTGGCCGGCGCGCCGGTGATCGAGAAGGGCATGGTCGAGTCGGACTTTCGGGAGCTGGCGGCGGCCGGCGTGAAGCTGCTCGGCGAGATCGGCCTCGGCTCGGTCAAGACCGGCGACGAAGCGGCCACGATGGTGAAGTGGGCGCGGAAGTACGGCATCCAGAGCACGATCCACACTGGCGGTCCGTCGATCCCCGGCTCCGGGCTCATCGACAAGGACGTCGTGCTGGAAGCCGACGCCGACGTCATCGGCCACATCAACGGCGGCCACACCGCGTTGCCCGAGCGGGATGTCTGCGAGCTGTGCGAGCGATCGACCCGTGCGATCGAGATCGTCCACAACGGCAACGAGCGGGTCGCGTTGGCCGCGGCCCGCGCCGCGCTCGAACTCAAGTGCCCGCACCGGGTGATCCTGGGCACTGACGGTCCCGCCGGTTCGGGCGTGCAGCCGCTCGGCATTCTGCGGATGATCGCGTTGCTGTCGAGCCTCGCCGGCATTCCCGCCGAGACGGTGTTCTGCTTCGCGACGGGCAACACGGCGCGCATCCGCAACCTGAACTGCGGGCTGATCGAGGTGGGACGGGCCGCCGATTTCGTTCTGATGGACCGGGCCCAGCACACCGCCGGCCGGACGCTGCTGGAAAGCGTCGCGCTCGGCGACATCCCGGGCGTGGGGATGGTGATCATCGATGGCCTGGTACGCTGTCGGCGCAGCCGCAATACACCACCCGCGATCGACATTCCGGAAATAGTCGAGTCGATGCATTGAGCGCCGGGCGAATCGCTGCTTCTGTAGGGCCTGTTCAGCGCCAAATCTGCCGTAGACGGGGTGGTGAGAACGGGCCAGGTCCTTCGCGACGAAGCCCGGTGGCTCTTGCGCGGCTTTAATCGGGCCTGATCAGGCTGAGCGCGACGGCTTCGGCCACCTTGATCCCGTCCACCGCGGCCGACAGGATGCCGCCCGCGTAACCGGCGCCTTCGCCCGCGGGATAGAGGTCGGCGGTGTTGACACTCTGGAAATCGGCACCGCGATTG
>JBBRRW010000100.1:0-11768 GCA_038245975.1 Burkholderiales bacterium
ACAAGGGCGGTCCGCTGTCGCAGGGCATCGTGTTCGGCGACCGCGTCGCGTGCCCGCTGCACAACTGGAGCATCGGCCTCGCGGACGGCACCGCCGCGTTGCCGGACGAAGGATGCACGACGGCGTTCACGGTGCGCGTCGAAGCGGGGCGGGTGTATCTCGATCGCACGGAGGTCCATGCGCCGGCCCGCACGGTGGCACCCGACGTGCCGACGAATGCGGTGACGGCGTGATGTCGATGACGCGCGATGCGACCGGCTAGAGGCTCGTCTCCCCTGTGGGCAAGGGTCGGGTCGGCGGCATGCGCAGCGGCGCATTCGATGAGGTGGACAGAAAGTCGCGCGCTTCGTGTACCTGATCCCCGACCCTTTCCCGGTGGAGTGGGAAACACGTCGTGACCGACACACGCTCGGCTTGTCCGTACTGCGGCGTCGGCTGCGGCGTGATCATCGAATCCAGCGGCGACCAGATCACCGGCGTGCGCGGCGATCCGCATCACCCGGCCAACTTCGGCCGTCTCTGCACGAAGGGCAGTACGCTGCATCTGACCGCGACGCCGGCCGTGATCCGCGACGCCCGTCTCCATCACCCCGAACTGCGTACCGCGCGCGATCGACCGCGCGCGCGGGTCACGTGGGACGAGGCCCTCGACCACGTGGCCGACCGCTTCGCGGCGATCATCGCCGAGCACGGACCCGACGCCGTCGCGTTCTACATCTCGGGCCAGTTGCTGACCGAGGACTACTACGTCTTCAACAAGCTGGCGAAGGGCCTGATCGGCACCAACAACGTCGACACCAATTCGCGGCTGTGCATGGCGAGCGCGGTGGCCGGCTACAAGCAGACCCTCGGCGCGGACGCGCCACCCACCTGCTACGAGGACTTCGATCACGCGGACCTGCTGCTGATCGCGGGCTCGAACATGGCCTATGCGCATCCGATCCTCTATCGACGCATCGAGGACGCGCGCAAGGCGGCGATCGACCGGGGCACGCCGATGCGGACCATCGTCGTCGACCCGCGTCGTACCGACACCGCCCGCGAGGCCGACCTGCATCTCGCGATCGCGCCGGGTACCGACGTCGCGCTGTTCAACGGCATGCTGCACCTGTGCCTGTGGGACGACCGCATCGCCACGGTCTACATCGACGCGCACACGGAAGGCTGGCCCGAACTGAAGCGTCTGGTGCGCGACTACACGCCGCGCATGGTCGCGACCACCTGCGGCATCAGCGAGGAAGACCTGTCGACCGCGGCACGCTGGTTCGGCGAGGCCGGGGCGGCGTTGTCGCTGCACTGCCAGGGCCTCAACCAGTCGGCCTCGGGCACGGCGAAGAACGCGGCGCTGATCAACCTGCATCTCGCGACCGGCCACATCGGCCGCCCGGGTGCCGGTCCGTTCTCGCTGACCGGCCAGCCGAACGCGATGGGCGGCCGCGAGGTGGGCGGCATGGCCAACCTGCTGTCCGCGCATCGCGACCTGAAGAACCCCGTGCATCGTGCCGAGGTCGCCGCGCTGTGGGGTGTCGACGCCGTGCCCGCGAACCCGGGCAAGACCGCGGTCGAACTGTTCGACGCGATCGCCGACGGCACCGTGAAGGCGGTCTGGATCGCCTGTACCAATCCGGCCCAGTCGATGCCCGCGCAGGGCAAGGTCCACGCCGCTTTGGCGAAGGCCGAGCTGGTCGTGCTGCAGGAGACCTTCGCGACGACCGCCACAGTGCCTTACGCCGATGTGCTGCTGCCGGCCGCGACCTGGGGCGAGAAGGACGGCAGCGTCACCAACTCCGAACGCCGCATCAGTCGCGTGCGTCGGGCGGTCGCGCCGCCCGGCGAGGCGCGCGACGACTGGGCGATCGTCGTCGACTTCGCGCAGCGCCTGGAGCGCCGCGTCCGCGCGGGCCGGGCCACGCTGTTCCCGTATGCCGATGTCGAGAGCGTCTGGAACGAACATCGCGAGACCACGCGCGGCCGGGACCTCGACATCACCGGGCTCTCGTACGCGATCCTCGACCAGCGCGGCCCGCAGCTCTGGCCCTTCGCGACCGGCGCGACCGAAGGCCGCAAGCGCCTCTACGAAGACGGCGTGTTTCCCACCGCGTCGGGTCGCGCGCGCTTCGTCGTGACGCCGTACAGGCCCGTCGTCGAGCAGGTCGATGCGCGCTTCCCGTTCGCACTCAACACCGGTCGCCTGCGCGACCAGTGGCACGGCATGAGTCGCAGCGGCAGCGTGCCGCAGCTGTTCGGGCACAGCGCTGAACCGGGCATCGACCTGTCGGAGATCGATGCGAAGCGACGCCTGATGAGCGAAGGCGACTTCGTGCAGGTGTCGAGCCGTCGCGGCAGTCAGGTCCTGCGCGTGCGCGTGTCCGACACGATGCGCGCGGGCCAGGTCTTCATCGCGATGCACTGGGGCGAGGAGTATGTCGGCGGCATGGGTGACCGGCACGGCGTCAACACCGTGACCTCGCCGGCGATCGACCCCGACTCGCTGCAGCCCGAACTCAAGCACGCCGCGGTGCGCATCGTGAAGCTCGACCTGCCGTGGCGCGTGCTCGCGTTCGGCTGGGTGCTGCCCGACGCCGTCGCATCGACGCTCGAACGGTTGCGCGCGCACTATCCGCGCTTCGCGTATGCGAGCTGCGTGCCGTTCGGCCGCACCGAATTCGCCGACGGCGGCGCGGCGAGTCGGGTCGGCATCCTCTTTCGTGCCGCGCACGACCAGGCGCTCGACGGGCCGACGGTCGAGGCCATCGAAGCGGCGATCGGTGTCATCGAACCGACACGCGCGCACGCCCTTGCCGACGAACCGACGTCGCATTTGCTGCGCTACGACGACGCCCGGCGCGGGCACGCGCGCCGCGTGCTGGTGCGGGACGGCGTATTGCAGGCGGTGTCGCTGCGCGGCGACTGGTCGGCCGAGCCCTGGTTGAAGGAATATCTCGAGGCCGCGATGCCGGTGGCGCAACTGGGGCGCCTGCTTCTGAAACCGGGCAGTACCGCACCATCGGGCTTCAAATCGCGCGGGCGCGTCGTCTGCAATTGCTGGAATGTCGGTGAAAGCGAGATCATCGGCGCGCTCGACAGGCTCGACGGCAGTCCGGCCGAACGGCTGTCGCGGGTACAGGCACAACTCAAATGCGGCACGCAATGCGGTTCCTGCCTACCCGAGTTGAAGCGCATGGTGGTCGATAGCCGTGGCACGGTTTCTGCATAGTTCCGGTCCACGCTGGCGATGGTGCGTTTCGAAGGCGTGCGGCACGGATCGTTGATTCCTACAAGCAGATCGCGAAGCTGTCGAAGTCGCGTTTCGCGAATGCAAGGTGGCGTATGGCTTCAGCCGTCCTGGACTGCGCGCGGTACATCAAGGAGATCGGCCGCGGCCGCGACAACGCGCGGGCGCTGTCGCGCGACGATGCGCGCACGGTCTGGCAGGCCCTGCTCGAAGGCCGCATCGCCGACCTCGAGATCGGTGCCATTCTGCTGGCGATGCGCATCAAGGGCGAGTCCGTCGAGGAGATCGCGGGCTTTCTCGACGCGACCGAGGCCTGCGGCATGCGGCTGCCGATGCCGGTCGATGCCGACGGCAACGCGTCGACGCCGGTGGTCATCCCCAGCTACAACGGCGCGCGCAACATGCCCAACCTCACGCCGCTGCTGGCGTGCCTGCTGGCGCGCGAAGGCGTGCCGGTCCTCGTGCACGGCAAGGTCGCCACGCGCACGTCCGAAGCAGCCGATCGCGAGTCGCTGCGGTCCGCGCATGGGTTCGATACGCCGGGCTTCGCCAGCGCGCCGCCACCCCGCATCACCACCGCGGAGATTTTCGAGACGATGGGCCTGCCGGTGTGCCGCACCATCGAGGATGCGGCCGCGCAGGTGGCGCGCGACGAGCCGATGTTCATGTCCATCACCGATCTCAATGCGCCGCTCGCACACGTGCTGTCGCTGCGTCGGCAGCTCGGCGTGCGCAGCCCCGCGCACACGCTGGTCAAGCTGCTGCAGCCCTTCGACGGCAAGGCGTTGCGCCTCGCCAGCTATACCCATCCCGAGTACCACGCGTCGCTGTCGGCCTATTTCATGCAGTTCGAACAGGCCGGTGCGGTGCTGCTGATGCGCGGCACCGAGGGCGAACCGGTCGCCAACGCGCGCCGGCCCGCGATGATCGAGCGCTTCCTCGACGGGCAGGTCAGTCCGGTCGTGCCCGGCGAGACCGGCGTGGTCCGTTCGCTGCCGATCCTTCCCGAGTCGCGCGATGCCGCGTCGACCGCGCTGTGGATTCAGGCGGTGCTGTCCGGCGAACGGCCGGTCCCCGAGGCGATCGCCGCGCAATACGAGGCCATCATGGCGACCCGCGAAGCGATGCGGCAGTCGGTCGTGCCCAGCCAGGCGGTGGCATGAACCGGCGCGCTCGATGGATGCGCTGACCGGAACCCGGACCGGACGGGTCACGCTGGTCGGCGCCGGTCCGGGTGATCCCGACCTGCTGACGATCGCGGCCGTGAAGGCGATCGCGTCGGCCGACGTGATCCTCGTCGACGATCTGGTCGACCCCGCGGTCCTCGCTCACGCACCGGACACGGCGCGCATCGTGTCTGTCGGCAAGCGCGGCCCTTACTGCGAGCCGGGCGTCGAGCGGACCGCGCCGCGCGCGTCCACGCCGCAGGCCTTCATCGAGCGACTGATGTGCGTCGAGGCGGCGAAAGGCCTTCACGTCGTGCGACTGAAAGGCGGCGACCCCTACGTCTTCGGCCGCGGCGGCGAGGAACGCGCGCATCTGATGGCGCGGGGCGTCGACGTTCGCGTCATCCCCGGCATCTCCAGCGGCATGGCGGGACCGGCCGCGATCGGCATCCCGGTCACGCACCGCGACTGGAGCCAGGGCGTGGTCTTCGTCACGGGCCATCGCAGGCGCGCCGATGCGGGCGCCGCGGCGTCCGGTGGCGACGATGCGTTCGCGCCCGAGCCCGACTGGAAGGCGATCGCGGCGACCGGGCTGACGATCGTCGTTTACATGGGCGTCGGTCGCAGCCGCGGCATCGTCGACGCGCTGCTCGCCGCGGGGATGCGCCCCGAGCTGCCGGCTGCTGCGGTGCAGTCGGCGTGGACCGACCGTCAGCGTCAGGTGATCGGCACGCTCGGCACGCTCGCGGACGATCTCCGCGCGGCCGGTATCGGCAGTCCGGCGATCCTCGTGATCGGCGAGGTCGTGCGCTGCGCGGACCAGCGCTGGCTGGGGATCGCCGACGAAGCGACGGCACGGACCGCGTAACGATTCGCGTCGGGCCCGGCCGACGCTGTCCGTCCGGTGAATTGTTGCAAAGCAACGTCGGCATCGAAGGCCCGTTCGCGTGTCCATTCCGTCATGTAAAATCCGTTCCCACTCAAATTCTGTCGCGGGGCAATGGACTTCGTGACGGTGCCGGGAGTCGACGGGCGTCACGGCGCATCGTCTTTCGGCCATCTGGAGACACCATGGCGAAAACGACGCGGCTGATCAAGAAGTACCCCAATCGCCGGTTGTACGACACCGAGACCAGCACCTACATCACGCTCGCCGACGTGAAGCAACTGGTCCTCGAGCAGGAAGACTTCCAGGTCCTCGACGCGAAGTCGCAGGACGACCTGACGCGGTCGATCCTGCTGCAGATCATCCTCGAGGAAGAGGCCGGCGGCGTGCCGATGTTCACGTCGCCGATGCTCTCGCACATGATTCGTTTCTACGGTCACGCGATGCAGGGAATGATGGGCACCTACCTCGAGAAGAACATCCAGGCCTTCATCGACATCCAGCAGAAGATGAAGGAGCAGCTCGGCGACCCGTCGCGGCAGCTGTACGACAGCAAGGGTTTCGGTCCCGAGCTGTGGACCCAGTTCCTGCAGGGCCAGGCACCGATGATGCAGTCGATGATGGGCAGCTACATGGAGCAGAGCAAGAACATGTTCATGCAGATGCAGGAGCAGATGCAGAACCAGACCCGTTCGATGTTCGGCAACCCGTTCCCCTTCCCCGGGGCCACGCCGCCGGCGCCGATCGCGAACGACAAGACGAAGAAGTAGCTCGCCTGCAACCGAGCGACGCACAGCGGCGCGATCGGTCGGCAGCGCGGGACACGACGACGCGCATCGTGCGCGTCGTTTCATTTGGATCGGCGTCCGCGTGAGCGGTCGGCGGTGGAAGACCACGATGAACACTGCAGTCGAAACCGTCACTCCCGGTGCCGCGCCGGTCCCGGGGACGCCCCGGGTGGGCTTCGTGTCGCTGGGTTGCCCGAAGGCGCTGGTGGACTCCGAACAGATCCTCACGCAGCTGCGCGCCGAGGGCTACGAGACGTCGCAGACCTACGAAGGCGCCGACCTGGTCATCGTCAACACCTGCGGCTTCATCGACGCGGCCGTACAGGAGTCTCTCGACGCGATCGGCGAAGCGCTGGCCGAGAACGGCAAGGTCATCGTGACCGGTTGCCTGGGCGCGAAGAAGGACGCCGCGGGCGACGACCTGGTGGCCAAGGTGCATCCGAAGGTGCTCGCGGTCACCGGCCCGCATGCATCGGGCGAGGTGATGCGCCATGTGCACCTGCATCTGCCGAAGCCGCACGACCCGTTCGTCGATCTGGTCCCCGACCACGGCGTCAAGCTCACACCGCAGCACTACGCGTACTTGAAGATCTCCGAAGGCTGCAACCATCGCTGCAGCTTCTGCATCATCCCGTCGATGCGCGGCGACCTCGTGTCGCGGCCGATCGGCGAAGTGATGCGCGAGGCCGAGAGCCTGCTCAAGAGCGGCGTGAAGGAGCTGCTCGTGATCTCGCAGGACACCAGCGCCTACGGCGTCGACCTGCGCTATCGCACGGACTTCGTCGCGGGCCGGCCGGTGAAGACGCGGATGACCGAGCTCGTGCGCGAGCTCGCGACCTTGACCGATCACCGCGCCGGCAAGGACGAGGCGTGGGTCCGCCTGCACTACGTCTATCCGTATCCGTCGGTCGACGAGGTGCTGCCGCTGATGGCCGAGGGCAAGGTGCTGCCTTACCTCGACGTGCCGTTCCAGCACGCGCACCCCGACGTGCTCAAGCGCATGAAGCGGCCGGCATCGGGCGAGAAGAACCTCGACCGCATCCGCGCGTGGCGCGAGATCTGCCCGGACCTGACAATCCGCTCGACTTTCATCGCGGGCTTTCCCGGCGAGACCGAGGCCGAGTTCCGGTACCTGCTCGACTTCCTCCACGAAGCCGAACTCGATCGCGTCGGCTGCTTCGCGTATTCGCCGGTCGACGGCGCGACTGCGAACGCGCTCGACGGCGCGCTGCCGGTCGAGGTGCGCGAGGAGCGGCAGGCACGCTTCATGGCCGTGCAGGAGGCGATCTCGGCGCGGCGCATCCGTCGTCACGTCGGCAGGCTGCTGCGCGTGCTGATCGACGACGTCAACGCCGAAGGCGGCGTGGCGCGTTCGTTCGCCGATGCGCCGGAGATCGACGGCAACGTGTTCATCGCGCCGCCGACGTCGGCCAGCGCGCGCCTCGCGTGGCGCCAGAAGGTCAGGGTCGGATCGTTCGCGACGGTGCGGATCAGCGGTGCCGACGGGCACGACCTGTGGGGCGACCTGGCCTGAGCCGCGCCCCGTGATCGGCTCGCGCCGAAGCGGCCGCCGGCCGGGACCGCGGGCTTCGGTGGCAACGTCTTCATGCGGTCCGCACGCGCGTGCCGACCACGGCACCGGCGATCACCAGCAGCAGGGCGACTGCGATCGGCCATCCGAAACGCGACGGCGCGTCGAGACCGAGCAGGACGGTGGAGATCAGCGGCGTCAGATAGGCGAGCGTGCCGATGACGCGGGCGTCGCCGCGCTTCAGCGCCGCGTCCCACAGGAAGAAGGCCGCGCCCATCGGGCCGATCGCCAGCGCGGCCATCGGCAGCGCATCGGACGCCGTGAAGCGATAGGACGGTTCGAGCGCGGCATGACACAGCAGCGACAGCCCGCCGGAGACCAGGCAGAAGAGGCCGACGGCCGCGGTGGGGAAGGGCGTGCCGGTCTGGCGCAGCCGTTGTCCCATCAGCGAGTAGGTCGCCCATATGAAAGCCGACAGCAACGCGGCGGCAAATCCCCACGCGGCATCCGCGGTCGCAATCGCGCCGGAACGCGGCACGCGTCCGCCGGTGATCGCGAGGACCGCACCGGCCAGCCCGAGCAGGCCGCCGATGACGTGCCACCGGGTCAGCCGCGCATGGCGCAGGAACAGCGGCGCCAGCAGGACGATCAGCAGCGGCCACAGGTAGTTGACCAGGTTCGCCTGCAGCGGCGGCGCGAGGCGCAGCGCCATGAACAGGCAGAAGTGGTAGCCGAACATGCCGTAGATGCCGAGCGCCAGCACGCGCGGGGGCACCTTCCATTGCCGGAAGGCTGGAGCGGCGAGCAGTCCCGCGATCGTCAGTGCGGTGCCCACCAGCAGGAACGGCGGGATGGCCGACAGGCGAACGCCGATCCATGCGAGGTTGCCCCACAACACGATGGCGCCGAGCGCGTACAGGTTGGCGACGGGTGGGCCTCTCATCGTGCAGTGGCGCTGGCGCGGGTCGCCGCGATGCCGACGCCGGCGTCGAGCGACACGCAGCGACGGCCCCTGCGTCCGAAGTCCGGATGCGTGACAGTCCGATACGGGGCCCCCGCGTCGATCCCGATACTTGCGATACCGTTCACTGGAAGTTCGCCATGCTGCGTTGGGCTCTGATCTTCTTCGTCATCTCGCTCGTTGCCGGCGTGTTCGGCTTCACCGGCATTGCACAGGGCGCGCGTTCCATCGCGAAGACGCTCTTCTTCATCGCCATCGCGATCTTCGTCGTTCTGGTGATCGTGGCATTCGCGATCGGCAGTTCGTTCTAGCAGGTCAACACAAGGAGCCGCTCATGACGTCCAACGATCTCTACGAAGACGTGTGGAAGCGCATCAAGGATATTCGTTTTGCAATGCTGACCACCATCGACGAGGACGGCAGCCTCACCGCGCGGCCGATGACGACGGTTCAGAAGGAGTTCGGCGGCACGCTGTGGTTCTTCACATCGCGTTCGTCGCCGGGTGCGAAGGCGGTCGATGCGAACGGCATGGCGGGCGTGCACTACAGCGAACCGAAGGACGACGTGTACGTGTCGTTGTCGGGCGAGGCACGCCTGGAACACGATCGCGCGCGCATGGAAGCCCTCTGGAGCCCGATGGTCAAGGCGTGGTTCCCCGGAGGCATCGACGATCCAGACCTGGTCATGGTCCGTATCGACGTACACAAGGCCGAATACTGGGACGTCACGGAAAGCAAGGCGGTGCAATTGTTCAAGATGGCGAACGCGGCGATCACGGGGGAGCCGCCGAAGCTCGGCGAACACAGGACCGTGTCGATGTGATCGCCGGCCCGCCGCGCACGGACGGCGGTTGCCTTACCATCGCGCCATGAAATTCAAGGACTACTACGAAGTGCTGGGCGTGGCGCGCGATGCGTCGGCCGCCGACATCAAAAAGGCCTATCGCAAGCTGGCTCACAAGTACCACCCCGACGTCTCCAGCGATCCCGACGGCGAGGCCAAGTTCAAGGACGTGGCCGAGGCCTACGCGACGCTGAAGGACGCCGAGAAGCGCGCCGCCTACGACCAGCTCGGACGTCATCGACCCGGCGAGGACTTCGAGCCGCCGCGCGGCTGGCAGCAGAACTTCTCCGAACAGTCGTTCGGAGGCAACACGCGCTTCGACGACGTCGACCTGTCGGACCTCTTCGCGGCTTTCGGTGGCGGCGGAGGACGGGGCAAGGGTCGTGCCGCGCGTTCCCCACAACCGGGTCAGGACTTCGAGATCAGCACGCCCGTCACGCTCGAGCAGGTGTATGCCGGCTCCGAAATCGACATCGACATCGCGTTGCCGGAGGTCGGCAAGGACGGTCTGCCGCATCGGACGTCCAAGACCTTCCGCGTCAAGATCCCCAAGGGTGCCGAAGACGGACAACGGCTGCGCCTGACCGGCAAGGGCGGCGCATCGCGGGGCGGCGGCGCCAGCGGCGACCTGTATGTCGTCCTGGCCTTCCGGCCGCATCCGCTCTATCGGGTCAACGGCAGGGACCTCTACCTCGACCTACCGCTCGCGCCTTGGGAGGCGGTGCTCGGCGCAAGCGTCGAGGTGCCGACGCTGGGCGGCACCGTCGAGATGAACATCAAGCCCGGGACGGCGGCCGGCACCAAGCTGCGCCTGTCGAGGCGCGGGCTGCCCGGGGCCGACGGACACGCCGGCAACCTCTATGCGATCGTGCAGATCGAGGTTCCCGGCACGCCGACGCCGCGCGAACGCGAGCTCTATGCGGAGCTGAAGGAGGCCTCGTCGGTCGATGTCCGGGCCCGTCTGCAGCAGGCCCACAGCGAGGGAGGAACGCCATGACGATCGAACACACCCGCGTCGTGTGGCTGGAGTCGCGTACCGATTACTCGCAGGACGAAGTCGTCGAGATGTCCGGCTTGCCGCAGGCGCTGCTCGACAGCCTCGTCGATTGCGGCGCGTTGCCGGCGAGCGGCGGTCGGACCACAGTCCGCTTCGCATCGGAAAGCATCGTGCTCGCGCGCGCTGCGCGGCGCCTGCGCGATCACTTCGAACTCGACGACCAGGGGCTCGCGGTCGCGGTCTCGCTGCTGCGTCGCGTGCGGGCGCTCGAGGCCGAGCTGTCGCGGACGCGGGCGACCTCCACCGTCGATTGAGCGGCGGCGCCACGCGCTTCGTTTGACCGCCCACGCAGAACCTTCACGGACGCCAGCGCCTCCGCGGGTGCTTTGGTCGATGGAACTGTCGAGCCGTTTTACGATGGCGCCGTGCAGCATGCGGGCGCCAATCGGTAAGTCATTGATCCTGCTTCGAAGGTGAAGTCCGGCACGAATCATGCTTTACCAAACTTTTCTGCTCAAGGGACGAAAGCCGCCATGAAACACCTGATTGCAACGATCGCCTGCGGATTGATGCTCGGCCTTCAGGGACTCGCGCCCGCTGCGGCGTCGATCATCTCGTACAACGTCATCCTGAACGGTACGCAGTCCGTGCCGGTGCACCCGACGACTGCGGCCGGCACTGCGTTCGTGGTGGTCGACGATGTCGCCAATACGGTTTCGGTGACGCTTTCCTTCGCCGGCCTGACCGGAGGCACCGCATCGATGGCGCACATCCACTGCTGCGTGGCGACGACCGGCACCGCACTCGTCGTCATCCCGTTCACCGGCTTTCCGGCGGCGACGAGCGGCACCTACACCAACGTCTTCACGGGCGTCAGTGCCACGAACATCGCGGGCATCGAGGCCGGGCTGGCTTACATCAACATCCACAACGCCACATTCCCCGGTGGCGAGATCCGCGGCAACATCCTGGCGTCGACGAGGGCCGTGCCCGAACCGGCGCTACTCGGCTTGCTCGGCGCGGGACTGGTGGCGCTGGCGGCGACGCAGCGACGGCGCAACGGTCGCCGAGCGGGCTCTGGCGTGGATGGCGATTACAGGGCCGCGATCGAATAGGTGAGGAAGAGGCAGGCGAAGACCATCACGGTCATCGCCAGCAGGAACACGGCGTCGGCGACGTGTTCGAGCTTCACCATCCGTCGCCGGTCGCGGCTGCGTAACGCGCTGTAGGCGACCAGGCAGGCGATCAGGAACAGCACCGCGTTGACCGCGAGGATGTCGTCGGCGACCGTGTCGATCTTCCGGATCGAGATGACGATGCGGATCAGCCCGATCACGGTGAGGCAGACGCCCACCATGCC
>JBBRRW010000101.1:0-11509 GCA_038245975.1 Burkholderiales bacterium
CGGGACGATCAGCAGTTCGCCGTCGGCGTCGTAGAAGAAGCGCCCTTCCATCGAACGGTTGGCCGCGTACAGATGGATGCCGCAGCCGTCGTTGCCGGCCACCGTCGTCAGGCCCGCGACGAAGTCGGTCGGCGCCGTCGGTATCGGCAGCGGATCCCAGCGCAGCTGATTGGGCGGCGTCGGCACCTCGTCGAAGCGCGCGCCGCCGCCGCCCCGGATCAGGCCCATATCGATCTCGACGAA
This sequence comes from Burkholderiales bacterium, assembly GCA_038245975.1. Lineage (GTDB taxonomy): Bacteria > Pseudomonadota > Gammaproteobacteria > Burkholderiales > Burkholderiaceae_D > CAHJXF01. The sequence continues at coordinate 244 of JBBRRW010000101.1, forward strand.
GGGCCGATGCACGGCCGCCGGCCGGATGCGATACAGCCACGAGCGGCGATTGTGGCTGCGCGGTGCGGTGAAGGCCGTACCGGAGATCTGCTCGGCATACAGTCCGTGGGCCACGCGCTGCGGCGAATTGCGTCCGACCGGCAGGGTGCCGGCGACGGCCTCGGTCGCGAACTCGTTGCCGAAGCCGGACTGGTAGGTCAGCGGCGACGTGATCGACGCAGGATGAAGGACGGTCGCGGTCATGGGTGCTCCGGATCGGCGGTGCCCGGCGTCGTGCCGATGTCGTCGCGCGCACGACGCATCGCCTCGCCCAGGACGTCGGCATCGCCGATGTGGTTGGCCAGCAAGAGGATGAGCTTGCAGTTGACGAGCGCGCTCTGCTCGCGCGTGAGGTCGCGATGCATATCGATCAACTGCTCGTAGAAGTCGTCGGGTCGCGCGAGGTTCGCGTCGCTGTTCAGGGTCTGCATGGGTGCGTGCTCAATCGTTGCAGGTCGCCCGGGCAAGGGCCGAGCGGACGTCGTCCGCGTGCCACTGCCGCCAGCGCGCGCAGACATGCTGGTCGGGCCGGATCAGGTACGCGCATCCCGGGGTCGCATCGTAGCGGCTCGCGACCTGGCCTTCGCGATCGTGCACCAGCGTCACCGACGTGCCGCTCGGCGCGTACCCATCGCCGGCGGTGGGTACGACGACGATGCGCAGCGGGACGCCGGTGTCCGGAACTTCGACGACGGTCTCCTCGACGTCCTGCGCGGCATCGGCGAAACACAGCAGCGTGAAGGTCTCGCGTAACTGATCGAGCAGCCACGCCTGCCGGCCGTCGACCGTGACCGGGGCATCGACGCAGGTCGCACCCGGCACCATCGGACCCGCGAAGACGTCGACGTCGGGCGTGTTCAGCGACGACGATGCCAGCGTGGACGGCACCGAGAGCCGCCCGCTGTTGACCAGCTTCCGCGCGAACGGATGCGTGCCCGCGAGCTTCAGCACCGCATCGCGGAAAGTCATGGAGATCTCGCTCTTCGGCGTGATGAAGTCGGTGGAGCGCGTCGAGTTCAGGATGTTCTCGTCGGCCGCGGTGACCCGCTCCTCGTCGTAGCTGTCGAGCAGGCGGTCGGGCGCCCTGCCTTCGAGCACGAGGCGCATCTTCCACGCCAGGTTGTCCGCGTCCTGCACGCCCGAGTTGGCGCCACGCGCGCCGAACGGCGACACGCCGTGCGCCGCGTCGCCGGCGAACAGCACGCGCCCATGACGGAAGCGATCCATGCGCAGGCAGGCGAAGGTGTAGACGCTGATCCACTCGAACGTGAATGCCACGTCCGCGCTTCCCGATGCGGCGAGCAGGGCCCGCACGCGGGCCGCGACCCGTTCGGGTTCACGCTCGGCGACGGGGTCCGCGTCCCAGCCGAGCTGGAAGTCGATGCGCCACACGTCGTCGGGCTGTCGATGCAGCAGGACCGACTGGCCGCGATGGAAAGGCGGGTCGAACCAGAACCAGCGTTCGGCCGCAAAGCGGGCCGATGCTGCGGGCGTCATCTTCACGTCGGCGATCAGGAAGCGGTCGCGGAACGAGTGCCCCGCGCTCCTGAGGCCGAGCAGGCCGCGGACCGGCGAACGCGACCCGTCGCAGGCGATGACGTAGTCGGTGTCGAGCCGGTACGCACCGTCGGGTGTCTCGATCGTCAGCGTGGCGCGCGTGGCGTCCTGCTCGAGACCCGCGACCCGGTTCTTCCAGCGCAGCTCGATGTTGGGCTCGGCCGCGGCGGCTTCGAACAGGAAGCCCTCGACGTAGTACTGCTGCAGGTTGATGAACGCGGGGCGGCGGTGGCCGGCCTCTTCGAGCAGGTCGAAGCGATAGACCAGCGCGTCCTGGAAGTAGACCTTGCCGACGTTCCACGACACGCCCTTGTCGACCATGCGGTCGCCGCAGCCGAGACGATCCCAGATTTCCAGCGTTCGCTTCGCGAAGCAGATCGCGCGCGACCCGGTCGACAGCGTGTCGTCGTCGTCGAGCACCACCACCTTGATGCCCTGGCGGGCTAGGTCGATCGCGCAGGTCAGGCCCACGGGTCCGGCGCCGACGACCACCACGGGGTGATGGATCGGCGGCGCCCCGTCCGGCCGCGCCTGGTCCTCGGACGGCCGATAGGCGAACGTCAGGCTTTGGTAGTCGGGCGGCATGGCGGTAACGATGCGTTGCGGTGCGGCTCCGCGGCTCGACTCAGCCCTCGAGGGCTTCCCACATCGCCTGGTCGCGCTCGGCGGTCCAGATGCGCGGATCGGGATACTTCGTCGCCAGATCGTAGGCACGCGTCACGTCGAACGGCATGCAGTGATCGAAGATGACCCAATGGCCGTACTTGGGCTTGAGCTTCGCGTACGTCTCCTTGTAGGTCGCGCCGAGGTCCTTGCCGCTGCGTGCGGCGACCTTCACGGCTTCGTAGAGTTCGGACACGAAGGCGCGCGTGCCGGCAAGGCCCTCGGCGACTTCGGCCGGGGTCTTCAACGCGGCGCCACGGCCGGGCACGAGCTGCGACGGCTGCAGCGCGGCCACGGCGTCGAGCGTCGCGGGCCAGTCCTCGAAGTAGCTGTCACCCGCGTACGGCGTGGCCCCGAATTCGACGAGGTCGCCCGACAGCAGCGTCTTGTCGCCCGGCAGCCATACGACGGTGTCGCCCTTGGTGTGTCCGCGACCGAGCTGCAGCAGCCGGACCTCGAGCTTGCCGAGCCACAGCGTCATCGCACCCTGAAAGGTCATCGTCGGCCACGTCAGGCCCGGCACGCTCTCGACCGACTGGAACAGCCGCGGGAAGCGGCCGATCTCGCTGGCCATGTCGGCCGCGCCGCGCTCGACGATGAGGTCGTAGGTGTCCTGGCTCGCGATGACTTCGGACGCGTTGTAGGCCGACGCGCCGAGCACGCGCACCGCGTGATAGTGGGTCAGCACGACGTAGCGGATCGGCTTGTCGGTGACCTCGCGGATGCGCCGGATGACGTCCTGCGCCATCACCGGCGTGGCCTGCGTGTCGGCCACCAGCACCGCGTTGTCGCCGATCACGATGCCGGTGTTGGGGTCGCCCTCGGCGGTGTAGGCATACGCGTGTTCGGAGAGCCGTTCGAAGGTGACCTTCTTCTCTTCGAGGTCCGCCTGCGAGGCAAAGGTCTTGTGGGTCGTCATCGTCGTCTCCGGACAGGGCGTAGCGGTCACCCCGGATCGTGCATCGTATGCGATGATTGCCACTGGGTCAACGCATTGGCCTATGGACAATTCTAGTCGCACGCCTCCTCAGCTTCGCACCACCACCCTCCATGACCAAGCTGCAACGCGGCATCCAGTCGATCGAAGTGGGCGGACAATTGTTGCTGGCGCTGGCCAACGCGGGCCGCGCGCTGGCGCTGGGCGAGCTTGCGCGCGAGGGCGGCATGGACGCGTCGAAGGCCCATCGTTATCTGGTCAGCTTCTGCAAGCTGGGGCTGGTCAGCCAGGACCCGCGGTCGGGCACCTACGATCTGGGACCGCTGGCGGCGCAACTCGGTCTGGCCGCATTGCAGCGCCTCGATCCGCTGCGCGAGGCGACGCGCGCCGCCGAGGCGCTCGTCGCGCGCATCGGGCACACGGTCGCAATCGCCGCGCACGGTCATCTCGGACCGACGGTCGTGCGCATCGAGGAGTCGATCCATCCGCTGCACGTCAACATGCGTACCGGCACCGTGATGTCGCTGCTCAACACCGCGACGGGCCTGGTGTTCGCGGCGTGGCTGCCGCCGGCCGTCGTCGAGCACATGCTCGCGCAGGAAGCGTTGCGGCTCTACGGTAGCGGCAGCGACCGACCCACCGAGGCCGCGACCACGCGCGTGCTCGACGAAGTCCGCCGACGCGGACTGGCCCGCGCGGTGGGCAAGCCGATTCCCGGGATCAACGCGCTCAGCGCGCCGGTGTTCGATTTCAACCGGCGCATCGTGCTCGCCGTCACGGCGCTGGGACCGTCGGGCACCTTCGATGCATCGTGGGACGGCGAACTCGCGCGCGCCATCCGGCAGTGCGCGCAGGCGCTGTCCCGTCGGCTGGGCGGCGATCCGGCCGGTCGCGACGCTGACGGACCCTGACGCGGGACGACTGGGGGATCAGCGGCAGGGGTGCCGGCCCCTGGCGCACGCTCGAACTCTTCGAGCAGCGGGGAACCGGCTCGGGAGCCGGGTCGCCCTTGCACAGGCTCTCGGCAGCACGCAGGAGCCGCAGGCGGACACCACCGTGTCCTCGTATCGCAAACGGCAGCAAATCATAGGCATCGGCCACCATGCTTCTCCGATATTTCGATACCGTGCCATACGGTTCAGAAAGCGATGAGGTTTCATCGAACAGAGCATTGCCACAACATCCTCGGTCGCGCAGCGAGGAATGAAGACGATGCCCGGCCGCCTCCGGCTCGGCCGCAAGAAAGGAAGGGCCGCAACGACGCGAAGCTGCGCCGACGCCGCCCGTTTGCCGCGCCCTAACTGCGACGCTTGTCCAGCTCCGCGATCAGCGCGCGCGCCTCGTCGCCTTCGGGGATCGGACGTCCGCTGTCGCGCCATTCGACCGCGCTCTTGAAGCCCTCGACCTCGGCGTGCCGACGGAACCACATGCCGTCGGGGTTGTGGCGCGTGATGCCGTCGAACACGTTCGCGAACATCTGCGTCTGCTCGAGGCCCATCGACATCCACACCTGATTGACGACCATCTTGTGCATCATCAGCTGCGAGCGCGGCACGCCGGAGATGCGCTTCGCCAGCGCGAAGGTCGCGTCCTCCAGTTCCCCGAACGGCACCGTACTGTTCGCGAGACCCCAGTCGGCGGCCTTTTTCCCGTCGATCAGGTCGCCGGTGAACATCAGCTGCTTGGCCCGTGCGGCGCCGAGCCGGTAGGTCCACATCGCGGTGGTCGGGCAGCCCCACACCCGCGTCGGCATGTAGCCGATCTTCGCGTCGTCGGCCATTATCAGCAGGTCGCAGCACAACGCGATGTCGCTGCCGCCGGCCACCGCGTAACCGTGAACCTTGGCGATGGTCGGCTTCTTCGAGCGCCACAGCGACATGATGCCTTCGGTGCTGTGCATCATCGCCGCGTAGTCGACCATCGGATCCCACGGCGTCTTCTCCTGGCGGTTCGGATGATCGCTGCCGTCGGCCGGACCGGACTCGGCGTACTCCTGCATGTCGAAGCCGGCGCAGAACGCGCGGCCTTCGCCTTCGACGATGACGACGTGCACCTCGTCGTCGCGCTCGGCCCACTTGACCGCCATCGCGATCTCGTCGGGCATCGCGCCGTTGATCGCGTTCAGCTTCTCCGGCCGGCTGAGGGTCAGTCGTGCGATGCGCGGTTCGGTGGCGTCCTTCTCGATGCGAAGGGTCGTGTAGGCGGGCATTTCGTCTCCTGATCGGGTGGTTTCGTGCACGGGAAGTCTAACGATCGCGGGTCGTTTCCGCCTATCGCGAAATGGCCGAGGCCGCAAGGCGGGCAAGAACTGCTTGCCCGAACCTTTCGATCCGGTTGATCATCCCCCCGCCTCGCAGTGCGCCGCCGCTCATCGTCTCGGCCATCGCGTCGCCCCCTCTCGATGGAGTCACGATGCAACACCCGTTGAAGGATCTGCTGGCCAGTGGCGCAGACGACGCGCCCGCGATCTCGGCGCCTGCGCGCGAGCCGCTGCGCTTCGGCGCGCTGCGCGCGCTGATCGGCCAGACCATCGCCACGCTGAACGGCCTCGGCATCGGCCGCAACGACCGCGTCGCGATCGTGCTGCCGAACGGCCCCGAGATGGCGACCTGCTACATGGCCTGCGCCAGCAGCGTCGCGAGCGCGCCTCTGAATCCCGCGTATCGCGCCGACGAGTTCGAGTTCTATCTGTCGGACCTGCATGCGAAGGCGCTGATCGTCGAGCGCGGCAGCGCATCGCCGGCGATCGACGTCGCGATCCGGCACGGCGTCGCGGTGATCGACCTCGTTCCCCAGACCGGCGACGGTGCCGGCAGCTTCGTGCTCGAGGCACGCGACGCATCGCAGGCGGCACCCGCGCTGTTGGGTGGCTATGCCGAGCCCGACGACGTCTCGATGGTGCTGCACACGTCAGGCACCACGTCGCGCCCGAAGATCGTGCTGTTGTCGCAGGCCAATCTCGCCGCGTCGGCCACGCATATCCGCAAGACGCTGCAGTTCCGGCCCACCGACTGCGGGCTCAACATCATGCCGCTGTTCCACATCCACGGCCTGATCGCCGGCGTGCTCGCACCGCTGGCCGCGGGCTCGCAGGTGTTCTGCACGCCGGGCTTCAACGCGCTGAAGTTCTTCGGCTGGATGGACGAGGCCCATCCCACCTGGTACACGGCCGTCCCGACGATGCACCAGACCATCGTCGCGCGCGCCTCGAAGAACGCCGACATCGTCGCGCGCAACCCGCTGCGCTTCATGCGCTCGTCGTCGTCTTCGATGCCGCCGCAGGTCATCAAGGAACTGGAAGACATCTTCCACGCGCCGCTGATCGAGTCGTACGGCATGACCGAAGCGACGCACCAGATGGCCAGCAACCCGCTGCCGCCGGCCGTGCGCAAGCCGGGCACCGTGGGCGTCGCGGCAGGACCGGAGATCGCGATCATGGACACCGCGACCGGCGCCCTGCTGCCGCTGGGCGGCACCGGTGAGATCGTCATCCGCGGGCCCAACGTCACGGCCGGCTACGAGAACAATCCGCAGGCCAATGCCGAAGGCTTCACCGACGGCTGGTTCCGCACCGGCGACCAGGGCGTGATGGACGACGACGGCTACATCAGCATCACCGGGCGGCTGAAGGAGATCATCAATCGCGGCGGCGAGAAAGTCAGCCCACGCGAGGTCGACGAGATCCTGATGGACCATCCAGCGGTCGCGCAGGTGGTGTGCTTCGGGATGCCGCACGACAAGCTCGGCGAGGAAGTCGCCGCCGTCGTCGTGCTGCGCGACGGGCAGGCCGTCACCGAACGCGAGCTGCAGGCCTTCGTGGCCGACCGCGCCGCCGACTACAAGGTGCCGAAGAAGATCCTGTTCATGGACGAGATCCCGAAGGGCGCGACCGGCAAGCTGCAACGCATCGGCCTCGCGCAGAAGCTGGGGTTGGGATGACGGCGTTCGTGACCGGACACCGCAGCTCGATGCACTGAAGCAGCGCGAACGAAGCAACGGTCGCGGTCGCACGGACGATCCGCCGATCATCGACGAGGAGACGGACTTGCAACTGTTCAAGCACATCCTGGCGCCGACCGACGGCTCGGCGCTGTCGCGAGCCGCGGCCGAACGGGCCGTCGACATCGCCGCGGCGATGCAGGCGCGGGTCACCTTCTTCCACGCACGCCCCGAGACGCGCCAGAGCTTCTTCGGCGGCGAAGGCGGCGGCTACGTCGACCAGATGCCGCGCGAGGAATTCGAGCGACAATCGCTGCGCCAGGCCAACGACTATCTCGATGCGCTCGAGGCGCTGGCGAAGGCCCAAGGCGTCGTCAGCGATCGCGTCGTCGCCGACGAAGGCGCGCCGTACGAAGGGATCATCGCCGCCGCATCGGCGCGCGGCTGCGACCTGATCGTGATGGCGTCGCACGGTCGCCGCGGCATCAAGAGCCTGATCCTCGGCAGCGAGACCCAGAAGGTCCTGACGCACTCGAAGATTCCCGTACTGGTCTACCGATAGTCGTCGACGCCGCGGACCGCCGCGGCGTGCACGTGCCCGTCCCCACCCGCGAGCAGGAGATCCGCCATGGCATCCGGTGTCCTCGAAAACAGCCCTTCTTCCGCGCCGATGACGCGCTGGATCCAGTTGATCATCGGCATCGTCTGCATGTCGATGATCGCCAACCTGCAATACGGGTGGACGCTGTTCGTGAACCCGATCCAGGACAAGTACCAGTGGAGCAAGGCCGCGATCCAGATCGCCTTCACGATCTTCGTGGTCACCGAGACCTGGCTGGTGCCGATCGAGGGCTATCTCGTCGACCGCTTCGGTCCGCGGCCGGTGACGCTGGCCGGCGGTCTGCTGGTGGGCATCTCGTGGGTCATGAACGCGTACGCGGACTCGCTGACGATGCTCTACATCTCGGCGGCCATCGGCGGCACCGGCGCCGGCGCGGTCTACGGCACCTGCGTCGGCAACGCGCTGAAATGGTTTCCGGATCGGCGCGGTCTCGCGGCCGGGCTGACGGCGATGGGCTTCGGTGCGGGCTCGGCGCTGACCGTCATCCCGATCGCGTCGATGATCAAGACGCAGGGTTACGAGGCCACGTTCCTGAAGTTCGGCATCGTGCAGGGCGTGGTGGTGTTTGTGCTCGCCCTCTTCCTGATGTCGCCGAAGCCCGGCTTCGCGGTCCCCACCTCGAAGCAGATGGCGCAGTGGGCGAGCCGGCGCGACTACACGCCCGCGCAGATGCTGACCACGCCGGTGTTCTGGGTCATGTACCTGATGTTCGTGATGATGGCGGCCGGTGGCCTGATGGCCACCGCGCAGCTCGCGCCGATCGCCAAGGATTTCAAGATCGCCGATGTCCCGGTGAGCCTGATCGGCATCACGTTGCCGGCACTGACCTTCGCGCTATCCATCGACCGTGTGCTGAACGGCGTCACGCGACCGTTCTTCGGCTGGGTCTCGGACCGCATCGGCCGCGAGAACACGATGTTCATCGCCTTCTTCCTCGAAGGCGTCGGCATCCTGCTGCTCAGCCGCTTCGGCCAGAGTCCGGTCGCGTTCGTGATCCTCACCGGCATGGTGTTCTTCGCGTGGGGCGAGATCTACAGTCTCTTCCCGGCCACCTGCGGCGACACCTACGGCTCGCGATACGCGGCCGCCAACGCGGGGCTGCTCTACACGGCGAAGGGAACCGCCGCGCTGCTCGTGCCATTCACCAGCGTGCTGGCCGCGGCGGGCGGATGGAGCGCGGTCTTCATCACCGCGAGCGTGATGAATCTGGTCGCCGCGATCCTCTCGCTGGCGGTACTGAAACCGATGCGCCGGAAGATGCAGACCGCGTCCGCCGCCGCCGGGCCGCCGTTGCAGCCGGTGAACGCATGAAGATCGCGGTCGTCGGCGCCGGTGCCATCGGCGGCTATCTCGGCGCGAAGCTCGCGATCGCCGGCGAGGACGTCACGTTCATCGCGCGCAATCGCAACCTCGACGCCATCAACGCCCACGGCTTCAGGCTGATCCTGGAGGACGGCAGCGAACAGCACGCGCCGACCGCGAAGGCCGTGCAGCGTATGGCCGACGCCGGTCCGCAGGACGCGGTGCTGCTGACGGTGAAGGCGCATCAGGTCGGCGACCTGCTGCCCGACCTGCGCGACCTGTTCGGTCCGCGGACGATGGTCGTCACGATGATCAACGGGCTGCCGTGGTGGTACTTCCACCGGCTCGCCGGACCCTACGAAGGCCGCGCCCTCGAAAGCGTCGACCCGGGCGGCCGCATCGCGGCGCACATCGAACCCGAGCGCATCATCGGCAGCATCGTGTACCCCGCAGCGGAGCTGGTTTCGCCCGGCGTGGTGCGGCTGATCGAAGGCAACCGCTTCTCGATCGGCGAGCTCGACGGTTCGCGCAGCGAGCGCATCGAGGCGTTGTCGAAGGTGCTGATGAAGGCCGGCTTCAAGGCGCCCGTCGCGCGCGACATCCGCAGCGAACTGTGGGTCAAGCTGTGGGGCAACCTGAGCTTCAATCCGATCTCGGCGCTGACCCACGCGACGCTCGAGGACATCGCGCGCTTCCCCGCGTCCCGCGCGCTGGTCGCGGGGATGATGGCCGAGGCGCAGGCCGTCGGCGAACAACTCGGCGTGCAGTTCAAGGTCTCGCTCGACCAGCGCATCGCGGGCGCCGAGGCGGTCGGCGCGCACAAGACGTCGATGCTGCAGGACGTCGAGCACGGGCGCGCGCTGGAGCTCGAGGCCCTCGTCGGCTCGGTGGTGGAACTCGGCCGCATCACCGGCACGCCGACGCCGAAGATCGAGGCGATCTACGCGACCGCCAAGCTGCTCGCGCACACGCTCGAGACGCAGCACGGACGCCTGGCGATCAGTCCGCTGTGACCGGAGCGACGCCGCCGTAGACGTTCGACAGCGTGCCGATGCCGTCGACCTCGACGTCGACCGTCGTGCCGGGTTTCATCGGCAGCACACCGAGCGACGTACCGCAGAAGATCACGTCGCCGGCTTCGAGCGTCATGTCGCGTGACAGGTGCGACACCAGTTCCGCGGGGCCGAAGAACATGTCCGACAGCGCGTAGTTCTGTCGCTCGCGGCCGCCGACCATCGTGCGCAGCACCGCCGTGGACGGATCGAAGTCGGTCTCGATCACGGGACCGAACGCCGCGAATCCGTCGAAGCTCTTCGCCCGCGTCCATTGTGGGAACGACGGGTCGCGATGCAGCAGTTCGAGCGCGGTGACGTCGTTGGCGCACGCGTAGCCGAAGATGAACGCCGCTGCATCGGCGACGGCGACGTCCTTGGCGCGGCGGCCGATCACGACCGCGAGCTCGCCTTCGTAGACCACCCGACCGTCGTAGGAAGACGGCACCGCGATGGCCTGCCCGTGGCCGGTCGCACTGCCCGGTGACTTGAGGAAATACAGCGGCTCGGGCGGGACCGACCAGCCGTTCTTCTCGGCCGCGGCGCGATAGTTGTTCCACAGGCCGACGATCTTCGTCGGCCGGCACGGCGGCAGCCACGTGACCTGGTGCACGTCGATCGCTTCGCCGGCGGGCACGGGGCGATCGAAGAGATCGCCGTCGTGCGGCTGCACGCGCTCGCCGTCGAGCACGCCGAAGCCCACCGTGCCCCGGTGGCTGTACCGCATCCATTTCATCGTTCGCTCCTTCAGTGCAGGGCCGGCGCATCGGACATCGATGTGCGACCGCGAGGATACAGACGCGCGCGGGCGCGAGGGACGCGACCGCGCCTCCGGCGCGCCGCAGCAGGTCCCGCATCCGTGGGTCAACGGTAGGTCCGCGGTCTCGATACTGGTCTCGCGAAAGGAGCCGCCGCGCGCGTCGTCGCTGCTTTCCGCCCACGAGGCGATCGCCTTCGACGCCGATGCGCGAGCGCACCGGGCGGCCGATCCGATCCGAACCCGAACCGGGAGAGCGAGATGTCGAAGATGTCACGAGGGTTGATCGCAGCCGTGCTGCTGGCCGCATGCACGGCCTGCACGTCGGTGAACCAGCCGGAGCCCGTCGCGGGCCGATGGATCCGCTTCGATCCGCAGTCGCAGCGCTACGGCATCGA
>JBBRRW010000102.1:0-11384 GCA_038245975.1 Burkholderiales bacterium
GTGTCTTCGATGTCGCCGGCGATCGAGTCGGGATTGAGGCGCAGGCCTTGCGTCGCCGCGAGCGACGGACGCGCCGGGATCAGCGCATACACCTTCCGGAGCTTGACGCCGTGAGCGCCGCGGGCGCTCTGAACCAGCACCGCGCGATGGAGGCCGACTTCACCGCCGGCACGCATCGCGTGGCCGCGCGCGCCGCGCGCCGGGATCACGACCTTGACGCGGCTCGCGACGGCGGCGGTCTTGATGCGCGGGGGCGCGGCCTTCGTCGTGCGGGACGCCAGCGCGACGCCGGGAACCGCCAGGGCGATGGTCAACGTGGCAAGAACGAGTGCGGAAATGGGCCTCGTGAATCGCTTCCTGGCTTCCGCACGCATCCCGAGCTCCTTATCCATAAAATGGCGCCAGTGTAATGGACGCACGAAAGGTGTTCAAGATGAAAGACATAGATAAAGTCCTTGAGGCAAATTCTCGCTACTTTTATGTGGTGGAAATCGTGACGACCAAACGCTGTTTCGACCGATTTGGCATTTATCTGAGCGTCATCGCTTCGAGACGCTGTGCGATGGCGCTCCCGGCCTCGGCGGTCGACGCGCTGCCGCCGAGATCGCGGGTGCGCGCAGCCGCCGGATCGGCCAGAGTTTCCTCGATGGCGCGAAGCACGGCGGCCGCCGCATCGGCATGCCCGAGGTGCTCGAGCATCAGCGACGCCGACCAGATCATCCCGATGGGGTTGGCGATGCCCTTCCCCGCGATGTCCGGCGCCGAACCGTGGACCGGCTCGAACAGCGACGGGAACAGGCCCTCGGGATTGATGTTGGCCGACGGCGCGATGCCGATCGTGCCGGTGCACGCGGGACCGAGGTCCGACAGGATGTCGCCGAACAGATTGGACGCGACCACGACGTCGAACCATTCCGGATGCAGCACGAAGTGGGCCGTCAGGATGTCGATGTGGTACTGGTCGACCTTGACGTCGGGAAACTGTGCTGCCATCGCGGCGATGCGCTCGTCCCAGTACGGCATCGTGATGGCGATGCCGTTCGACTTGGTCGCCGACGTCAGGTGCTTCTTCGGACGCTTCTGCGCGAGCTCGAACGCGTAGCGCGCGATGCGATCGACGCCGATGCGGCTCATCACCGTTTCCTGGATCACCACCTCGCGTTCGGTGCCCGCGTACATGCGGCCGCCGACGCTCGAGTACTCGCCTTCGGTGTTCTCGCGCACGACATAGAAGTCGATCTCGCCGGCGGCGCGCGCGCGGCCGTCGCGATCGACCAGCGGCGAACGCACGCCGGGCATCAGGCGGCACGGCCGCAGGTTGACGTATTGGTCGAACGCGCGCCTGAACTGCAGCAGCGAGCCCCACAGCGAGACGTGGTCGGGCACCAGCGCCGGCCAGCCGACCGCGCCGAAGAAGATCGCGTCGCAGGCGCTCAGCTGTGCATTCCAGTCGTCCGGCATCATCTTCCCGTGCTGTTCGAAGTAGTCGCAGCTGGACCATTCGATCGGGACCCGTTCGAAGTCGATGCCGAAGCGCTCCGCGACCACGTCGAGGACGCGGAGTCCTTCGGGCATGACTTCCTTGCCGATGCCGTCGCCGGGGATCACGGCGATGCGGTGCGGCTTGCTGTTCTTCTCCATGAAGGTCTCCTGGTGGTGAATGACGATGGGCTGCCGGCGTCGCACCGGCGCCGAAGGCTTCAGTGCACGGGCTCGGCCAGCGGCGCGAGGACGTCGGACAGGATCTTCCAGACGCCGTCTTCGGCCCGCCAGACCCGGACGTAGAAACCGTTCGACGACGCGCCGTCGGGTGCCCGCGATCGATAGCGTCCCATCGTCCACGCAAGATCGCCCGACCCGGCCACGCCGCTGTCGGTCCGTGTCCACGACCATCGCGCACCGCCGTCGGGCACGTCGCGCAACCGCTCGCGCCCGTCGATCGGGCCCTTCCCGTCGCGCAGGATGCGCACGTGGCGCGAAGCCACGGCCCGGTAGGCGTCGACCAGGCCGATCGACGCCGTCCTGCGGGCGAAGTCGGCCTCGGCCGCCGCGACCGTCGTCGCCCGCAGGACGCTGCGCTCGGGCACGATGACCTCGAATCCGGACCAGCCGGTCGACCCGGGGTGCTCGATGCCGTGGTCGATCAGGACCTTCCATCGTCCGGCGGCGTCCCGCTTCCACACGCTGAAGGACTGACCGAAGCCCGGCTGGTCCGGCGTCTTCTTAAAGGTCAGCCGGTACGGGCCGGTCGAGTAGCCGAGGTCTCCCGAAGCGGACACGCCGATCCGTTGCGGCTGCCATTCGAGCACGATCGGACTGTCGGGCCGGGCGGCGATGAAGGTCTTGCCTTCGACCGGGCCCGGCCGGAAGATCGTCGCGTCGTCGGCCAGCGCATCGAGGAACGCGACCTTGACGCCCGAGCGCAGCGCCGCTGCGGTGAACGCGCGTTCGGCGCGCGCGAGGTCGTCGCCGGCCTCACGATCCGCAACGCCCTGCGGCGTCGCGCAACCCGCGAGCAGGATCAGCGACGCGACCAGCGCGGCGACCAGCACGGTCGGCACGCAACGCACGGAAGACACGGCGCCGGCCATCAGCGGTGGAAGTTCACCGCGTCATTCCAGGAAACGCACGAAGCGTTCGAGAGGTTCCCGTTCGGTCACCAGCGAGTTCTCGATGCGGGACGGGTCCGCGTAACCGAGGCTCATGCCGCACACGAAGCGTTCGCTCGCCGGCATGCCGATGTGTTCACCGATCAGCCCGTGGAAGCGGTTGAACGCGGCCTGCGGACAAGTGTCGAGCCCGCGACCGCGGGCCGCCACCATCACGGCTTCGAGGAACATGCCGTAGTCGAGCCAGGAGCCGAGTTCGAGCACGCGGTCGATCGTGAACATGAGCCCGACCGGCGCATCGAAGAATGCGTAGTTGCGACCGTGCTGTGCATGCATCCCGGCCTTGTCTTCGCGACCGAGGCCGAGCAGTCCGTACAGGTCCCAGCCGACCTTGCGTCGCCGCTCGATGTACGGCGACTCCCATTTCGTCGGGTAGTACGGGTACTCCTCGGTGTGCAGCGTCTGCGAGTCCGGATCGTCGTGCGCCGCGAGGATCTTCCCCGACAGTCGGGTCAGCGCATCGCCGGTCAGCACCGTCACCTTCCACGGCTGGATGTTGGTCCCCGACGGCGCCCGCGAGGCGACCGAGATGATGGCCTCGATGTCGTCGCGCGCGACGGCGGTCGGCAGGAAGGCGCGGATCGAGCGCCGCGACGTGATCGCCTCGTCGACGATGGCGGCGCCGTGGTCCGTCGCCGGGACGGTCTCGTAGGAATCGGGGATCGCGGAACTCATGGGATGGAAGTCGGATCGCGGCGGCGATCGGTAGAGGGGGACGTGACGAGGCAGCGAGCGACCCGAGGCCGTCATTCTAGTGTCGGCTCATCGTCGTCGCATGACCACGAGCGCGACGCCGACGACCGCGCACGCCATGCCGAACAGTGCGCGATGGCTGAAGCGCTCGCCGAACGCGATCCACGCCATCAGCGCCGTCACCGGCGGCACGAGGTAGAACAGGCTGGTCACGCGCGTGGCCTCGCCGCGCCGGATCAGCGGAAACAGCAACGCCATGCCGCCGATCGAGAGGACCAGCACCGACCACGTCAGCGCACCGATGAACTGCGGCGTGAAGCGCACGTTCCACACTTCGAAGATCAATGCCAACGGCACCGTGACCAGCAGCGACGCAGTGAACTGGATCAGCGTCCCGGCACGCAGGTCGAAGCTCGGGCACTTGCGCTTCTGGTACAGCGTGCCGACGGTGATCGAGAACAGCGCCGACACGGCCAGCACGAGGCTCGAAGCGGGCAACGCGATCAGCGCGATCTTGTCGAGCACGACCAGGACCACGCCGAGAAAGCCGAGCGCGAAGCCGACCCACTGGCGGCCCGACACCCGTTCGCCGATCGCCGGCGCGACGAAGGCCGTGATCACCGGCTGCAGCCCGACGATCAGCGCAGCGAGTCCGGCCGGCATGCCTTGGGAGATGGCGACCCAGACGCCGCCGAGGTAGCCGGCCTGCAGCAGCAAGCCGGCGAGCGCGATGTGCCCCACGGCCGCGCGCGACGGCCACGGGACCTTGACGAACGGGATCGCGATCAGCAGCGCGACGACGACACAGGCGAAGCGCAGGTTCAGGAACCACAGCGGCGACGAATACGGCAGCCCGAACTTGGCAACGACGAAGCCGGTGCTCCAGATCAGCACGAAGACCGCGGGCATCGCACGGATCCACGCGCTGTCCGGCGCCTGGATCGCCGGCAGCTTGCCGGTGGTCGCGCTCACGGTGCACCCATGGGAACGGCGGCATCGGTCGCGGCGACGCGCGCGCGCCCGTCGTAGCGATGGATGTAGTCGGCAGCGAGCGCGACCGTCTGCGCATGGATCGCACAGGTCTCCTCGATGACGTGCCCGTAGCCGCCGGCCATCGCCACGGCGACCGGCAGGTCCCGTGCGGCCGCGAGGTCGAACACGCGGCGGTCGCGGGCGCCCAGTCCTTCGACCGTAAGATCGAGCCGGCCGAGCCGATCGCCGGTGTACGGGTCAGCCCCGGCCAGGTAGAACACGAAGTCGGGCGAGAAGCGTCCCAGCAGCGCCTCGAGTGCGCGGTCCAGCGCATCGAGGTAGCCGGTGTCGTCGCATCCGTCGGGCAGACCGACATCGAGCGTGCTGGTCTCCTTGCGGAAGGGAAAGTTCTTCTCGCCGTGCAGCGACAGCGTGAAGACGTCGTCGTCGGCCGCGAGGATCGCGGCGGTGCCGTTGCCTTGATGGACGTCGAGGTCGATCACGGCGTAAGCGAGCGGTTCCAGTCCTTCGTTCGCACGGTCGCGTCGCATCGCGCGGATCGCGACGGCCACGTCGTTGAAGACGCAGAAACCGCTGCCCTTGTCCGCGTAAGCATGGTGAGTGCCGCCGGCAAGGTTGATCGCGATGCCCTCGGTGCACGCCGCGCGGCTGGCTGCGAGTGTCGCCCCCACCGAGCGGCGGGACCGCTCGACCATCTCGATCGACCACGGGAAGCCGATCTCGCGCTGCTCCCGTGGCGACAGCGTGCCGTCGAAGACGGCGCCGACGTAGGCGACGGTGTGGGCGAGCTCGAGGTCTTCCCGGGAAGCGGGCAACGGCCGCACCAGCTGCAGATCGGGGACGCGCGCGACGGCGAGGTCGCGCGTGAGGCGGTACTTGCGCATCGGAAATCGATGGCCCTCCGGCAACGGCAGGACGAATTCGTCGCTGTAGAACGCTTTCATCCCGGGTCGCGATGCAGCGGTATCGTGCATCGCGAAACAAACCACTTGACTTTGGTGCGAGCTGTCATAAAATCCTCATTGCTGCGACGCAACAAAAATAACGGCGAAGCCGAATGGCCGGTTCAACGGTCTTGCTCCTGCTGAATGGTCGCTGCTCGCCGGTACCAGACGATTTCCGGACCCTACCCAGACTATTGATGGAGATGACATGAACACACTCACGACCCCGATCAGCCCCGAGCAATTCACTGCCGCCTACCAGGCCAACCTGGAAACCCTCTTCGCATTGTCGCAAACCGCTTTCAGCGGCGTCGAGAAGATCGTCGCGCTGAACCTCAACGTCGCCAAGGCCAACATGCAGGAGTCCGCCGACAAGGCGCGCGCCATGATGTCGGTCAAGGACCCGCAGGAACTGCTGGCCTGGAACGCCCAGCAGTTGCAGCCGGCCGCCGAGAAGGCCGTCGCCTACTCGCGCCTGATGTACGACATCGCGACCTCGACGCAAGCCGAGTTCACGAAGGTTGCCGAAGCGCAGCTGTCGGATGCCAACGCCAAGTTCGTCGCGATGATCGACAGCGCCGCCAAGAATGCACCCGCCGGTTCCGAAACGGCCGTCGCGATGATGAAGTCGGCCGTCGCTGCCGCCAGCTCGGCCTACGACAGCCTGTCGAAGGCGACCAAGCAAGCCGTCGAGATGGCCGAAGCGAACGTCACCGCCGCGACCAACGCCGCCGTCAAGACCACGACGCGCGCGAAGAAATAAGGCCGACGAGCGCCGATCGGTCGGAAACGGTAAACCGCGCACGCTTTTTGCTCTAGCTTTCTGCAACCGTCGGCCTCCCGGAGTTTGCAAGTTCCGAGAGACCCCTGAATCCGGCGCGCTGCGGTTGCGCGCCCGCTATTCGGTGTCGTGCGCTGCACGACCCCACCGTTGTCTCCTCGGCATTGCTCGCTTCCTCCGGAACGGCATGCCTTCCAAGCCCGGGCCGGCATCGGCCCGGGCTTTTTTTATGCCGGTTCACGACGGCGTCTCGCCGTGCAGCGCCCGATACGACTCGTAGCCGCGCGCGCGGAGCACGCACGCGGGGCAGGTGCCGCACCCGAGGCCCCACGGATGCCGGGTGGTGTGGTCGCCGAGGTAGCAGGTGTGGGTCTCGTCGCGGACGAGATCGACGAACGCCGCGCCGCCCAGTTCCTCTGCGAGGCGCCAGGTGGACGCCTTGTCGAGCCACATCAGCGGCATTTCGAGTGCAAAGCGCTGGTTCATGCCCAGATTGAGTGCCAGCTGCATCGCCTTGACGGTGTCGTCGCGACAGTCCGGATAGCCCGAGTAATCGGTCTCGCACATACCGCCGACGAGCACGTTCAGACGACGCCGCGTTGCCACGGCCGCTGCCAGCACCAGGAACAGCAGGTTGCGGCCGGGCACGAAGGTCGTCGGCAAGCCTTGCTGGTCGAGTTCGATGGCCGCGTCGGTGGTGAGCGCGGTGTCCGCGATCTTCGCGATCGCCGATGCGTCGACCAGGTGGTCTTCGCCCAGCCGCGCATCCCACACAGGCGACAGGCGACGCATCGCATCTCGAACCGGGGCCCGGCAGGTCAGTTCGACCGCGTGCCGCTGGCCGTAGTCGAACCCGATCGTCTCGACGTGTCGATAGCGGAGCAGAGCCCAGGCGAGGCAGGTGGTCGAATCCTGGCCGCCCGAGAACAGCACCAGCGCGGACCGGTCCGCCGATTCGTGGCCCGTCATCCGCCGTCCACGCGCGTGAAGCGCGCGTCGAGGCGCCGCAACCCCGCTTCGAGCGCGTCGAATGCGGCGCCGATGGTCTCGGCAGGTCCCTTCACGCCCAGTTCGATGTGCCGCTGCGCGCGGAGGGCGACCCGCGGATCGGTGCTGTCGGCAGCCGCGGTATCGCCCACCGAAGGAAGGCTGAACACCCGCACATCCGCGAACGCCGCCTCGATGCTTTCCATCAGCGGCGTGACGCGCGACTCGGGCATGTCGAAGACCAGCACCGAACGCTCGGCCCGCGGCGCGCGGTGGAACAGATCGGCGTAACGCGTCTCGAGGACCCATTCGAGCATCGGCCACGCCATCACCGGAAAACCCGGAACGAAGTAGTGGCTGTCGACGATGAAGCCGGGGATTTGGTTGTACGGATTGGGAATGATGGTCGCGCCGGCGGGAAACTCGCCCATCCGCATCCGTTGCCGGTGCTCGGGGGAATCGAAAGGAAGCGGGTTCGGCGATTCGGCGTTCATCTTGACGATCCGCTCGTGGATCAGCTTCTCGGCTTCCGGGTGCAGCACCACGTCGACCCCACGCGCCTGCGCGGCGGCCTGACGGGTCTGGTCGTCGGGCGTGGCGCCGATGCCGCCCGTCACGAACACCACGTCGTCGCCGGCGAACGTGCGGGTCAGCACCGCGGCGATGGCCTCCCGGTCGTCGCCCACGTACTGTGCCCAGGACAGCTCGATGCCGCGGGCGGTGAGCAGCTCGATGACCTTCGCCAGATGCTTGTCGGCGCGGCGGCCGGACAGTATCTCGTCGCCGACGATGACGACCCCGAAACGCTTCATGCAACTCCCTTGTCGTTGAGGATGGGGCTCGGCCCTGTCTCGCCGCGCTCCGCACGCAACTGCTGCAGCGCGCGCAGCCCGAAGTGCGTGAATGCGAGGCCGCCGAGGATGGGCACGAGGAAGAAGAACGGCGGCACGAAGTTGAGCAGGCTGACCGTGGTGCCGATCGCGAAGAAGGCCTTGCCATGCCGCGCGAAGAGAACCTCGCGTTCCTCGCGGCTCGCGTGCGCCACCAGCGCGTCGTAGCGGAACATCCGTGCGGTGGCCCAGCCCCACCACAGCAACGGCACGAGCAGCGCGAGCGGGGCGATGACCCACAGCGGGATCGTCAGCACGAAACCGACGATGAACACCGCGCTGACCCACAGCGCGTTGACGAGACTGCCGACGTAGCTGCCGCCGTTCTTTCGCGCCAGCTCCGGATATTCGCGGCTGCCGACGTGTGTCACGACCGTCGGCATCGCGACGGTGGCGATGATCAGCAGCGCGGTCAGCACCATCATCGCGAAGAGGACGCCGAGGTAGATCACGCTTGCGATCAGCGCCAGGCCGCCGTCGATGCCGAACCACGCGAAGCCCGCATCGATCGTCGTGCCGACCATCGAGCCGCCGGCGGCCTGCTCCAGCCACGCGATGGCGGGATGCCGGAAGACGAAGCCCGCGACGCCCCAGAGGACCAGAGCGACCAGGAAGGGCCAGATGGCGAGCCACAGCATGCGGGGATGGAACTGGCTGACCAGGGCGCGCCCCAGCGCGCGTGCGATGTCGTTCATGGAGACGGAAGGTACCTCAGCGCGGCGACGGGGATGCGCAAACGCGGCGGTTCGCAGCGGTCAGCGGCCGACCATGCGGCGCAGACCCAGCCATTGCTGAGCCCAGAAGCCGCGGCCGTAGTCGCGCCCTGGCCCGACCGCGCTGTCCAGCTGGTCGCGGACGCCGGTCGCCGGATAGCCGGTCTCGAAGTTCGCGGTGCCGAACAGCACGTCCCAGATCGGGAACAGGACGGCGAAGTTGCAGCCGCGGTGGCTGCCTTCGTGCCCGTCGCCGATCGCGTGATGACGGCGATGGAAGCACGGCGACACGAGGCCGCGCTCGCCCCAGCGTCCGAACGACATTCGCAGGTTCGCGTGCTGCAGCGTCTCGACGCTGCGGGTGGCGATCAGCAGCAACACGAACTGCCCGGGCTGCACGCCGATGGCGACCGCGATCAGCGCGAAGATCGCGTCGCGCAGCAGGTCGTCGAGCAGGTGGTTGCGATCGTCGGTCCACAACGACATCTGGCGCTGGCTGTGATGCAGGCTGTGCAGCGCCCACCACCAGCGGATCCGGTGCTGGCCGCGATGGATCCAGTAGTTGACGAGGTCGAGGACCACCAGGTACAGGCCGAACGCGACCAGCGGGATCGACGTGACGCCCGGCCACACGTCGTCGAGATTGAAGTTCGGAATACCTTCGAGGCGCAGCCGGCCGGCCAGCTCGTCGACCAGCGGGTCGAGCACGAAGAACAGCGCGAGCGAGAACAGGCCGAGGCGGTGCAGGAAGGTGTAGATCACGTCGACACCCACGGCCCGGCGATCGGTCCAGCGTTCGGCGGGCTTCCACGATTCGAGCGGCCGCAGGATCGCGTAGAGCACGGTGATCTGCACCAGGCCGAGCAGGAAGAACTCGGTGCCGTCGTAGGCCTGCTCCATGACGCCCGCGCCGTCGAGGCGGAACAGCAGCGGCTCGACGACCGTCATGAACAGCCAGCTCTGCACGGCAGCGAATGCCTGCGCGGCGAGATCGATCACGAGGCACGCCCCGCCGGATAGTCGCGCAACGTGGCGAAGCAGTGGCCACGCGCCTCGAGGCCCGTGATCAGCGGGTCGAGGATCGGCGCGAGCGCTTCCTTGCGCGACCAGATCCCCAGGTGCGCGAGCACGATGTCGCCGGGCTTCAGCGTGCGCAGCGCGCGCTCGAGCAGCAGCGCGTTGGGATAGCGATCGCTGGGCAGCTCGTCGCCGAGGAAGCCGGCATCGCTCCATCCGAAGTGACGGTAGCCGCACGACTTGCCGAACGCGACCAGGCGCGGCGACGTTTTGCCGCCCGGCGCACGCCAGAAGCGATCGAGCGACGCGCCGGTCAGCGCCTGGAAGCGCCGGTCGACGCGATCGAGTTCGGAGCAGTACTGCACCGCGGTCCACGACAGCGTCTGGCCGCCATGCACGCCGAACTGCGGCCGCACGCGCACGCGGTCGGTGCCGTCGTCGCCGCGGTAGTAGACGTGGTCGAAGGTGTGGGTGCCGAACGCGTGGCCCTCGCGCACCAGCGTCTTCCAGTATGGCGCCCACGCATCGTCGAGCGACCAGTCGCCGTTGATCGACTTCTCGTTGGCGAGGAAGAAGGTGGCCTGCACGCGATGCTTCTGCAGCACGTCGTGGATCAGCTCGGCCTGGCTCTCGCTGCCGGTGTCGAACGTGAGGTAGATCGGCGCGCGGCCGTCCGCGCAGACCGGCGCCGCGTGCGCCGCCTTCGATCCGGCGAGCGCCGGCATCGCGACGCCGCCGACCAGCAGGGACACCGCGATCAGCGCGCGGGCACCGTCATTGACGGGCCGCATGACTGTCGAAATAGATGCCGTGCGGCGACCGGCCCACCTTCGCCTGCGCCACCACGGCCTTCTGCGCGAGGTCGACGACGCTGACCTGCTTGATCCAGCGCGACGTCACGTACAGCGTCCTACCGTCGGCGGTCAGTTCCATGCAGTCCGGGCCGCCGGGCACCTTGATGTCGGACAGCTTGGTCCACGTGGTCATGTCGACGATGGACACGGTGTTCTCGACCCGGTTCGACACCAAGACGCGGCGCTTGTCGCCCATCGGCAGGAAGTTGTGCGCGCCCTTGCCGGTGACGACGTGCGCGACCGACTTCTGCGCGCGCCAGTCGATCACGTCGACGTAGTCCTCGCCCATGATGCCGACCATCAGCTGCTTGTCGTCGGGCGTCATCGCGATGCCGGCCGGCAGCTTGCCGACCTTCATGACCCAGCGAACGATCTGGCCCTTCACGTCGATGCCGGCGATCTCGTCGGAGCCCTGCAGCGTCACGAACAGCATCGAGCTGTCGCCCGAGAACACGATGTGACTCGGCAGCTTACCGATGGGGATGCGCTGCACGAGCTTGAAGCCGTCGGCCTGATAGAGGTCGACCCGGTTCAGGCGCAGGCAGGTCACCGCGAACCACTTGCGGTCGGGCGAGAACGCGAGCTGGTACGGATCGTCGATGCCGCGGATGACGCGCTGGACCTCACCGGTCCGTCCGTCGAGGAACATCAGGCTGTTGCCGGCCGAGCTGGCGACGATGATCTCCTTGCCGTCGGGCGTCGCCATCAGGTGATGCGGCTCCTTGCCGGTATCGATCGTGCGCAGCGTCTTCAGCGTGACCGGATCGACGATCGAGATCGACGCATCGCCGCTGTTGAGGACGACCAGCACGCGGTCGTCGGCGGCGATGGCCAGCGTCGGCA
>JBBRRW010000103.1:0-11229 GCA_038245975.1 Burkholderiales bacterium
CACGCCGATCACGGTGCCGCTCGCGTCGCGCTGCGGTCGATACTGAAGGCGGCCGACGTCGCCGATCACGCCGTGGCGGCGGTGGGCGACATCGATGTCGAGGCTTTCGCCGGCCAGGGCGCGCTGCGCGTAGGCCATCGGATCGTCGCCCTGCCCATCGATCGAGACGTCCGCGAACGACAGACCGATGATCTGGGCGCGCTCGCGGTCGAGCAGGTCGCAGTAGGCGGCGTTGGCGAACTGCAGGATCAGCCGGGCGTCGAAGAAGCCCAGCGGCGCGTCGACCCAGTCGATGGCCAGATGGATGAAATCGTACTGTTCGACCGTGATGTCGGCCGCGACGCGACCGATCAGCGCCTCGGAGGACGCGACGACACGCGCGTCTGTACCGGAGGCCGGTTGCGCGTCGGTGCGATTGATGCGGTTGATCAGTTGTGCGAACAAGCGGCGGCCTCCTGGCCGATTATAGCGATCGATCTCGTGTCGACCATGCCCCGATCACGACGAACGGCCCGTGATCCTCCCCTCTGTGGTTCGCCTGCCTAGAACGAACGACGCTCCAGCCGGATCTCCTGCAGGATCGTGGCCGCGATCTCCTCGATCGACTTGGTGGTCGACGACAGCCAGCGGATTCCTTCGCGACGCATCATCGCTTCCGCGGCGGCGACCTCGTCGCGACAATTGTCGAGCGACGCGTACTTGCTTTTCGGCCGGCGCTCGTGGCGGACCTCGGCGAGCCGCTCGGGTGTGATCGACAGACCGAACAGCTTGTGCCGATGCTTCGGCAGCGCCGACGGCAGCGTCTGGCGGTCGAAGTCTTCGGGGATCAGCGGATAGTTGGCGGCCTTGATGCCGTATTGCATCGCGAGATAGAGGCTGGTCGGCGTCTTGCCGCTGCGCGATACGCCGACGAGGATCACGTCGGCATCGGCGAGGCCCGCGTGCGTCTGGCCGTCGTCGTGAGCCAGGGAGAAGTTGATGGCCTCGATCCGCCGGCTGTATTCCTTCGAGTCGGCGATGTTGTGGCCGCGGCCGATCGAGTGGCTCGACTTGGAACCGAGCTCCTTCTCGAGCGGCTCGACGAAGGTCTGGATCATGTCCAGGAACAAGCCGTGCGCGCAGCGGACCGCGTAGTTGATCTCGGGATCGACCAGCGTCGAGAACACGATGGGCCGCAGGTGATCGACCGTGGCGACGTGGTTGATCCGCTCGATCACGTCGGCCGCCTTGTCCATGGTGTCAATGAACGGCATCCGCAATTCCTTGAACGACACGTCGTCGAACTGCGCCAGCAGGCTGTGTCCGAAGGTCTCGGCGGTGATGCCGGTGCCGTCGGACACGAAGAACACCGTGCGGATCGCGGTCGGAGTCGGCGGGGAAGGATGTCGGGCCGGCATGGATGGACAGTGGTTAAATGCTGCGGTGCGGTAAGAATCGTGCGCCGCGGCACGAACGCAGCACGAGCGCCATCTGGAGGGATCCCATGCGCAGGTTAGAATCCTTCGAAGGCGACGCCACGCCGACGGTGGCGGAATTTAACATTAGAGAAGCGTCAGCATCCATGCCCGAACAGGTCAGAGTCATCGATTTCACCGAATTGCGTGCATCGGACGTCGATTCGGTCGGCGGCAAGAACTCCTCGCTCGGTGAAATGATCAGCCAGCTGGCCACTGCCGGTGTCCGCGTACCGGGCGGATTCGCGACCACAGCGTCGGCGTACCGCGAATTCCTCGCGCAGAGCGGCCTCAAGGAGCGCATCGCCGCAAGGCTCGAGACCCTCGACGCGGACGACGTCAAGGCGCTGGCCGTGGCCGGCAAGGAGATCCGCGGCTGGATCGTCGAAACGCCGCTGACCCCCGACTTCGAGGCCGACGTGCGGACCTCGTTCGAACGTCTCGCGGCCGGTAACGAAGCGGTCACGTCGTTCGCGGTCCGGTCGTCGGCCACCGCCGAAGATCTGCCGGACGCGTCGTTCGCCGGCCAGCAGGAAACCTTTCTCAATGTCGTCGGCATCGACGACGTGCTGATCGCCATCAAGGAAGTCTTCGCGTCGCTGTACAACGACCGTGCCATCTCGTATCGCGTCCACAAGGGCTACGCCGAGACCGAGGTCGCGCTGTCGGCCGGCGTGCAGCGCATGGTCCGCAGCGACCTCGGCGCGGCCGGCGTGATGTTCACGATCGACACCGAGTCGGGCTTCGAGGACGTGGTCTTCATCACGTCGAGCTACGGCCTCGGCGAGACCGTGGTGCAGGGTTCTGTCAACCCGGACGAGTTCTATGTCCACAAGCCGATGCTGGCCGCCGGCAAGCGCGCCGTGATCCGCCGCCAGATCGGTTCCAAGCTGATCAAGATGGAGTTCGCGCCCGCCGGCTCGAAGGAGCGGGTCAAGACCGTCGACGTGCCAGTCGACCAGCGCAACCGCTACTCGCTGACGGACGAGGAAGTGATCGAACTGGCCGCGTACGCGGTCACGATCGAGAAGCACTACGGCCGCGCGATGGACATCGAGTGGGGCAAGGACGGCAACGACGGCAAGCTGTACATCCTGCAGGCCCGGCCCGAGACGGTCCGCTCGCAGATGAAAGCCGGCACGTCCGAGCAGAAGTTCAGGCTCAAGGGCATGTCGAAGGTGCTGGCCCAGGGGCGTGCCATCGGTCAGAAGATCGGGACCGGCCCGGTCCGCATCGTCAGCGACCCGTCCGAGATGGACAAGGTCCAGCCGGGCGACATCCTGGTCGCCGACATGACCGACCCGAACTGGGAGCCGGTCATGAAGCGCGCGTCGGCCATCGTCACCAACCGGGGTGGACGCACCTGTCACGCGGCGATCATCGCCCGCGAGCTGGGCGTGCCCGCAGTCGTCGGCTGCGGTGACGCATCCGAGACGCTGGTCGAAGGCGCGATGGTCACTGTTTCGTGCGCCGAAGGCGACGAGGGCCACGTCTACGAAGGCGCGCTCGAGATGGAGATCACCGAGGTCACGCGCGGCGAGCTTCCGCGCATCCCGGTCAAGATCATGATGAACGTCGGCAATCCGCAGCTCGCGTTCGACTTCCGTGCGATCCCGAACGAAGGCGTCGGCCTCGCACGCCTCGAGTTCATCATCAACAACAACATCGGCATCCACCCGAAGGCCATCCTCGACTATCCGGACATCGACGCCGACCTGAAGAAGGCCGTCGAGAGCGTGTCGCGCGGGCACGCGTCGCCGCGGGCGTTCTATGTCGACAAGCTGGCCGAAGGGGTCGCCACCATTGCCGCCGCCTTCTGGCCGAAGAAGGTGATCGTGCGGCTGTCCGACTTCAAGTCCAACGAGTACAAGAAGCTGATCGGCGGCTCGCGCTACGAGCCCGACGAGGAGAACCCGATGCTCGGCCTGCGCGGCGCCGCGCGCTATCTGTCGCCGGACTTCGCCGAGTGCTTCGAAATGGAGTGCACGGCGATGAAGCGGGTGCGCGACGAGATGGGCCTCGTCAACGTCGAGCTGATGGTGCCGTTCGTGCGCACGCTGACCGAAGCCAGCAAGGTCATCGACCTGTTGGCCAAGAACGGCCTCGAGCGCGGCAAGCGCACTGGCCCCGACGGCGGTGGCGGTCCCGACAGCGCGCTGCGCATCGTGATGATGTGCGAGCTGCCGTCCAACGCCGTGCTCGCCGAGCGCTTCCTCGAATACTTCGACGGCTTCTCGATCGGCTCCAACGACCTGACCCAGCTCACGCTGGGCCTCGACCGCGACTCCGGCCTCGTTGCCGAGGGCTTCGACGAACGCGATCCCGCGGTCACCGTGCTGCTGCAGCAGGCCATCTCGGTGTGCCTGGCCAAGGGCAAGTACGTGGGCATCTGCGGGCAAGGGCCTTCCGATCATCCGGACTTCGCCGAGTGGCTGATGAAGGAGGGCATCGAGTCGATCTCCCTGAATCCCGACACGGTGATGGCGACCTGGAACCAGCTCGCGAAGCTCGGCGCGCATTGACGCTCCGGCGCGCCGCGATGGCGTTATGATCGGTTCCCGCATCGTGGGAGATGGGTGATGAACGAAGTGATGCTGTGGTTCGTGATCGCGTTCGGATTGCTGATCGCCGAACTGATGACCGGCACGTTCTATCTGCTGATGGTGGCCATCGGTTGCGCCATCGGCGGTATCGCTGCGCTGCTCGGCGCCACTGTGCCGCTGCAGCTCGTCAGCGGCGCGGCCATCGGCATCGCCGCCACGACGATCCTGCGGCGCACGCGCTGGGGCCTGCGCAAGCTGCACCCCGACGCCGCCGAGAACCGCGACGTGATCCTGGACATCGGCGAGGTCGTGCAGGTCAGCGCCTGGCACGAGGGCACCGCCCACGTCCGCTATCGCGGCTGCCAGTGGGCCGCCATGATCGAGCCGGGCGCGGTCCCCCGGCCGGGCGCTCAGGTCATCAAGGCCATCCGCGGCAGCACGCTGGTCGTTGCTCCTGTTCCCTGACGCAGGCGTCCGCGTCGGCCGTCGTGCCGACTCGAGCCGGGTCACCTCCTTCTTTCCGCAGTCACCCGAAAGGCGCACTCATGCAAGGCGTCGGCATCGTTGCACTGGTTCTCTTCATCATCTTCATCGTGTTCGCGGTGCAGACCATCAAGGTCGTCCCGCAGCAGCACGCGTGGATCGTCGAACGGCTCGGCAAGTACCACGCGACGCTAGCGCCGGGGCTCAACATCGTCATCCCGTTCATCGACCGCGTGGCCTACAAGCACGTGCTGAAGGAAATCCCGCTCGACGTCCCGAGTCAGATCTGCATCACGCGCGACAACACGCAGCTGCAGGTCGACGGCATCCTGTTTTTTCAGGTCACCGATCCGATGCGCGCGTCGTACGGCTCGTCGAACTTCATCGTGGCGATCACGCAGCTCGCGCAGACCACCCTGCGCAGCATCATCGGCAAGATGGAGCTCGACAAGACCTTCGAGGAGCGTGACCACATCAACGCCAGCGTGGTCGCCGCGATCGACGAGTCGGCGGCGAACTGGGGCGTCAAGGTGCTGCGCTACGAGATCAAGGACCTGACGCCGCCGAAGGAGATCCTGCATGCGATGCAGGCGCAGATCACGGCCGAGCGCGAGAAGCGTGCGGTGATCGCGGCGTCCGAAGGTCGCAAGCAGGAGCAGATCAACATCGCGTCCGGAGAGCGCGAGGCGCAAATCCAGCGCTCCGAGGGCGAGCGCCAGGCCGCGATCAACCGTGCGCAGGGCGAGGCATCGGCAATCCTCGCGGTGGCCGAAGCCAACGCGTCGGCGATCCGCCAGGTGGGCCTGTCGATCGCGCAGCCGGGCGGCATGGAGTCCGTCAACTTCAAGGTGGCCGAACAGTACGTCGCCGCGTTCGAGAAACTCGCGAAGACCGGCAACACGCTGATCATCCCGGCCGACCTGTCCAACGTGGCGGGATTGATCGCGTCCGCGATGCGGGCCGTGAAGAGCCAGAACGCAGGTGGCACGGCCCCAGTGCGCTGAAGCATCGGCGCGGAATTTGCTGCGTTTCGCTCCTTCGCCTTGACCCTGCACGATGCCATGACCGATGCCCGAATTCCCACGATCGACTTCGCCCCGTTTCGTCACGGCACGAGAGCAGAGCGCGCTGGGCTGATCGCCGCCCTCGGTGGCGCGGCCGAGGTCTATGGCTTCATGCTCATCGTCGGCCACGGGATCGAACCGTCGGTGCTGCGTGCTGGCTTCGATGCCGGCCGTGGATTCTTCGCGTTGCCGGGGGAGGTCAAGCGGACGATGCAGGAAACCGGATCGGACCGCGGCTATCAACCGATGTTCGACAACCTGCGCGGCGATGGAAAGCCGAGCGCGCAGGAGGGCTACACGATGGGTCATCCGGTCCCGCCGGCCGATCCAGCGCTGGCGCGAGAGCCATTCCATGCGC
Organism: Burkholderiales bacterium; assembly: GCA_038245975.1. Classification (GTDB taxonomy): domain Bacteria; phylum Pseudomonadota; class Gammaproteobacteria; order Burkholderiales; family Burkholderiaceae_D; genus CAHJXF01. Next base: position 5,903 of record JBBRRW010000103.1, read on the forward strand.
CGACGCCTTGGCCGCCGGTCGCGGACTTTCGTCCTCGCTTCGAGGCCCTGTATCGCGCAATGTTCGATCTCGGGCGCGACCTGCTCGGCGCGATGGCCATCCATCTCCAGGGCGACGCCGACTTCTTCGAACACGCGCTCGCCGACACGTATTCGCACATGCGCATCAATCACTACCCGCCGCACGAAACGGTCGCGCACGTCGCCGACGAAGGTGTATTCGCGCACCACGACGAGAGCCTGATCACGCTGCTGTTGCAGGACGAGAACAGCGGACTGCAGGTCATGGGCCGCGATGGCGCGTGGATTCCCGTCGTTCCGAATCCCGCTGCCGTGGTGGTCAACGTCGGCAAGATGCTGCGTTACTGGACCGGCGGCCGCTATAACGCGGCGTTGCACCGGGTGATCAACAATTCAGGCAAGGATCGATACTCGATTCCGCTGTTCATGCACCCTGGACTACGCAGCGTGGTCGATCCGCGCAATCTCGTCGGCGGAACCGAACCGGATCCGGCCTTCCCGCCGATCGTGGCGGGCGAAGCAGTGCATCGGAGTTTCGCAGCGACCCGGGCCTCGTGGAAGGAAGGGACGCAGGGCGCGGTCGTGATGTGACGACAAACACGCCAGCAACTGCCGATCCGCTGGCCGTCTTCCCGAACTGCGGTCGGCTGCTGGTCCAGTCCCACCTGCTGTTTTGTCCTGCGTGCGGCCAGGAAACCCGGGGCCGTCCACCGACACTGTTCGAGTTCGCGCAGCAATTCGGCGGTGCGTACATCGCAACCGAGGGTGCGCTCTGGCGCACCGTACGACTGTTGCTGGTAAAGCCCGGCGAGCTGACGCGCGCGTACCTGTCCGGGCGGCGCAAGCACAACGTATTGCCGCTGCGTCTCTACCTGACGATCAGTCTCGCGACCCTTCTGGTCGTCCGGATCGTGACCAGCGCGGTCCCTGTGCACGTCGACCTCGACAAGGCACCGCCAGCGGCGGAGCAGCGCAACCTGCACCTGGCGATCGGACCGGGGCACGCCGGCTTGGAAGACGGCGTCTTCTTCTGCAACGGCCTGCCGGCATGGGTGTGCGCGCGGCTGCGGACGCGCATCCACGTCGACCCTGCTGCCGCGGGGCAAGAGCTGACGCTCTTCCGCGACCGCTTCGTCAACAACCTCGGCGGCGCGATGTTCGTCTTGATGCCGGCCTTCGCGTTGTGGCTCAAGCTGGCCTACCGGAACCGGCGGATGCGCTACACCGAGCACCTCGTGTTCGCGCTGCACGTCCACACGTTCTGGTTCATCGCGCTACTGCTGATCCTGCCGGACTGGGGCTGGTTGTCGGCCTGCGTTTTCGTGGCGATCGCCTGGTACATCCTCGCCGCGACGCGGCGCGTCTAGGGCGGCAGACGCCTGTCGCGCGTGCTGCGCGGACTGCTGGTCACGCTGCTCTACGGCGTGACGTTGGTCGCGGCCCTGGCCGGCGTGGCGGTCTGGAGCATGCTGTTCTGATGCAACACGTCAGCGCGTCTTCATCAGCCGTTGCTGCTCGCGCTTCCAGTCGCGGTCCTTCTCGGCCTCGCGCTTGTCGTGCAGCTTCTTGCCCTTGGCGAGCCCCACTTCGAGCTTGATGCGGCCGTCTTTGAAGTGCAGGTTGAGCGGCACCATGGTGTAGCCGGCGCGCTCGACCTTGCCGATCAGCTTCTTGATCTCCTCGGCATGCAGCAGCAGCTTGCGGGTGCGGACCGGGTCGTGCTCGGTGTGCGTCGACGCGCTGATCAGCGGCGTGATGTGCGCGCCGAACAGGAACACCTCGGCGCCGCGCACCAGCACGTAGGCTTCCTTGATGTTGGCGCGACCGGCACGGATCGCCTTGGCTTCCCAGCCCTGCAGCACGAGGCCGGCCTCGTAGCGATCCTCCACGAAATATTCGTGGAAAGCCTTCTTGTTGTCGACGATGCCCATGAATTCCTGATGGCGCGGTCTCGATGATCCGGACTTGCGCGGTCCCTTCGGTAGACTCTGCGCTCCGTTGTTGAGCCCTCGCCCACGCGCAGCCGCGCATTCTAGCCGCGCAATCGAAACGCGCGGCGCCCAACCATCACCGCATGGCATCGATCGAGAAGTCAGTCCTGGTCCGTCACAGCGCTCCGAGCATGTTCGCGCTGGTCGCCGACATCGAGACGTATCCGCAGTTCCTGCCGTGGTGCGGCGGCTCGCGCATCGTGGAGCGTGACGGCTCGAAGGTCACGGCCGAAGTCGACATCAACTTCCACGGCCTCAAGCAGAGCTTCACGACCGTCAACGACCAGCAGCCGAGCGATCGCATCGATCTGCGGCTCGTCAGGGGACCGTTTTCGGAGCTCGACGGCAACTGGCGCTTCACGCCGCTGGCCGACGACGCGTGCAAGGTGGAACTGACGCTCAACTACGACTTCAACAATTTTCTGCTGCAGAAGCTCGTCGGCCCTGTGTTCCACACGATCGCGACGACCATGGTCGACAGCTTCGTCAAGCGCGCCGACGCGATGGCGGCGCGTACGACGTGCGCGCCGAACAAGCCGGAGCGCACGTGAAGGTCGAGGTCTGTCATGCGCAGGCCACCGGCGCGACGCGCATCCCGGTGGTTCTGGAAGAGGGCGCGACGCTGCAGGATGCGGTAGCCGCCAGCGGGATCGTCTCGCTGCTGTCGCTCAAGATGAGTGGGTTGACGTTCGCGATCTTCGGCCGCCGTGCCGTCGGCAGCGCAGTGCTGCACGACGGCGATCGCGTCGAGATCCTGCGCGCGCTGCAGATCGATCCGAAGCAAGCGCGGCACCGCCGCGCGGAGAAGAAGCGGGCTCTTGCCGATGCGGCACGGCGCGACTAGCGCGCCCTGACTACTTGCAGTACTGCGCGACCTGGCCCTGGGACTTCTGGATCTCTGTCTGGCGTTGCGCGTCGTCGATGTAGACCCGCTCGCCCTTCTCGTTGAAGCGGGCGGCCCGTCCACCGGCCTGCAGGGCCGCGAGATTGCCGCGGACCGCGGTGCAGTTCTCCTGCAGAGCCTTGTTCTTCGTCGCTTCGTCGTCGGCCTTCTTGGCGGCGTCCGCGGCTTCCTTCTGGTGCTGCTTCGCGTCGAGTTCGCGGTCGGCGGTCGACTTGGGGGCATCGACCTTCGCGGCCGGGTCCTTGTCGACCGCGGGGGGCGTCGACGGCGCGGCGCGTGCTCGCGGCTCCTTGATGATCCGGGATTGCGGCGTGCCGGTCGGCGGGGGCTGGTCACTGGCGACCACGTGTCCTCCGTCGTCCTTCCAGACCCATTGCGCGGTAGCGGACGCCAACGGCGACAGCAGGACGGTGGCAACGAACAGCGTGCCGAAAGCGTGACGTGTGGCCATCATCATCGGTCAGTTTCTGGGAGGGGTGAGTGAACGGTAAGCGAGGACCCGGCGCAGCGTCAACGCCGAACGGATGACGTGACCGCGCAGCAACACGGTCCGCAACGCGCGTGCTCACGGACCCATCAAACCCGTTATCGGCATGAAACGGTCCCTCTTGAGTCGCGACGCCGCGGGGTGCCGCCAGCAAGACGCGGAAATGTCTTCTGTATAATTCCGTTTTGGGAAAAAAGGGAACGCAATGCGTTTGAGTCAAAAGGCCCTGACGTTCGACGACGTCCTCCTCGTCCCGGCGTATTCCGCCATCCTCCCCCGCGATACCGACCTCACCACCCGCCTGACCCGCGGTATCACGCTGAACATCCCGCTGGTGTCGGCGGCGATGGACACGGTGACGGAAGCGCGCCTGGCCATCGCGATGGCGCAGGAAGGCGGCATCGGCATCATCCACAAGAACATGACGCCGAAGGAGCAGGCGCGCGAGGTCTCGCGCGTCAAGCGCTACGAGTCCGGCGTGCTGCGCGATCCGATCACGATCCCGCCGTCGATGAAGATCTCCGACGTGATCGCACTCACGCATCAGCACGGCATCTCGGGCTTCCCGGTCGTCGAAGGGCGCAAGGTGGTCGGCATCATCACCAACCGCGACCTGCGCTTCGAAGAGGAACTCGACGCCGAGGTGCGCGAAAAGATGACGCCGCGTGACAAGCTCGTCACGGTCGGCGAGGGCGCCACGCTCGAAGAGGCCAAGCGCCTGATGAACCGGCACCGCCTCGAGCGCGTGGTGGTGGTCAACGACGCCTTCGAGCTGCGCGGCCTGATCACCGTCAAGGATATTCAGAAGGCCGTCGAACATCCGCGCGCCTCCAAGGACGAACAGGGCAAGCTGCGCGTCGGCGCCGGCATGGGCATCGGCGACGACACCGACGAACGCGCCGAGCTGCTCGCGGCAGCCGGTGTCGACGTGTTCGTGATCGACACCGCGCACGGCCACAGCCGCAACGTGCTGGCCAAGGTCAAGGCGATCAAGACGCGTTACCCGAACATCCAGATCATCGGCGGCAACATCGCGACCGGCGCGGCCGCCAGGGCGCTGGCCGATCACGGCGCCGACGGCGTCAAGGTCGGCATCGGTCCCGGCTCCATCTGCACGACGCGCATCGTGGCCGGCGTCGGCGTGCCGCAGATCACCGCGATCGACAACGTCGCGCAGGCCCTCGAAGGCACCGGCATCCCGGTCATCGCCGACGGCGGCATCCGCTACTCGGGCGACATCTCGAAGGCCATCGCGGCCGGCGCATCGACCGTGATGATGGGCAGCGTGTTCGCGGGTACCGAGGAGGCGCCCGGCGAGGTCATCCTGTACCAGGGGCGGTCGTACAAGGAATACCGCGGCATGGGCTCGGTCGGTGCGATGAGCCAGGGTTCGGCCGATCGCTACTTCCAGGACCCCGGCAACAACATCGACAAGTTCGTCCCCGAAGGCATCGAGGGTCGAGTGCCGTACAAGGGCTCGGTCGCGGCCATCCTGTTCCAGCTCGTGGGCGGTCTGCGCCAGAGCATGGGCTACTGCGGCTGCACCACCATCGAGGATCTTCGCAGCACCGCGGAGTTCGTCGAGATCACCACCGCCGGTATCCGCGAGTCCCACGTCCACGACGTGCAGATCGTCAAGGAAGCGCCGAACTACCGGGTCGAGTGAGCACGATGCGCGTCGTCACCGGCGCAGCGGACGGGCGGTGCTTCGGCGCGCCGACGGGGGTCCACGACACATGAACGCGGCGACGATCCCGGGCCGCAAGGCGGCGGTCCCGTTCATCCTGGTCACGGTCCTGCTCGACGTGCTCGGGTTCGGCCTGATCATTCCGGTGCTGCCGTCGCTGGTCGGCGAGTTCGCCGGCTCGCGCGATGCGCAGGCCTACTGGTACGGCATCCTGGTCGCGGTCTACGGACTGATGCAG
>JBBRRW010000104.1:0-11155 GCA_038245975.1 Burkholderiales bacterium
CTGACGAACGCGACAGCGCCGTCATGCCCTAGCCGAAAGGCACCGCCTTCGCGCAACGCGCCGCCCCCGACTTCGGTACCTTCGTCCGTATCGGCCGGCGCGGCAGGCGTCCCCGTGACCGGTACATCCTCGGCTCGACCACGCAGGGAGATGCCGGTGGACAGTTGGCGCACTACGGGCTCAGCTGCCGCCGAACCAGTTGTAACCCTGGTCTTCCCAGTAGCCGCCGGGATATTCGTTGGTGACGAACAGCGCCTCGATGTGCTTGGGGTTCTTGTAGCCCAGCTTGGTCGGCATCCGCAGCTTCATCGGGAAGCCGTACTCGGCGGGCAGGGTCTTGCCGTCGTAGGTCAGCGTCAGCAGCGTCTGCGGATGCAGCGCGGTCGGCATGTCGATGCTGGTGTAGTAGTCGTCGGCGCACTTGAAGCCGACGTACTTCGCCGTCCTGTCGGCACCGACGCGGTCGAGGAAGTCCGAGAACTTTACGCCGCCCCACTTGCCGATCGCGCTCCAGCCTTCCACGCAGATGTGCCGCGTGACCTGATCGATCTGCGGCATCGCGTTGAGTTCGGTGAGCGTCCACGACTTCTTGCCGGTGACCAGGCCCGAGACCTCTAGCTCGTAGTCGGCGGGGTCGACATGCCGCACCTCGTCGATGCCGTAATAGGCATTGAAGGGAAACGGCCGCGTGATCATCGACTCGGGATAGGTCGGCGCGAGGTCGGTCGGGCTGAACAGCGCGCCCTGCACCCGATCGTTGAAGAACGAGATCTTCGTGAGGATCTTGTTGACCGCTTCGCTGTCGTCGAGCGCGCAGCCGGTCAGCAGCGACAGGCCGCCGAGCGTGAGCCCGCGCTGCAGGAACACCCGGCGGGTCGGTGCGTCCAGTCGTTGCAGGGCTTCGCGGACGATCAGCTCCCCGTCCTTGACGAGGGCGGGCAGACCGGAACGTGGGGGGCGATGGGACATGGCGGCTCCTTATCGACCGCGGATCATCGTGACCAGCGTGCGCGGCACCAGCGCGACCATCACGACGTGCACGACGAAGAACCCGACGATACCCGCCATCGCGAAGAAATGGATGCGACGCGCGGTCTCGTAGCCGCCCAAAAGCTCGCGCAGCAGCGGGAACTGCACGTTCTTCCACAGGACCAGCCCCGACAGCACGAGGACCAGCAGGTCGACCATCACGAACAGATAGGCCGCGCGCTGGACCGCGTTGTAGCGCTTCGGGTCGTCGTGCGACAGGCGGCCACGCAACGCGGCCATGAAGTCACCCAGGATCGCCTTCGGCGAGAGCGGCAAGAACTTCGTGAAGAGGCGCTTCGTCGCGAGATTGGCGACGAGGTAGAAGAGTCCGTTGACAACGATGATCCACATCGCCGCGAAGTGCCATTGCAGCGCGCCGCCCAGCCAGCCGCCGATCGTGATGGCGCCCGGGAAAGTGAACGGGAAGAACGGCGACGCATTGAAGATGCGCCACCCGCTCATCACCATCAGCACCACGCCGACCGCGTTCAGCCAGTGCGACAGCCGCAACCACAACGGGAAGACCGGCCCGTCGCGCGTCGCGACGGCGATGGTCGTTCCTTCGGACATCGTGTTCGATTGCATCATCGTCGAATCATCTTCCTGTTCGGGCCTAGCTCGACTTGCAGATCCCGGTGTCCACGGCCTGCAGCACCTCGGCCGTCGTCGAGTCCTGGATGAAGGCCACGACACCGACGTGGCCGCCCGCGAGTTGCGGGACGCTGACCACGCGATCGAGCGTAGCACTGTCGCCTTGTACGGCAATCGGACCGATCCAGTTGCGCGCGACCGCTTCGTGGTCGAGCTTCGCGCCGCGATTCTCGCCGGCATTCACCTGCGAGCTCAGCTTGCCTTCGGTGACCACCACGAACAACTGCAGCGGACCGTGCACCTTGCCGTTCGATGCGATCGTGCCGTCGACCTTCACGCGCAAGCTGGCCGGACCCCGGGGCTCGGCGGTGACGGCGATGCGTGCCGCGGGCGGGGCTGCCGACGCCTTGAGATTGTCGCCAAGGTCCGCCCGCCAATCCAGCACTTCCTTGCCGTTGACGAAGAAGTGCGGCGTGAACGACGTGCGATGCTGGTTGGCATGCACCTCCCAGGCCTGGCGCTGCGAGAACGCCGGCTGCGCAAACGGATCCTTCCAGCCGATCGAATCCCAGTAGTCGACATGCAGCGCGAGCGGCACGACGCGCGACCCGGCCTGCGTCAGCTTGCTCAACTGCTGGTCGGCCGGCGGACAGCTCGAACAGCCTTCGGACGTGTAGAGCTCGACGAGCGCGGCCCGGGTGCTGCCCGAGTCGGCCTGGCAGGCGGCCATTGCCGGCGCCACCTGCGCGAAGGGCAATGCCAGCGCCAGCAGCGCCATCCAACGGCGTTTCGCGGACAACTCGCGGTTCTCGGGGTTCGTCATGTCGTCTCCGGTCGTTCGAACGTACGGCATGGTCGAACGCCGATCGGCTTCATTACACCGCCGGATATTCGCCGCAGTCATTTCTCCGACGAGTCGGTCCATTCGTGGATGGCACTCCGCATCCGTTCGAATTGCCGGATCACCACGGGACAGGCGCTGCAGATGCTGAGGTGCAGTTGCAGGCCCAGGCGCTCCAGCGGATTGAGTGCGCGGTCGAGCTTCGCAGTGATCAGTCGCGACGCCTGACGGCAGGAGAGAAAGGGGGAATACCTCACGACGATGCGTGGTTGAACCATCTCATTTGAAGGCACTCGCGCAGCCTGAGGCGCGCGCGATGCAGCAGTACTCCGGCGTTCGTCGTCGTGATTGACAATTCATTACATATTTCGTCGGTGGGCAATTCGAGCCACTCGCGCATCAAGAAGATCCGACCCTGCGCGGCCGGCAACTGCTGCACGCAGATCTCGAGAATCTCGAAGAACTGGTTGCGGCTGAGCTGCGATTCGGGCGTGGACCATTCCCGCGGCGCATCCCGGTAGTGGCCGTCCTCCTTGAAGATACCGTCCTCGAGACCGCCGTCGTCTTCGCTGTCGGCGAGCGGCTCCTCGCGCCGTCGCGCGCGAAAGGTATCGATGATCTTGTGCTTGAGGATGCCGACCACCCACGTCTTCAGCTTCGACCGCGCCTCGAAGACCGTCTTGTTCTCCAGAGCGGCGAGCAGCGTCTCGGAGACCGCGTCCTCGGCCCACGTGTCGTTGCGCAGGTGCAGCCGTGCGATGCGCAGCAATGCAGGACGCAGCGCCTCGAGTTCCAGCGCGCGGGTCACGTCAGTGTCCAAGGCCGTACGCCGCTTCGCGACCCTGCATCGCCGTCCGCTTCATCGACGCTCGATCGGGATGTCGATCTGGCGCGTCTGGCCGTTGTTGCCCGGAAAGTCCGTGAACAGCGCGCGGACCAGATACGGAGCGATCGCCTGGAACGAATCGGCCTGACTGTCCGTATCCACGCGGCCTTCGTAGTAGCGCCTGCCGCTGACGCTCTTCGAATCGATATCCATCTCGAGCCGGCGATGGAACACGTCGACGGTGGAGTCGTTGAAGTCGTCGAAAGCGGACCAGTACGGTTCGTACCAGCCGAACCGTCCACGGCCGTAAAAGCCGTACGGCGACCAGAACGGGTCGACGGGCCACGGATCGCGGACGCGAACCCGCGTGAGGGTCACCGACGGCCGCAGCGTCACGATCAGGTCCACCTGAGCCCGCTCGGCCGCGTACTTGAAGCCCTGCAACGCGAGTTCGTCGCGCACGATGTCCTCGTACGACTTGAGCTCGAGGCTGGACTGATATTCGAGCGTGCGTGCGAACGTGTAGGTCTTCGAGGCCGGCAGCGTCGGCCAATCGTTGTAGCTCGTCACCTGGGTCCGCACGAACTGCGGGCCGATCGCGCAGCCCGAAACGATCGCGGCGAACAGCAGTGCCCCGGCCAGTCGTGCGGCCGGGAAGAACGATCGATGGTTCATGGGATCCTCACTTCTTCCGGAGTGTACTTCGCCCTCGGGGCCGGCCTCCGGGCATCCGGCTTCGTCGGCATTTGTCTCGCAATCCATCCATGCCCCGACGCCGACGCTAAAATGGCGGTCGATCCGGCATGCCGTGGTGGCGTGGGCCGGATTCAACCACAGGAATGCCGCGAAATCGAAAGCCGCCTGCACGGCCTGCGACGAGCGACCCCCGCATGAAGCCAGAAGTGCATACGACGATCTACCGCAAGGATTACCGTCCACCGACCTTCCACGTCGACCGGATCGAGATGGGTTTCGACCTCGACCCGTCCGAGACCCTGGTCGCCGCGCGGCTGCATCTGACTCGCCAGACGCCCGGTCCGCTATCGCTCGACGGTGAGGGACTGACGCTGCTGCGGGTGGTCGTCGACGACGTGGCCCGGTCATCGCGCGGCTACACGCTGACGACCCGCGGGGACCGTCAGACCCTGGCGATCGACGCCCTCCCCGACCGTTGCGTCGTCGATGTCGCGGTGCGCATCGCGCCGATCACGAACACGTCGCTGATGGGGCTGTACGTGTCTGGCGGCAACTTCTTCACGCAGTGCGAGGCCGAGGGCTTCCGCAAGATCGTGTTCTTTCCCGATCGTCCCGACGTGATGGCGCGCTTCACGGTCATGCTGCGCGCGGAGCGCCGCCACTATCCGGTGCTGCTGTCGAACGGCAACCTGATCGAGAGCGGCGACCTGGGCGACGGACGCCACTACGCGAAATGGGAAGACCCGTTCCCCAAGCCCAGCTATCTGTTCGCACTGGTCGCCGGCAACCTGTCGTCGATCGAACGACAGGTCACGACCCGTAGCGGCCGACCGGTGCTGCTGCAGGTCTACACCGAGCGACGAGATCTCTCCAAGGCCGGCTACGCGCTCGACTCGCTCGAACGTTCGCTGCGCTGGGACGAGCAGCGTTTCGGGCTCGAGCTCGATCTCGACCGCTTCATGATCGTCGCCGTCGGCGACTTCAACATGGGCGCGATGGAGAACAAGGGTCTCAACATCTTCAACACCAAGTACGTCCTCGCCGATCCGCGCACGGAGACGGATACCGACTTCGCCAATGTCGAAGCGGTGGTGGGCCACGAGTACTTCCACAACTGGACCGGCAACCGCGTCACGTGCCGCGACTGGTTCCAGCTGACGCTCAAGGAAGGCCTCACGGTGTTCCGCGACCAGGAATTCTCGGCTGACATGGCGATCGCACAGCTCGACGATCGTCCCGGCGTCGATGCGGCCGGGGTCCGTGCCACGCTGCGGATCGAGAACGTGCGCAACCTACGCGCCGCGCAGTTCCCCGAAGACGCGGGACCGATGGCCCATCCGATCCGTCCCGAGAGCTATCAGGAGATCGGCAACTTCTACACCGCCACGGTCTATCAGAAGGGATCGGAGGTCGTGCGCATGCAGCAGACCCTGCTCGGGCGCGACGGCCTGCGGGCGGGCATCGACGAGTATTTCCGGCGGCACGACGGCGCCGCCGTGTCGTGCGACGACTTCGTCTCTGCGATGGAGTCGGTCTACGCGACGCAGAAGCCGGGGGCGTCCTTCGAGACCTTCCGCCGCTGGTACAGCCAGGCCGGTACGCCCCGCGTGTCGGTCAGCGACGCCTACGACCCCGACGCGAAACGCTACGTTCTCACGCTGCGCCAGATCTGTCCGCGGGTCGGCGTCGAGAAGCTGAACGGCGTCGACAAGAAGCCCTTCCACATCCCGTTCGCGGTCGGTCTGGTCGACCAGGCGGGCCATGCGATTCCGCTGCTGCTCGACCATGCGGCTTCCGCCGACGGGCCGACGACGCGGGTCCTCGACCTCGTCAAGGACGAGCAGCAGTTCGTGTTCGTCGACGTCGCGTCGCGGCCCGTGCCGTCGCTGCTGCGCGATTTCTCGGCGCCGGTGATCGTCGACTATCCGTACGTCGACGCCGACCTCGCGCTGCTCGCGGCGCACGACGAGGATCCATTCAATCGCTGGGAAGCGGGACAACGGCTCGCAACGCGCGAACTGATCCGTCTCGCGAAGGACAGCCAGGCCGGGCGCAAGCTGGTCGTCGGCGGCGCGTTGGTCGACGTGTTCCGCGCGACCCTGCACGACGATCGCCTCGACGCCGGGTTGAAGGACGCCGCACTCACGCTGCCTGCGGAAGGCGTGATCGGCGAGCAGCTGCCGGTGTACGACCCGGCTGCGGTGCGGCAGGCGCGCGTCTTCCTGATCGATGCGCTGGCCGCCGCGCTGGTCGACGACTGGACCACCGTCTACCTCGCCAACCGGACCCCTGGCCCGTACGCGCCGGTGTGGGGCCAGACGGCGTCGCGCGCGCTGAAGAACACCGCGCTTGCATATCTCGCGCGCGTCGCCGATCGCGGCACGCAGAAGCTGCTCGACGATCAATGGTCGACGGCCGACAACATGACCGACCTCCTCGCCGCGTTCATGGCCATCGTCAACGCGCCGCAGGGCAACGATCGCAACGCGCTGCGCAGGACGCGCGGCATCGCGGGCTTCTATCGGCGCTTCAAGTCCGATCCGCTGGTCGTCGACAAGTGGCTGCGGGTCCAGGCGACCGCGTACGAAGGCCAAGGCCTGATCCTCGACGAAGTGATGTCGCTGGTCCGCCACCCGGCGTATTCGCCGATCAATCCGAACAAGGTCGGAGCGCTGCTCGGCAGCTTCTTCAACGGCAACGCGGCCGAGTTCCACCGCGCCGACGGTCGAGGCCATGCGTTCTGGGTCCAGCAGATCCTGATCCTCAACGCCATCAATCCGTCGGTGGCCGGACGGCTCGCGCGCGCGCTCGAACGCTGGCGGAAATTCGGCCCCGCGCTGCAGGGCTCCGCGAAGCGGGCGCTCGAGACCGTCCGCAAGGCCAAGGGTCTGTCGAACGACGTGCTCGAGGTCGTCGACAAGGCCTTGTCGGTCTGAAGCACCCGTCTTTCATCCCGCGCGAACGGTGCCGGCGCCGGTCGCGTATCCCCTCATGTCCTCTGCCGAAGAACATCCATGTCCGACACGCTCGCCACCCGCGGCCGCATCTCGCTGACCCGCTACCTGATCGAGCACCAGCGCGGCGACGACGGCCGCAAGCCGCTGCCGCCGGCTCTGCGCCCCCTGATCGAGGTCGTCGCCCGTGCCTGCAAGCAGATCGCGCACGAGGTCGGCAAGGGTGCCCTGGGTGGCGTGCTCGGCGAGGCCGGCACCGGTAACGTGCAGGGTGAGGCGCAGAAGAAGCTCGACGTCATCGCCAACGAGATCCTGCTCGAGGCCAACGAATGGGGCGGGCATCTGGCCGCCATGGCGTCCGAGGAAATGGCGACGGTCTTCCCGATCCCGGATCGCTATCCGCGCGGCGAATACCTGCTGCTCTTCGATCCGCTCGACGGGTCATCCAACATCGACGTCAACGTCTCGATCGGCACGATCTTCTCGGTTCTCGCCTGCGCCGAAGGATCGGTGCAGGGCGAAGAGGCGTTCCTTCAGGCCGGTCATCGGCAGGTGGCCGCCGGCTACGCCGTCTACGGTCCGCAGACCCAGCTCGTGCTGACGGTGGGTCACGGCGTGGCGGTCTTCACGCTGGACCGCGAGACGCACTCGTGGATCCTCACCGACGACAACGTGCGCATCCCCGAGGACACGAAGGAGTTCGCGATCAACATGAGCAACCGGTGCCACTGGGACGCGCCGGTCACGCGCTACGTCGACGAGTTGCTGGCCGGCAAGGCGCGGGACCGCTGGCCAGGGACTTCAACATGCGCTGGGTCGCGTCGATGGTGGCCGATGTCCATCGCATCCTCACGCGAGACGGCGTATTCATGTACCCCCGCGATGCGCGTGAGCCCGAGAAGCCCGGCAAGCTGCGGCTGCTCTACGAAGCCAGTCCGATGAGCTTCATCGTCGAGCAGGCGGGGGGCGCTGCGACCGACGGGACCACCCGCATCCTCGCCATCGAACCGTCGAAGCTGCACCAGCGCGTGGCCGTGTTCCTGGGTTCGAGGAACGAAGTCGATCGCGTCACCGGCTAGCACCGCTGACGCGCCGCACCGCGCCGACTACTTCGGCGCCGGTTTGTTCGTCATCGCGGTGCCGGACGGATTGACGTTCCGGGTGACCGTCTCCTTGATGACACCGCCGTCCTTGACGCTGCCGCTGGACGTGCCCTGACCGTCGACGCGCGACTCGCAGTCCGCCCGGTCGGCGGCCGCCACGTTTTTGCAACGGTCCAGCGCGTTCGCGCGGTAGCTGGTGTTCGGATCGCGCAGACGGCCCCGCCTGATCGCGTCGTAGGCCGCGCCGGCGCTGCGCAGGCACGAGGCCTGATCCTGTCCGGTCGTGCCGCTCATGCAGCGCGCACGTTCGGCGTCGTACTGGGCTTTGGCCGAGTCCGTCTTCGCCGGTTCGGCAGCCATGACGCTGGTCATGGCGAGGGCGGCGAGGGACGCCAGCATCATGCGACTCTTGTTCATGCGCTTCTCCTGTGGTTCCGAACGCCGAACCTTAGTCGCTGCGCACCGCCGCTTCGCGGCGCGTTGTCCGCATCTTCGGCGTGATCGGCTGATTCACCGGTCGGCGCACGCCCGACGTAGCAATCTCAGCCGTCGCGACGCCTGCGCAGGATCGAGAACACGGTCCCGACGACCAGCAGCGTGACCGCGCCCGCGAGCATGACCGGCGTGGTCTGCACGCGCTCGACGGCCAGGCCGGCCAGCGCGACGCCGGTCGACTGCCCGAGGAAGAACGACGACGCGAACAGCGCGACGGCCGTACCGCGCGAGTCCGGCGCCATCTGCGTCGCGTTGATCTGCAGCGTGTTGTGCAGCATGTAGAAGCCGAGTCCCATGGCGAACAGGCCCGGCATCGCGAACAGCGCCGTCGGCAGCGACGGCGGCCCGAGCGCGACGGCGCTGATGCCGACGAACATCAGCACCCCCCCGCCGCGCGCGAGTCCGGCTTCGCCGAGGCGACCGAGGAGACGACCGGCGCCGAACGAATACGAAATGCCGCCGAGGGCGAACGCGACCAGCGTCGATCCCGCGAGCCCCAGCGACAGCCCGTGCTTGATGTGCAGGTGAGTCGCGAAGAACGCGAACGGTCCGTAGAGCGCCATGCCCTCGATGAAGACCGTGACGAGCACACGGCGCGCCCAGGGACGAACGAGCACCGACCGGCACTGCGCGACCAGGCCGACGGCCACCGTGCTGCCGGGCGGATTGCGATGCTCGGGCGCGCGCACGACGCGCGCGATGAGGATCGCCATCAGCACGAACCATGCGGCCAGGAAGACGAACGGCACGCGCCAGCTGTACACGAACAGGTCGGTCGCGATCCCGCCGGCGGCCTGCCCGAAGGCGATGCCGGTGATCTGTCCGACCAGGAAGCGCGCCAGCACCGGCTGCCGCTGGTGGTAGGGCACGTTGTCGCCGATCCACGCCATCGACAGCGGCATCATCGACGCCATCGATGCACCGCCCAGTGCCCGGGCCACGAGCAGCACCGTGAAGTTCGGCGCGAAGGCGCAGGCCGCGGACGCGATCGACCCACCCACGCAGGCGAAGAGGATGACCCTGAGCTTGCCGAAGCGGTCGCCCGAAGGACCGAAGACGATCTGCATGAAGCCGTAGGCCACCGCGAAGACCGTGACGACGTTGGCGGCATGGCGGATGCCGATGTCGAAGTCCGTGGCGAGCCGCGGGATCGCGGCGTCCATCACGCGCATCGACGACGCGCTGCCGAACGCGACCATCGCGAGCAGCAGGATGACGCGGTTGGTGCCGGGCGACAGGCCCGCGGTCGGCTGGCCCATCGCGACGGCATCGACCGCGACCGCATCGATCGCCGCCGGCCGGGCCGCATTCATCCGCGCGATCCGCGGCGAACGCGACGCATCACGGCAACAGGACCATCGAACCCGTGGTCTTGCGTCCTGCGAGGTCCTGGTGCGCCTGCCCGACGGCGGCCAGCGCGTAGGTGCGCTCGACGTTGAACCTGATCTTGCCGGACGTGACCATCGCGAACAGTTCCTTGGTCGCGGCCTCGAGCTTCTCGCGCGTGGCCACGTGCGTGCCGAGCGTGGGCCGCGTCACGTACAGCGAACCCTTGCTGGCGAGGATGCCGAGGTTGACGCCGCTGACCGCCCCCGACGAATTGCCGTAGCTGACCATCAGGCCGCGAGGCTGCAGGCTGTCGAGCGATGCTTCCCACGTGTCCTTGCCGACGCCGTCGTAGACCACCGGGACCTTCTTGCCATCGGTCAGCGCCTTGACGCGTTCCGCGATGTTTTCATGGCTGTAGTCGATGGTCTCCCACGCACCGTGCGCCTTCGCGAGTGCCGCCTTCTCGGGTGAGCTCACGGTGCCGATCAGCCGAATGCCGAGCGCCCTCGCCCACTGGCACGCGATGAGGCCGACGCCGCCGGCTGCGGCATGGAACAGGATCGTCTCGTTGCCCTGCAGGCGATAGGTCTGACGGAACAGGTACTGCACCGTGAGCCCTTTCAGCATCATCGCGGCGCCTTCCTCGAACGAGATCTTCGCGGGCAGCTTCACGACCTGCAGCGCGGGCATCGTGCGCAGCGTCGCGTACGCGCCGAGCGGGCCCTGTCCGTACGCGACCCGGTCGCCGACCGCGACATGCCGGACGCCGTCGCCGACCGCCTCGACGATGCCGGCGCCTTCGAAGCCCAGGCCCGACGGCATGGGGTTCGGATAGAGACCGGTGCGGAAATAGATGTCGATGAAGTTGAGCCCGATGGCCTTCTGCCGGATCGTCACCTCGCCGGCGGCGGGCGGCTGCACGGTCACCTCCTCGAACTTCATGACTTCGGGGCCACCGGTCGCATGGATGCGGATGGCGTGCGCGGTCTGCGTCTTGGTCGTCGACTTCTCGGTCATTTCCAACTCCTCTTCAATGGGCGGATTTCGGGGCGGTGGGTAAGACGGGTTCGGGGCGACCAGCCGGGTCGGTGTGGTCCTGCCACGCCGCCATAGCCGAGCAGGCGCGCGACGACCTGTCTGCCGCTGGCGCGACGTCCGAAGAAGACCATGCCGATCGCCAGGACGAGCGTCGGGTTGAGATACAGGCTCAGGCGCCCGAGCGACGCGGCGACGTATTCCAGCCCGAGAAAATCGAGGTCGCTCGCGAGGTCGTCACCGAGGAAGCCCACCA
>JBBRRW010000105.1:0-11146 GCA_038245975.1 Burkholderiales bacterium
ACGACGATGGTGTTGCCGCCGTGGGGACCCGACCGTCCGGACCTGTACGCGTTCTTCAACCAGTTGCACGACGTGGCCGCCTACGTGCTCACGGCCCTCGTCGTCGTCCATGTGCTGGCGACGCTCAAGCATGCGTGGGTCGATCGCGATGAACCGTTCGCACGACTGACGCTGCGCCGCCAGTCCGATCCCTGATCCACGCCGCCGACGCGTCTGACCCCGACTCCAGGAGAACCCCGTTGCCACTGTTGCCCCGCATCCTCTCGATCGTCGTGCTTGCGCCCGCATGGGCGGTGGCGGCGACGTTCGCCTACGTCCCGAACGAGGGGTCGGGCACGGTCAGCGTCATCGACACCGCCACCGACCAGGTCGTGGGGGAGGTCAGGACTGGCGGCAAGCCGCGCGGCATCGTGGTGGGCCTCGACGGCCTTCGTGTCTACGTCAGCGACCAGCCCAACAACCAGCTGATCGTGATCGATGCCGCGACGCGCCAGGTCACCGGACGGATCCCGCTCGGCGAGTCGCCCGAAGGCGTCGGGCTGTCGCCCGATGGTCGCTGGATCTCCGCGGCCGTCGAGGAAAGCAACGACGTCGCGTTTGTCGATGTACGGACCGGCGAGAAGGCCTTCGTCGTCCAGGTCCGCGGCAAGAATCCCGAGCACGCCGTCTTCTCGCCGGACGGCAAACTGGTCGTCGTCAGCGCCGAGGAGGGCGGCGCCGTCGACATCGTCGACTTCGAGAAGCGCAGCGAGGTCGCGCAGGTCGCCGTCGGTGCGGTCAGCGCGCGACCGCGCGGCATCGGCTTCTCGCCCGACAGCCGGACCGCCTACGTGGCCGCCGAGAACGCGGGCGAGCTGTACGCGATCGACACGGCGCGTGCGGTCATCGTCGGCAAGCTGGCGACGGGCCGGCGCAGCAACGGCGTCACGGTGTCGCCGGACGGCAGGCGCCTCTACGTATCCAACGGTGGCGACGCGACCGTGGCCGTGGTGGATGCCGCGTCGCTGACCATCGTGGCGACGGTGCCGGTCGGCGAGCGGCCCTGGAACATGGCACTGACACCGGACGGAAGCAAGCTGTACGTCGCGTGCGGACGAGCGGGCGGCGTGACCGTCATCGACACGGTGGCGCTACGGCGCATCGCCGACATCCCGACCGGCAAGCTGCCGTGGGGCGTGGCGATCCGCTGACGAGATGAACAGGCGACGCGATCAGCGGGCAGCAGACGTTGGTCGTTTCGATCCAGCAGTGCAACGAGGAGAGAAGGCGTTCCAGTCCTTTAACCAGAGGAGGTATCCATGAGCACAGTCCCGATTCACCCATCCGTCGACCATGGCTTCAAGCCCGGCATCGCCGGTTTTGCCGGCGGCACGCTGGTCTGCAAATGTACGGACAAGCCGGTCAAGGTCACCGTCAAGGCGCAGTCGGCGCACAACCACGCATGCGGATGTTCGAAATGCTGGAAGCCGGACGGCGCGTTGTTCTCGGTGGTCGCGGTCGTGTCGCGCGACGCGGTCGCGGTCACCGAGAACGGCGACAAGCTGGCGATCGTCGATCCGCAGGCGACCATCCAGCGGCACGCGTGCACCGCATGCGGCACCCACATGTTCGGCCGCATCGAGAACAAGGACCATCCGTTCTATGGGCTCGACTTCATCCACACCGAGTTGTCGAGCGAAGCGGGATGGTCCGAGCCGACCTTCGCGGCATTCGTCTCGTCGATCATCGAGCAGGGCTTCGATCCGGCGAAGATGGGCGACGTGCGGGCGACTCTCAAGGAGCTCGGGCTCGAGCCGTACGACTGCCTGTCGCCGCCGTTGATGGATGCCATCGCCACGCACGTCGCCAAGGCGTCGGGGAAGCTGGCGGCCTGAACAGCGGCGTCGCCGACCCGCCGGCCGTCAAAAAAAGCCCCGCGAATGCGGGGCTTTTTCGATCGGACCACCGACGCGATCATTCCGCGTAGATGTCGACATCCTTCGTGTCCTTCAGGAACAGTGAGCCGATCACGAGCGTCATCACGGCGATCACGATCGGATACCACAGTCCCGAGTAGATGTTGCCCTTGTAGGCCACCAGTGCGAACGCGATCGGAGGCAGGAAGCCGCCGAACCAGCCGTTGCCGATGTGATACGGCAGCGACATCGACGTATAGCGGATGCGGGTCGGGAACAGTTCGACCAGCATTGCCGCGATCGGACCGTAGACCATCGTCACGTAGATCACGAGCACGAACAGCAGCAGCCAGACCATCGGCTTGTTGATCTGCGCGTCGTCGGCCTTGGCGGGATAGCCGGCTGCCTTGATCTCCGCGGCCATCGACTTGTTGAAGTCGGCGACCGTGGTCTTGAAGACCGCCGGCTCGAGCGGGGCGCCTTCGAAGCTGGGGAGCGTCTTGTCGCCGATCTTGACCTGCGCCACCGAGCCGGCCGGTGCGGGCTGGATCGTGTACGACACCGAGGCCTTGGCCAGCACCGACGTCGCGAGGTCGCACGAGTCCGAAAAGGCCGGCTTGCCCGGCTTCGCGAACGCCTCGAACTGGAAGTGGCAGCTGCTCGGATCGGCTACGACGACGACCGGCGACTTCTGCTGCGCCAGTTCCAGGGCCGGGTTCGCGTAGTGCGTGATCTGCTGGAAGATCGGGAAGTAGGTCAGCGCCGCGAGCAGGCAGCCGGCCATGATGATCGGCTTGCGGCCGATCTTGTCGGACAACGTGCCGAAGACCACGAAGAACGGCGTGGCGGCCAGCAGCGCCAGCGCGAGCAGGATGTTGGCCGTCGAGTTGTCGACCTTCAGCGTCTGCGTCAGGAAGAACAGCGCATAGAACTGACCCGTATACCAAACGACTGCCTGGCCGGCGGTGAGGCCAACGAGCGACAGGATGACGATCTTCAGGTTGCTCCAGGTACCGAAGGCTTCGGTCAGCGGCGCCTTCGACAGCTTGCCTTCCGACTTCATCTTCCGGAACGCCGGCGATTCGTTCAGCGACAGGCGGATCCACACCGACACCGCGAGCAGCAGGATCGACACGGCGAACGGGATGCGCCAGCCCCAGTCCGCGAAGACCGCCTCGCCGAGGGAATTGCGCGTCACCAGGATCACGATGAGCGACAGGAACAGACCGAGTGTGGCCGTGGTCTGGATCCAGCTCGTGTAGGCACCGCGCTTGCCGTGCGGGGCGTGTTCGGCCACGTAGGTCGCCGCGCCGCCGTATTCGCCGCCGAGCGCCAGACCCTGCACGAGACGCAGCGCGATCAGGATGATCGGCGCCGCGATGCCGATCGACGTGTACGACGGGAGGACCCCGACGATGAAGGTCGACAAGCCCATCAGCAGGATGGTGATCAGGAAGGTGTACTTGCGACCGACCAGGTCGCCGAGGCGGCCGAAGACGATGGCACCGAACGGGCGGACCGCGAAGCCGGCGGAGAACGCGAGCAGCGCGAACAGGAACTGCGAGGTCTCGTTGAGGCCGGAGAAGAACTGCTTGCCGATGATGGCTGCGAGCGAACCGTACAGGTAGAAGTCGTACCACTCGAATACGGTTCCCAACGACGATGCGAAGATGACCTTGCGCTCTTCACCCGTCATCGGCGCTGCTACGGGATGCGCCGCGATAGTTGCCGCCATGACTCCTCCAAATTGAATGCCTGTGGTCCAGGTCTGCCTAGTCGATCGCAGGCAAGCTTATCTTGCAGCGTGACGAAAAACTATCCTTTGTGAATGGTAGTCGGCCGACCCGACCAATGAGGGCGTTTCATCGCGGTTTACCGCGGGGAAACCCTTAAACGACAGTTGTTTATCAGCCATTCGCGCCGCGTCGCGAGCGCCCGCGATGGAGACGCGGCGGCGCCCATCGGGGCCGTCTTTCATCGATGGCGGCGGTGCCGGGCGACAGGAAGCGGGGTTCTCGCGGACCTCTCATCCGTATCGTCGAAGCGGCGGATTCGAAGGGTCGTTAGAGTATATTCATGGGCGCACGGGGCGGGCCGCCGGCACAGTCCGCCGGGCGACGGCCGAAGCAGTCGCCGGGCGTGTCATCCACCTTCAGATCACCGGCCGGTCGGCACGCAGGCCGCCCGGCCGACCGCACAATGGCGCCGGCGCGGCGCCCCATCAAGCGCCAAATTCACGAGGATTCCATGGAAGAAAGAACGGCCAAAGGCCAGGCTGCCGACAAGACCGCCGCGGGCAGCGACAAGAGCAAGGCGCTCGCCGCCGCGTTGTCCCAGATCGAGAAGCAGTTCGGCAAGGGCTCGATCATGCGGCTCGGTGCCGGCGAGGTCATCGACGACATCGAAGTCGTCTCGACCGGTTCGCTCGGCCTCGACATCGCGCTGGGCATCGGCGGCCTGCCGCGGGGACGGGTCGTCGAGATCTACGGGCCGGAGTCGTCGGGCAAGACCACGCTGACGTTGCAGGTCATCGCCGAGATGCAGAAGCTGGGCGGCACGGCGGCCTTCATCGACGCCGAACACGCGCTCGATCCGCAATACGCACAGAAGCTCGGCGTCGAACTGACCGACCTGCTGATCTCGCAGCCGGATACCGGCGAGCAGGCGCTCGAGATCTGCGATGCGCTGGTGCGCTCCGGTTCGGTGGACCTGATCGTGATCGACTCGGTGGCCGCGCTGACCCCCAAGGCCGAGATCGAAGGCGAGATGGGCGACTCGTTGCCCGGCCTTCAGGCACGCCTGATGAGCCAGGCGCTGCGCAAGCTGACCGGTAGCATCAAGCGCACCAATACGCTGGTCATCTTCATCAACCAGATCCGCATGAAGATCGGCGTGATGTTCGGCAACCCCGAGACCACCACCGGTGGCAACGCGCTCAAGTTCTACGCGTCGGTCCGTCTCGATATCCGTCGCACCGGCTCGATCAAGAAGGGCGAGGAAGTGATCGGCTCCGAGACCAAGGTCAAGGTCGTCAAGAACAAGGTCGCGCCGCCGTTCAAGGTCGCGCAGTTCGACATCCTGTACGGCGAAGGCATCTCCCGCGAAGGCGAGGTCGTCGACCTGGGCGCCGAGCTGAACATCGTCGACAAGTCGGGAAGCTGGTACAGCTACGGCGGCGAGCGCATCGGCCAGGGCAAGGACAACGCGCGCGAGTACCTGCGCACCAACCCCGATGTCGCGCTCGAGATCGAGAACAAGATCCGCGAGGCGAAGGGGGTCGCGGTGCGCGGTGCCGTGGCGGAAGCCGCGGCCTGATCGGTTCGGTGATGAACGGGGCGGCCGGCCTTCGTCGCCGCCCCGAATCTGTACCGACCAGGTGCGATCGCTGCGCGTGCCTGGCAGACGCGGCTGATCCGTCGCGGTCGGCCCTGCCGCGATGACGGCGCCCTCCCGCGGTCCCGCGCGCAGCCTGATGTCCCGCGCCGTGGGATTGCTCGCCCGCCGCGAACACAGCCGCGTCGAGCTGCGTCGCAAGCTGCAGCGCTATCTCGGGCCCGACGACGCTGTCGACGACATCGAACGGGTCCTCGATACGCTGGAACGGCAGAAGTTGTTGTCCGACACCCGGTTCGCAGCGGCTCTTGTGCGACAGCGTTCGCCACGCTACGGCGACCTCCGTCTCGCGCGCGACCTGCGCGACCGCGGCGTGTGCGGCGTCGAAGCCGACATCGCGATGGCGCTCGTCGTGGGGACCGAGGCGCAGCGCGCCTACGCGGCCTGGTCGCGCCGCTTCGATGCACTACCAACGAGCGCGGACGAGCGCGGACGGCAGGGTCGCTATCTCCAGACGCGCGGCTTTTCGATGGATGCGATCACGCGAGTCCTTGCCGGCAAAGTGGAGCCCATCGACTGAAAAGTCGATGGCTGGCGAAACGCCCGGCATGGAACCGGCTTTGGTGCGGCCCGAACAATCGGGTGCGGCGCGACGGATTCGGTGCTCTCGTCGGTGCGGTGCAGCTCTTCCCGGTTCCATCGGTCGCCCCGGCGGCGCGACCCGGGTAGCCGTCAGCGCCGCCGATTTCCTTGACCGATGCACGCGTCGCCGACGGCCCGCGCATCGCTACGCTCCCGTGCGGCGTGCTGCGTCCCAGTGGCGGCGAGAGTCGCTTCATTCCACGGACACGCGACACGACGTGGTCGATTCCTGGCACAGCTTGTGCGTCAACCCTGGTTCGTCGCCCCGTCCCTGGAATGCACATGAATGTCCGCCTGCCCGTTTTCGTCACGTGGGTGCTCGCCTGCGCTGTGCTCGCGTTCGGCACCGCCACCGCCCGGGCCGACGGCCTCGACACGATCAAGAAGAACGGCGTGCTGCGCGTGGCGGTGCCGCAGGACTTCCCGCCGTTCGGTACCGTGGGTCCCGACCTCAAGCCGCGCGGCTACGACATCGACACCGCGGCGCTGCTGGCCAAGGAGATGGGCGTCAAGCTCGAGCTGGTGCCGGTCACCAGTACCAACCGCATCCCGTTCCTGACCACCGGCAAGGTCGACCTGGTGATCTCCACGCTCGGCAAGAACCCCGACCGCGAGAAGGTCATCGACTTCTCGAGCGCGTACGCGCCGTTCTTCAGCGCGGTGTTCGGTCCTGCCGACCTCAAGGTCGACAAGCCGTCCGATCTGGCCGGCAAGGTGATCGGCGTCACCCGCGGCGCCATCGAAGACCTCGAACTGACCAAGGTGGCGCCGCCGACCGCGACGATCAAGCGCTTCGAGGACAACAACTCGACGCTGCAGGCCTACCTGACCGGCCAGGTGGCCCTGGTCGCCACGGGGAACACGACGGCCGCGGTGCTCAACGAGCGGACCCGCCTGCGCCGCCTCGACTCGCGTTTCGTGATCAAGGATTCGCCGTGCTACGTCGGGCTCAACAAGAGCGAGCCGGCGCTGATGGCCGAGGTCAATCGCATCCTCGACAAATCGAAGAAGAACGGCGCACTGAACGACCTTTCGAAAAAGTGGTTGCTGGCGCCGCTGCCGGCGGGGTTCTAGATCTGTCATCCCGGCGAAGAGCTCGCCCCAGCAAAGGGGTTAAGCCGGGGCCGGGACCTAATTTGGAAACGTTGATGAACCAGCCATTGCGCCC
This sequence comes from Burkholderiales bacterium, assembly GCA_038245975.1. GTDB lineage: Bacteria > Pseudomonadota > Gammaproteobacteria > Burkholderiales > Burkholderiaceae_D > CAHJXF01. The sequence continues at coordinate 7,039 of JBBRRW010000105.1, forward strand.
CGGCCTTCGCCGGGGTGACATCGAGATGCGGGTCAGGATGCCGCGTCGATGAACTACCACTTCGATTTCGCCGCGATCCTCGATTACCTGCCGCTGATCGGACGGGGCATCGTCTTCACGCTCGCGCTCACGGCGCTGGGTGCGGTCTTCGGTATCGGCATCGGCATCGTCGGATCGGTCTGTCGCGCGTGGAAGATCAAGCCGTTCAATTATTTCTTCGCGGTCTACGTCGAGACGATCCGCAACACGCCTTTCCTGGTTCAGCTCTTCTTCATCTTCTTCGGGCTGCCGGCGCTCGGCGTCAAGCTCGACGACTGGCAGGCCGCTTCGCTGACCATGGTCATCAACCTCGGCGCGTACTGCACCGAGATCATCCGGTCCGGCGTGCAGGCCACGCCGCGCGGCCAGATCGAGGCCGCGCAGGCGCTCGCGATGACGCGCGCGCAGATCTACCGGCATGTGGTGCTGAGGCCGGCGCTCCAGAAGGTCTGGCCGTCGCTCGCGAGCCAGGTCGTCATCGTCATGCTGGGCTCTTCGGTGTGCTCGCAGATCGGCGCCGAGGAGCTGACCTTCGCCGCGGGCTTCATCTCGTCGCGCAACTTCCGCTCGCTGGAGACCTACTTCACGGTCGCCGCGCTCTATCTGCTGCTCGCCATCGCGCTGCGGCAGGTACTGGCCCGCTACGGGCAGCGCTTCATCGTCGGGCGGCCCCGGTGAAGGCACGCCGCACTCGGCCGTCCGAGTTCGTTCGTCCGCGCCACTGAGACCGACATGGCCGACGAGTTCTCGCTGTGGGACATCGCGCGCAACCTCACCTTCGCGCTGCAATGGACGGTCATCCTCGCGCTGGTCGCGTTCGTGCTCGGCGGCATCACCGGGCTGATCGTGCTGTTCGCGCGGATCTCGGCGAAGCCGTGGCTCCGCAACCTCGCGAAGGCCTGGATCTCCGTGTTCCAGGGCACGCCGCTGCTGATGCAGCTCTTCATCATCTTCTTCGGCTTCCCCAGCCTCGGGATCGACGTGCCGGCCTGGCTCGCGGCCGCGGTCGGGCTGACGTGCTTCACGAGCGCGTTCCTCGCCGAGATCTGGCGCGGCTGTGTCGAGTCGATTCCGAAGGGCCAGTGGGAAGCATCGGCGTCGCTGGCGATGACGTGGTTCGAGCAGATGCGCCACGTCGTGCTGCCGCAGGCTTTCCGCATCTCGATCCCGCCGACGGTCGGCTTCGCGGTGCAGGTCGTCAAGGCCACGTCGGTGACGTCGATCATCGGCTTCACCGAGCTCACCAAGACCGGCGTCGTCCTCGCCAACGCCACCTTCCTGCCGTTCCAGGTGTTCGCGTTTGTCGCGGCCGGCTACTTCCTGCTGTGCTATCCGCTGTCCGCATACGCGCGGATGCTCGAAAGGAAATTCGATGTCGCTGGTACGCATTAGCGGATTGCACAAGCACTTCGGCGCGAACCACGTGCTGAAGGGCGTGGACCTCGACATCGACGAGGGCGAGGTGGTCGCCATCATCGGTCGCAGCGGGTCGGGCAAGAGCACGCTGCTGCGGACCATCAACGGGCTCGAGACCTTCGACGACGGATCGATCCAGATCGAAGGCAACCACGTGCATTTGACCCCGGCGCAACTGCGCGAGTTGCGCCAGCAGGTCGGCATGGTGTTCCAGCAGTTCAACCTGTTCCCGCACCTGACGGCGGGCAGGAACGTGATGCTCGCGCCCGGCGTCGTCAAGAAGACCTCGCCGGCGGAGTGCGAGGCCATCGCCCGCGAGATGCTCGACAAGGTCGGGCTCGCCGAGAAGTTCGACGCGTTCCCCGACCAGCTGTCGGGCGGCCAGCAGCAGCGCGTCGCGATCGCCCGCGCGCTGGCGATGAAGCCGCGCGTGCTGCTGTGCGACGAGATCACGTCGGCGCTCGACCCCGAGCTCGTCAACGAGGTGCTCGCCGTCGTCAAGAAGCTCGCCGCCGAAGGCATGACGCTGGTGATGGTCACGCACGAGATGCGCTTCGCGCGCGAGGTCGGCGACAAACTCGTCTTCATGCATCACGGCCGCGTCCACGAGGTCGGGCATCCGGCGACGCTGATGGCCAACCCGGGCACGCCGGAGCTCGCGAACTTCGTCGGCTCGTCGGCGCGCTGATCCGCCTGCCGCTGCAGGCGCGGCGTTTGTGCGTCGCGCACGAGCCGGGCATGCTGCGTCGATGACCGCTTCCCATGACGCTTCCCCGCTGACCACCGCTGGCGCCGCGCTCGATCGCTGGATCGATGCCCACTTCGACGAAGAGGTCGCGTTCCTGCGCGAGATCGTGCGGGTGCCGTCGGACACGCCGCCCGGCGACAACAGGCCGGCCGCGGAGCGGGCGGCGCAACTGCTCGAGGCGATGGGCTTCGTCGTCGAACGTCACGCGCCGCCCGTCGATGCCGTCGTGAAGGCCGGGCTTGTGTCGGTCGTCAACCTGGTCGTGCGGCAACGCTTCGGCCGGGGCCACGGGCCGGTCATCGCGCTCAACGTGCATGGCGACGTCGTGCCGCCCGGCGAAGGCTGGACGCACGAGCCCTACGGCGGCGACGTGGCGGACGGCCGCATGTACGGGCGCGGCGTCGCCGTGTCGAAGGGCGACTTCGCCACCTACGCGTTCGCCCTTCGCGCGCTGACGGCCAGCGATCTCGATCTGCAGGGAAGCGTCGAGCTGCATCTGACGTACGACGAGGAGTTCGGCGGCCTGCTCGGTCCGGCGTGGCTGCTCGCCGAAGGCATCAGCCGGCCCGACCTCGCGCTCGGCCCGGGGTTCTCGTATGCGGTCGTCACCGCGCACAACGGCTGTCTGCAGCTCGCGGTCACGGTGCATGGCCGGTCGGCGCATGCCGCGATGCCCGCGACCGGCGTCGATGCGATCAGGGCCGCCACGATCGTGATGAACGCGCTGTATGCCGATGCGGCCACGCTGACGCGGCAACGGTCGACGGTCGAAGGGATCGTCTCGCCGACGCTGAACATCGGGCTGATCGAGGGCGGCATCAATACCAACGTCGTGCCCGACCGCGTGACCTTCAAGCTCGATCGCCGGATGATCCCCGAAGAGGATCCGACCGAGGTCGAAGCCGCGCTGCGCAGGGTGATCGCCGACGCGTTGCCGAAGCAGGCGGGCCTTTCGGTCGACGTGCGCCAGCTGTTGCTGGCCCGCGCGCTCAAGCCCTTGCCCGGCCACGAACGGCTGGTCGACGCCCTGCAGTCCGCATCGACGCAGGTGATGGGCACGCCCGTCCAGGTCACGGCGACGCCGCTGTACACCGATGCGCGCCTCTACGGCGAGGCGGGCGTCCCGACCGTCCTGTACGGCGCGGGTCCGCGCTCGATCCTCGAAGCGAATGCGAAGAGGGCCGACGAGAACCTGCTTCTCGAAGACTTGCGGCTGGCAACCCGCGTCGTCGCGAGAGCGGTATCCACGCTGCTGACCCCCGCGCGCTGAGCGGATTCACGGCGCTCAATCGACAGGCGCCGCTCAATACGAAATTCGACTTGCGGCGCGCGCAGGGCTACCGATGAATCGAGCGTCCCGCCGCGCCCGCGACGGCGGCTCGGGAGCAGGAGACTTTCATGCAGCGATGGACCGCCCGGCGCACGTCGGCACCGCGAACCGCATGTCCAGGGGCGACGTCGTCGGCGCGTCGTGCAGCGTTCCGGCGCATCGAACGCAACGGCTCGTGCGGAATCCGCTGTCTCGCAACCTGGATCGAACAAGCCGGCACGCGACGAACCGTCGTGACAGGCACGGCCGGGTCGCCGGCGCAAGGCCCGGACGCCACCTAGGAGACGAAGATGAAGACAGGATGGAACCTGAAGGGCGGGCGCGCTGCACGCGCACGCGGAACGGCGATCGCGACGCTGTCCGGCCATCGCGATGGCCGCCGTCGGGGCACAAGGCGTGGTCAACGCCGACCTCAACACGGAACTGGCGGCACGCGCGGCCGCGGCGGGGGCGCCGAAGTACGTGGTCGATCCGAGCTGGCCGAAGGCGTTGCCGAACAACTGGATCATCGGCCAGGTCGGCGGGCTCGCCGTCGACAAGCACAACCACATCTGGATCAACCAGCGGCCGCGTTC
>JBBRRW010000106.1:0-11128 GCA_038245975.1 Burkholderiales bacterium
GACCTGGTGCCGCTCGGCCATGTCGTGCGCGCCGGCGAACCCATCGGCATCGTCGACGCGCGCAGCGCGGCGGACGCCGAACACGCGGCTGCGCGGGTCGCTGCGTGTTATGTCGTGACCGAAGGCATCGCTACGAAAGCGGAGCCGGCGCTTCCCGCCATCGTCGAGCGCATCGCATGACGTCGACGGCCGGCCGGGTTTCGGCGAATGGCTTGCTTCTTGCTAAACTCGTTTGAACCATTCAACGCGTCGAGCGCGACTGTGCCGGACCGATGCATCGCTCACGCCGTGACGAGGACGAGAACACGATGAACCAGCTTCTGAAGGTCGCCGCCGCGACGGCGTTGCTGCTCGGCGTCGTCGAGAGCCGGGCCAAGGTCGCCGACCACTGCGTCCTCACGCTCGAGGCGCGACCGCCCGGCGTCGACACGCCGCCCCCCGCACCCCGCAAGCCTTGTCCCGTCGCCATCGGGTACAGCGTGCCGCCGCAGGGTGCGGACAGCCGCCGTCCCGATCAGGGCCCCTCCGCCGCCCGGCCCGCGAGCGGCCGCGGCGGCGCCGATGCCGCGCTGGTGGACGCGACCGCAGACGCAGCGGACGGCCTCGAGCCGTCGGATCGCGCGCTGCATGTCTGACCGGATCCAGACGATCGTCGCTGACCGTCCGTCCCCTCCAGCGCCCTCGCCCGCCCCCGACGTCGCGTCGGGATCGCGTCCCATCCTTTTCGACTGAACATGCCCGCCGACTTCTTCGACGAGATGACCGACGCGCAGGCTGTCGTGCGCCCGCATTACGCGAACTTCAAGACCTGGCTCGACGGCCAGGGCAAGGACGCGATCGCCGACAAGCGGACCGAGAGCGAGCTGATCTTCCGCCGCGTCGGTATCACGTTCGCGGTCTACGGTGACCTCGACGAAGGCGGTGGCGGCACCGAACGCACGATCCCCTTCGACATCATTCCCCGCATCATCCCGGCGTCGGACTGGCGCACGCTGCAGGCCGGCCTCCGCCAGCGCGTCACCGCGCTGAACCGCTTCATCCACGACGTCTATCACGGCCAGGAGATCATGAAGGCGGGCATCGTGCCGCCGGAGCGCATCCTGAACAACTCGCAGTTCCGGCCCGAGATGAAAGGCGTCGACGTGCCCAACGGCATCTACGCCCACATCGCCGGCATCGACGTGGTGGTCGTCGGCAACGCGGCGGGCGAAGGCGAGTTCTTCGTGCTGGAGGACAACCTTCGCGTGCCGTCGGGCGTCTCGTACATGCTCGAGAACCGCAAGATGATGATGCGGCTCTTCCCCGATCTGTTCGCGCGCAATCGCGTCGCACCGGTCGCGCACTACCCCGACCTGCTGCTCGACAGCCTGCGCGCGGTGGCCCCCAAGGGCGTGACCAATCCGACCGTGGTCGTAATGACGCCCGGCATGTACAACTCGGCCTACTTCGAGCACGCGTTCCTCGCGCAGCAGATGGGCGTCGAGCTCGTCGAGGGGCCCGACCTGTTCGTCGACGAAGAGCAGGTCTTCATGCGCACGACGCAGGGTCCGCAACGCGTCGACGTGATCTATCGCCGCATCGACGACGACTTCCTCGACCCGGACGCGTTCCGCGCCGACTCGACGCTCGGCACCAAGGGGCTGCTGCGGGCCTACCAGGCCGGCAATGTGACGCTCGCCAACGCCATCGGCACCGGCATCGCCGACGACAAGTCGATCTATCCGTACGTGCCGGACATGATCCGTTTCTATCTCGGCGAGGACGCGATCCTGTCGAACGTGCCGACCTATCAATGCTGCAAGAAGCAAGACCTGGCCTACACGCTCGCGCATCTGCCCGAGCTCGTCGTCAAGGAGATCCACGGCGCCGGCGGTTACGGCATGCTCGTCGGGCCGGCCTCGACGCACCAGGAGATCGAGGCCTTCCGCGGCGCCATCGTCGCCGACCCCGACAAGTACATCGCGCAGCCGACGCTGGCGTTGTCGGCCTGCCCGACCTATGTCGACGCCGGCATCGCGCCGCGCCACATCGACCTGCGGCCGTTCGTGCTGTCGGGCCACAACGTGACGATGGTCCCGGGCGGCCTCACGCGGGTCGCGCTGCGCGCCGGCTCGCTGGTCGTGAACTCGTCGCAGGGCGGCGGCACGAAGGACACCTGGGTGCTGGAGGATTGATGGGCGGACACCTGGATCCCCCCTGCTATGTCGTTCCCGCGAAGGCGGGAACCCAGCGCCGTTGCCCTTCCCCATCAAACCAAGTCACTGGGTTCCCGCGTTCGCGGGAACGACGGTAAATGCTCTCCCGCACCGCCGATCACCTGTTCTGGATGGCCCGCTATGTCGAGCGGGCCGAGAATACCGCCCGCATGCTCGACGTCAATCACCAGACGTCGCTGCTGCCGCAGTCCGACAAGAACGCCGAGGAAGGCTGGCGCGCGCTGCTCGGCATCTCGGAGCTGCAGGCCAGCTACGACAAGGCGCACGACAAGATCACGGCGCGGTCGGTCATCGACTTCATGGCGCGCGACCCGTCGAACAGCTCGTCGATCTACTCGTGCATCCGGCGTGCGCGCGAGAACGCGCGGGCGGTGCGCGGTTCGCTGACGACCGAGCTCTGGGAGACCTCCAACGCGACGTGGCTCGAGCTCAACAACCTGCTGACCGGCAGGATGCTGGAGCGCGATCCGAGCGAGTTCTTCGAATGGGTCAAGTTCCGCTCGCACCTGTCGCGCGGCGTGATGATCGGCACGATGCTGAAGGACGAGGCCTTCCACTTCGCGCGCATGGGCACCTTCCTCGAACGCGCCGACAACACGGCGCGGCTGCTCGACGTCAAGTACCACGGCATGGCCGAACTCGGGCAGCTCGTCGAGCCCACCGCGGTCGAGCGCAACGTGGCGCTCGCCAACGCGCAGGCCGGCTCACAGAGCGACTTCTATTACTGGGCCGCGGTGCTGCGCTCGGTCTCGGCCTTCGAGATCTATCGAAAGGTCTACAGCGACCTGATCACGCCGGCGCGCGTCGCCGAGCTGATGATCCTGCGCGGCGACATGCCGCGCTCGCTGTCGGCCTGCATCAACGAGGTCGTACTCAATCTCGACAACGTCAGCAACGATCACTCGCGCGATACCGAACGGCGCGCCGGCATGCTGCGGGCCGAACTCGAATTCGGTCGCATCGACGACATCCTCCAGACCGGGCTACACGCGTGGCTCACCAATTTCCTCGAACGCGTCAACGACCTCGGCGGCCGCATCATCCGGAATTTCCTCGTGTGGAATCCCTGATCGCCGCCGTCGTCGATCGTCCGGCGTGCGATCGGGCATTGCAGGCTTGCGGTCGGGTCCGGTGTCGTCACCCGCGGGGCGCATCATGCACAGCCGGACGATGAGTCCGGGCACCGCGGTTCGCGTGTCCCACGAACGCGACCGTTACTCAATCAACAGGAGTTCGCGTTGGCTATCCACGTTGCGCTGACGCACATCACCGACTACCGGTACGACCGCCTGATCGCGCTCGGCCCCCAGGTCATCCGGCTGCGGCCGGCGCCGCATTGCCGCACGCCGATCCTGTCGTATTCGCTGTCGATCTCGCCCACCCAGCACTTCATCAACTGGCAGCAGGATCCGTTCGCGAACTATCAGGCCCGGCTCGTCTTCCCCGACCTCACCGACCACTTCCGCGTCACGGTCGACCTGGTCGCCGAGATGGCGGTCTACAACCCGTTCGACTTCTTCCTCGAGGACTGGGCGGAGAACTTCCCGTTCAAGTACGACGAGACGCTCGCGCGCGAACTCGCGCCGTATCTGGTCAAGCTCGACAACACGCCGCTGTTCGCCGAATTCGTCGCCAGCGTCGCGTCGCGCAAGGGCATCAAGGAACGCACGATCGACTTCCTCGTGCGCATCAACCAGCGGCTGCAGCAGGACATCCGCTACCTGATCCGCATGGAACCCGGCGTGCAAACGCCGGAGGAGACGCTGGTCACGGCCGCGGGGTCGTGCCGCGACACCGGCTGGCTGCTGGTGCAGGCGCTGCGCCACATGGGGCTTGCCGCGCGCTTCGTGTCGGGCTATCTGATCCAGTTGCGACCCGACGTGAAGTCGCTCGACGGGCCATCGGGTGCCGAGAGCGACTTCACCGACCTGCACGCGTGGTGCGAGGTTTATCTGCCGGGCGCCGGCTGGATCGGCCTCGACCCCACGTCGGGTCTGCTCGCCGGCGAAGGCCACATCCCGCTCGCCGCCACGCCGGAGCCCGGCAGCGCCGCGCCGGTCTCGGGGCTGGTCGGCTTCAGCGAGGTCGAGTTCCGCCACACGATGAAGGTCACGCGGACCTTCGAGTCGCCGCGCGTGACGCTGCCGTACACGCCGTCGCAATGGAGCGCGATCGATGCGCTCGGCGACCAGGTCGACGCGAAGCTGAACGCGATGGACGTACGCCTCACGCAAGGCGGTGAGCCCACCTTCGTCGCCATCGCCGACCGCGATGCCGGCGAATGGAACACCGACGCGCTCGGACCGACCAAGCGCGACTACGCGTTGCGCCTGCTGCCCAAACTGATCTCGCGCTACGGAGCCAACGGCTTCATGCATTTCGGCCAGGGCAAGTGGTATCCGGGCGAACCGCTGCCGCGCTGGGCGCTGTCGGCGCTGTGGCGCCTCGACGGCGAACCGTGCGTCGCCGACACCGCGATCTTCGACGAGGACCTCGGCGACGAGGACGTCGAGCGCACGAAGGCGCGCGCGACGAAGGGCTGGACGGTCGACGACGCGGCGCGCCTGATCGCCACCATCGCACAGGCCTTCAGCCTGCCGGCCGACCAGGCGATGCCGGCGTACGAAGACGACTTCCAGGGCACCTGGCAGCACGAGCGGCTGCCGGTCAACAGCGCGATCGACGACGGCAAGCCCGCCGCCGCGGTCTCGAAGGAACCCGTCGGCTTCGTGCTGCCGCTCGCGCGCGCCGAGGACCTGACCTTCGCGGTCGGCGGCGCGAAGAACGGCTGGATCACCAGCGCGTGGCCGTTGCGCGGGCCGCATCTCAAGCTCACGCCCGGCGAGTCGGCGATGGGCTATCGCCTGCCGCTCGACACGTTGCCCTGGGTCGATCCGAAGGAGTACCCGTACCTGATCCCGCACGACCCGTCGGAACTGCGCGGACCGCTGCCGCCGCTGGCCGCATTGCAGGGACGCATGGCGAAGTCGAAGCCGTCGATCACCGGCGCAGCCGACCTGACCAAGGCCAAGCCGCCGGTTGATCCGGAGCGGGTCGCGGTCGGCCGGTCGGCGTCGTGGATCGTGCGCACGGCGCTGTGCGTCGAGTTGCGCGGCGGCCGGCTGCGCGTGTTCATGCCGCCGGTGGCCGACATCGAGCGCTATCTAGAACTGATCGCCGGCATCGAGCTGAGCGCGCGTTCGCTCGGCCTGTCGATCGTGCTCGAAGGCTACCTGCCGCCGCGCGACGCGCGGATGAAGATGCTGCAGGTCACGCCGGACCCGGGTGTCATCGAAGTCAACATCCAGCCGGCATCGAGCTGGAAGGAACTGGTCGATCACACCGGGTACCTGTACCAGCAGGCCCACGAGACGCGCCTGTCGACCGAGAAGTTCATGGTCGACGGCAAGCACATGGGGACCGGCGGCGGCAATCACTTCGTGATGGGCGGCGCGACCCCGGCCGACAGCCCGTTCCTGCGCAACCCGCGGCTGCTGACGAGCCTGATCGGCTACTGGCACAACCATCCGTCGCTGTCGTACCTGTTCTCCGGCATGTTCATCGGGCCGACCAGCCAGGCGCCGCGCGTCGACGAGGCGCGCGACGACCAGCTCTACGAACTCGAGATCGCGTTTGGCGAGGTGGCGCGCCAGGTCGCCGAACAGAAGCTTGCCGACGGCATCGCCGATCGCGCGACCGTGATCGTGCCCGGCGAACCGGAGCCCTACGCCACGCCGTGGATGGTCGACCGCGCGCTGCGCAACATCCTGTCCGACATCACCGGCAACACCCATCGCTCCGAGTTCTGCATCGACAAGCTCTACTCGCCCGAAGGTGCGACAGGCCGCCTCGGGCTGCTCGAGCTGCGGGCGTTCGAGATGCCGCCGCACGCGCAGATGAGCCTCGCGCAGCAGCTTCTGCTGCGGGCCATGGTGGCGCGCTTCTGGAAGCAGCCGTACGCCGCGCCGCTGGTGCGCTGGGGCACGGGGCTGCACGATCGCTTCATGCTGTCGACCTTCGTGCGCGCCGACTTCGAGACGGTGATCGCCGAACTGGTCGAGGCCGGCTATCCGCTCGATGCGTCGTGGTTCGCACCGCATCTCGAGTTCCGTTTCCCGCTCGCGGGTGAGTTCAGTGCTGCGGGCGTGCACATGACGCTGCGCGCCGCGCTCGAACCGTGGCACGTGCTGGCCGAGCAGACCGCCAACGGCGCCACCGCGCGCTATGTCGACTCGTCGGTGGAGCGCCTCGAGATCATCGTGCAGGGCATGACCGACCCGCGTCTCGCGATCGCGGTCAACGGGCACGCGCTGCCGCTGACGCCCACCGCCCGCAACGGCGAGTTCGTCGCCGGCGTCCGCTATCGCGCGTGGTCGCCGCCGTCGGCCCTTCATCCCACGCTCGGCGTCGACGCACCGCTGGTCATCGACATCGTCGACACCACCAGCGAGAAGGCGGTGGGCGGCTGCCGCTATCACGTCGCGCATCCGGGCGGCCGCAACTACGACACCTTCCCGATCAACGCGTACGAGGCCGAGAGCCGGCGGCTCGCGCGCTTCTTCAAGATCGGCCACACCCCGGGCCACTTCGTCATCCGGCCGACGACGCCGAGTCCCGAGTATCCCGTCACGCTGGACCTGCGGCGGGCGCGCGCCGGATGAACCCTTCGTGCTGGTCGCCGCGCGTCGTCGCGTGATCGATCCCAGCGGCAACGCGACGCACCCGTCCGCGATCCCATCGACCTGAGCAGATAACACCGTGCCGCAATCGCTTTTCCAATCCGAACTGTTCCAGGACGCGGCCGCGATCGGCGACCGTCTCGCATTGCCGCCGCGCGAAGGACACTTCGACGAGCTGCGCGATCGCGCCGGCCGGATGCGCGAGTCGTGGCGACGCTTCTTCGAGCTGCTCGGCGCCGACGGTTTCGCCGATCTCGATCGACGGCTCGACGTCGTGGCGCGCCAGGTGCACGAGAACGGCATGACCTACACGGTGTATGCCGACGAGGGCCCGCCGCGTCCGTGGTCGCTCGACCTGTTCCCGTTCGTGGTCGAGGACGCCGAGTGGCAAGGGATCGAGGCCGGCGTGGCGCAGCGCGCCGCGCTGCTCGACGCCATCGTCTGCGACGCGTACGGACCGCAGAAGCTGGTCGCCGAGGGCTTGATCCCGTCGGCGCTGGTGCACGGACACCCGGGGTACCTGCGCGAGATGCACGGCGTCGACGTCCCGGGCAACGTCCGCCTGCACATCGTCGCGTTCGATCTCGGCCGCGGACCGGACGGCCGGTGGAGCGTCGTCTCGCAGCGGACCCAGGCGCCGTCGGGACTCGGCTATGCGCTCGAGAACCGCCTGACGATCGCGCGTCTCTTCCCCGAGGCCTTCGGCGACCTGCAGGTCCAGCACCTCGCCGCCAGCTACCGCCGGCTCCTGGACATGCTCGAGACGCTCGTGCTGCGCGAGGGCGACACGATGTTCGACCAGCCGGCACCGCGCGACGCGAGCGAGAGCAACCTGCAGCATCTGCGCTTCGACAGCGCCGACGAATCACGCAACCGCGTGCCGCGCATCGTGCTGCTGACGCCCGGTCCGTACAACGAGACCTACTTCGAACACGCCTATCTCGCCCGCTACCTGGGCCTGCCGCTGGTCGAGGGCTCGGACCTCACGGTCCGCGACGAACGCGTGTATCTCAAGACGATGCGTGGACTCGAACGGGTCCACGGCATCCTGCGCCGGCTCGACGACGACTTCTGCGACCCGGTCGAGCTGCGTTCGGAATCCTCCATCGGCGTGCCGGGTCTGATCCAGTCCATCCGCGGACGACACGTGCTGGTCGCCAACGCGCTCGGCTCCGGCTTCCTCGAGTCGCCCGCGCTGAACGGGTTCCTGCCCGGCATCTCGCAACGACTGAACCAGGAAGACCTGCTGCTGCCGTCGCTGTCGTCGTGGTGGTGCGGCGAGGCAGCCGCGCGGACACAGGTCACGCCCGACCTCGCACACCGCGTGGTCAAGCCGACCTATCCCGGCACCACCGAACGTCCCGGCTTCGAGCCGCTGATCGGTGCGGCCGCGACACCGTCGCAACTCGAGACGTGGAAGAAGCGCATCGACGCGGACCCCGACGCCTACACCGTGCAGAGCCACCTGCCGCTGTCGCAGGCGCCGACGTGGACCGGCGGTCGTATCGTGCCGCGCGCGGCGATGCTGCGCGTGTTCGCGATCGCCGAGGCGCCGGCGCCGGGCTTCGTGACGGCCGACGGCACCGAGGCCAAGCGCTGGCACGTGTTCCCGGGTGCCCTCGCCCGCATCGCCAATCGCGATCGCCAGATCGTGTCGATGCAGCGCGGCGGTTCGAGCCTCGACACGTGGGTGCGTACGCAGGGTCCGATCAACGAATTCTCGATGTTGCCGCCCAAGCTCGAACCCGAGGAACTGGTCGCGGCGCGCACGACGCGCGCGCGGCCGGTCTCGAGCCGCGCGGCAGAGAATCTGTTCTGGATGGGCCGCTACACCGAGCGCGCCGAATACGACGTGCGCCTCACGCGCCTCGTGCTGAACCGCCTGCCCGCCGACGACAGCCTGCCGAAGTCGTTCTTCGACGCGGTGCGCGAGCTATGCGTCACGGCGGGTCTCGTCGCGCGCGCGGCACCGTCGCCGCGGATGGCGCCGCGCCTGTTCGAGCGCGCGCTGATCGCGGGCCTGCCGGCCGGCGAGGACCACCATGGCGTCGGCTTCGCGCTCAACGCGTTGACCCGCGCCGCGGGTCAAATCCGCGATCGCCTGTCGCCCGAGCACTGGCGCCTGGTCTCGTCGACGGTCGAGGACTACAGCGCACGGCTGGGCGCGCTGAAGAGCGACGAGAAGGTCACGGGATCGATGGCCCGCGAGGCGCTCGAGCACGTCAGCACGCAGCTCTACGCGATTACCGGCGCGCAGACCGACCGCATGACGCGCGACGACGGCTGGCGGTTGCTGACCATCGGTCGCCAGATCGAGCGCCTGCTGGCGATGTCGAACGCGCTGACGGTGCTGCTCGAACGCGATGTGCTGCAGAGCGAACGCGAACGCGCCTTCGCGCTGGCGCTGGGCCTCTTCGACAGCACCATCACCTATCGCTCGCTGTATCAACGTCGCCAGGAACTGGCGGCGCTCCTCGACCTGCTGATCTTTGACGAAGAGAATCCCCGCGCGCTGGCGACGATGATCGCCGTGCTGCGCGTCGAAGTCGCCCGCCTGCCCGACACCGGTGCCGGACCGGCGTCCACGCTGCTCGCGGGCTTCCCGCTCGAAGGGCTGGGCGTCACGCTCGCCGAACTGGTCGAACGCGATGCCGAGGGCCGGCACACGGCTGCGCTCGACCTGACGCGCGGGCTGGCCGCACTCGCGCAGCGCCTGTCGACCGACATCGCGCTGCGCTACTTCAGCATCGTCGGCGATCTGTGGCGCACGACTGCCCGGTGAAGGGTCGACGATGACCGAGGTCCTGATCGACCAGGCCACCGCCGTGCTCGACGTGATGCACGACACCATCTATCGCTATGCGACCGAGGTGGCGCTGGCGCATCACATCGCGTACCTGCGGCCGGCCGAGATGCCGCATCAGCAGGTCGAGAGCTTCCGCATCGGCGTCGTCCCCAAGCCCTTCGTCGAGCGTACGAGCATCGACGTCTTCGGCAACAGCCGCTTCTACTTCTCGCTCGACGTGCCGCATTCGAAACTCGCCGTGCGGGCGGTCAGCCGCGTGCGCGTCGGACGGCGGTACGAACGCTTCGTCGCGAAGGACACGCGATCGTGGCGCGAAGTGGCGTTCTGCCTCGCGTATCGTGCCGGCGCGCGCTACGAACCCGAGAGCGAGTTCTCCTATCCGTCGCCGTTCATTCCACGACATCGCGAGCTGGGCAGCTATGCGGCGAGTTCGTTCACCGACGGATGTTCGATCGCAGACGGGGCAATCGACCTGATGCGCCGCATGCATCGCGATTTCAGCTACGACGCCGACAGCACCGACCTCTCGACGCCGGTGCTTGCGGCCTTCCACGCGAAGCGCGGCGTGTGCCAGGACTTCGCGCACGTGATGATCGGCGGCCTGCGCGCGCTGGGCCTCGCCGCGCGCTATGTCAGCGGCTACCTGCTGACGCGGCCGCCGCCCGGCAAGCCGCGGCTGATCGGCGCCGACGCTTCGCACGCCTGGGCCTCGGTCTGGTGTCCGTCGCCCGACGGCACCTCGACCTGGCTGGACCTCGACCCGACCAACGACTTGATCCCGTCGACCTCGCACGTCACGCTCGCCGTCGGACGCGACTTCGGCGACGTCAGTCCGCTGCGCGGCATCATCCGCGGCGGCGGCGAGCACGAGCTGACCGTCGGCGTCACGGTGCGACCGGTCGGCGAAACCTGACGCCGCTTGGCCGACTGTCAACGGACGTCGACGACGCTTCGTTGAGGATGCGGGCTCGCCTCCCCGGTTTCGCAGGCGCAGAACCACCAGGAGATCACATGTTCCGCAAACTCATGAGTACGCTCGCGGCCTGCGCCGTGGTGTTCTTCGCCACGACCGGGTTCGCCTTCGCCGCCATCGACGTGAACAGCGCCGACGCGACCCAGTTACAGACCATCAAGGGCATCGGTCCCGCGATCTCGGCCAAGATCATCGCCGAGCGAAAGAACGGCGCCTTCAAGGACTGGGGCGATCTCGAGAAGCGGGTCTCGGGGATCGGCGACAAGAACTCGGCGAAGTTCTCCGAAGCCGGACTGACCGTCGGTGGCACCGCCAAGGCCAATGCGCCGATGGTGCCCGCGGTGGTCAAGGACACGCCAAAGGCGGCGCCCAAGTCGGCCGTTGTCGCCGCACCGGTGCCCCCGTCGGCCGACAAGAACGCGAAGACCGTGACCAGGTCGACGACCGGCACGAC
>JBBRRW010000107.1:0-11012 GCA_038245975.1 Burkholderiales bacterium
AAGGCTGCGCCGCGCACCGCGCGACGAACGATCGCCTCGGCCGGATCTGCCCGGACAATCCCTCCGACGCCGCTACGCCCGCGGAGTTCTCCGGCCGCAGCAGCGGACGAGTTTGTCGACCGGCGACGACGTGTTAACTTCGGACGATGAACGCTATCTCCGAAGCCATTCACGACCCCGCCCTCGATCAAAGCCCCGCGCAGCGCATCCCCGCCGACCGCCAAGCCGAGGTCGCCGACGCGTTGCTCGCCGTACTGCCAGCCACCAGCGTACTGTGGAAGACAGCCGACACGCGACCCTACGAATGCGACGGGCTCTCGATGTTCCGCCAGCAGCCGATGGTGGTGGCGCTGCCGGACACCGAGGCGCAGATCGTGTCCATCCTGCGCATCTGTTCCCGCATCGGCGTGCCGGTGGTCGCACGCGGTGCGGGCACCAGCCTGTCGGGCGGCGCAATGCCGCACGGCGAAGGGGTGCTGCTCGGCTGCGCGAAGCTCAACCGCATCGTGAAGCTCGATCCGCTGGCCCGGACCGCGGTCGTGCAGCCGGGCGTCCGCAACCTCGCGATCTCCGAAGCGGCCGCCGCGCACGGGCTGTACTACGCGCCTGACCCGTCGTCGCAGATCGCCTGCAGCATCGGCGGCAACGTGGCCGAGAACTCGGGCGGCGTGCACTGCCTCAAGTACGGCCTGACGGTCCATAACGTCATCCGCGTGCGCGGCATCACGATGAGCGGCGAGGTCGTCGAGTTCGGATCGGAGGCACCCGACTGTCCCGGCCTCGACCTGATGGCGCTGATGATCGGTTCCGAAGGCATGCTCGCCGTCGTGACCGAGGCCACCGTCAAGCTGGTCCCCAAGCCGCAGCTGGCGCGCGTGATCATGGCGTCGTTCGACGACGTCGAGACCGCCGGCGACGCGGTCGCCGCGATCATCTCGGCGGGCATCATCCCGGCGGGCCTGGAGATGATGGACCGGCAGGCCACCCGCATGGTCGAGCCGTTCGCGAAGGCGGGCTACGACCTCGACGCGGCAGCCATCCTGCTGTGCGAGTCCGACGGCACCGTCGACGAGGTGGCCGACGAGATCGCGCACATGCAAGCCGTGCTCGGCGCCTCTGGCGCGAAGCGCCTCGTGGTGTCGCAGAACGAGACCGAACGCCTGACCTACTGGGCCGGACGCAAGAACGCCTTCCCGGCAGCGGGTCGCGTCTCGCCGGACTACTACTGCATGGACGGCACCATCCCGAAGAAGCGACTCGGCGAGATGCTGAAGGCGATCCAGGCGATGGAAGACAAGTACCGGCTGCGCTGCCCCAACGTCTTCCATGCCGGCGACGGCAACCTGCATCCGCTGATCCTGTTCGATGCCAACGACGCCGACGAGCTGCAGCGCGCCGAGGACTTCGGGGCCGAGATCCTGGCGCTGTGCGTCACGCTCGGCGGCACCATCACCGGCGAGCACGGCGTGGGCATCGAGAAGATCAACCAGATGTGCATCCAGTTCCAGGCGCCCGAGCTCGCGCTGTTCCGCGGCGTCAAGCGCGCGTTCGATCCGGCCGGCCTGCTGAACCCCGACAAGGGTATCCCGTCGCTGCATCGCTGCGCCGAGTTCGGCCGCATGCACGTCCACGGCGGCGCCCTGCCCCATCCCGAGTTGCCGCGCTTCTGATGACGAGCGTCCCGACAGTCCCGTCGCAGGCAGCGGGCACTTCGGACGGCATCGACGCGCTGATCGACGCCGTGCAGGGCGCGGCCGTCGACCGCGCGTCGATCGCGATCCGTGGCGGCGGCACGAAGGCGTGGTACGGCCACCGCATCGAAGGCAGCGCGCTCGACGTCAGGACGCACAGCGGCATCGTCGACTACGAGCCGAGCGAGCTGGTCGTCGTCGCCCGCGCCGGCACCCGCCTGCAGGACATCGAGACGCTGCTCGCGCAGCATCGCCAGATGCTGGCGTTCGAGCCGCCTCATTTCGCGCCGCAGTCGGGCGCCATGGCGCCCGGCGGCAACGACGCGATCTCGCGCGCGATGGCGGCCGCGACCCGCGGCGCCACGCTCGGCGGGTGTGTCGCGACCGGCCTGTCGGGCCCGCGCCGCATGGCCGCCGGCTCGGTCCGCGACTTCGTCCTCGGCGCGCGAATCATCGACGGCCGCGGCCAGCACCTCGCGTTCGGCGGCCAGGTGATGAAGAACGTCGCGGGCTACGACGTCAGCCGCGCGCTGGTCGGATCGCTGGGTACGCTGGGCGTCCTCACCGAGGTCTCGCTGAAGGTGCTGCCGCTGCCGGCGCAGAGCATCACGCTGTCGTTCGCGATCGACGAAGCGGCGGCGCTCGACCAGCTCAATCGATGGGCCGGACAGCCGATCGCGATCACCGCGAGCGCGTGGACCTCGCGGCCGTCGCAGAGCGGTGGCTACGCGACCCGAGGCGGCCGCATGCTGGTCCGCCTCGAAGGCAGCGAGGCCGCCGTGCAGTCGGGCATCCGGCGCGTCGGCGGGCTCGACGTCGACCCGGCCGAAGCGACCGCGGCGTGGCTGGGCCTGCGCGAGCAGACCGATGCCTTCTTCGCGGCACGCCCGGTCGACGCGCCGCTGTGGCGGCTCGCGCTGCCGTCCGTCGCGCCGCCGCTCGCCGCAGCGGACCTCGGCTTCACGGACCAGCTGATCGAATGGGGCGGCGCGTTGCGCTGGATCGCCACCCGCGTCGATCCGCAGACGGTCCGCGACGCGGCGACAGCGCTCGGCGGTCACGCGACACTGTGGCGCGCCGCCGACGACGTGAAGCAGAGGGCCGGCGTCTTCGCGCCGCTGTCGCCGCCGCTGCGCGCGATCCACCGGCGCCTCAAGGCCGAGTTCGATCCCGAGGGACTGTTCAACCGCGGGCGCATGTATCCCGACCTCTGAACGCGGGCCGCAGCGTTGCCGCGGCCTCCTGCACGACCCGACACGACTCTCCAGAACCCCGCATGGAAACCCATCTCGCCGACTTCATCCGCGGTACCGCCGACGGCAACGAGGCCGAGGCGATCCTGCGACGCTGCGTGCATTGCGGCTTCTGCTTGGCGACCTGCCCCACCTACCAGTTGCTGGGCGATGAACGCGACAGCCCGCGCGGCCGCATCTACCTCATCAAGGAAGTGCTCGAAGGCGCGCCGGCCACGCCGTCGATCCGACTGCACCTCGATCGCTGCCTGACCTGCCGCAACTGCGAGACGACCTGCCCGTCCGGCGTGCAGTACGGGCGCCTGGTCGACATCGGCCGCCAGGTCGTGGAAGAACGCGCGACCGAACCGCGGCCGCTGGCTGAACGCCTCGAGCGCACCGCGCTGCGCGAGGGGTTGACGCGGCGCTGGCTGTTCGACCCGGCGATGAAGATCGGCAAGGCGATGCGACCGATGCTGCCGAAGACGCTCGCCACCAAGGTGCCCGCCAAGTCGCCGACACCGCTGACGCGCTTCAGGCCCGGCAAGCACCCGCGCAGGATGCTGATGCTCGCCGGTTGCGTGCAGCCGGCGATGGCGCCGCAGATCAACGACGCCACCGAACGCGTCCTCGACGCGATCGGCATCGAGACGGTGATCGCAGCGAAGGCCGGATGCTGCGGCGCCATCCGCCATCACCTCAACGACCACCACGGCGCGCTCGACGATGTCCGGCGCAACATCGATGCGTGGTGGCCGCACGTCGAGGCCGGCGCCGAGAGCATCGTGATGAACGCGTCGGGCTGCGGCGCGATGGTCAAGGACTACGGCTACCTGCTGCGCGACGACCCGGCCTATGCCGACCGGGCCGAGCGCATCAGTGCGCTGACCCGCGACCTGTCCGAAGTCCTCGTGCCGTTCGCCGACTTCCTCGCCGGCAAGCTGACGCCGCCGGCGACACGCCGTGTCGCATGGCATCCGCCTTGCACGCTGCAGCACGGCCAGCAGATC
This sequence comes from Burkholderiales bacterium, assembly GCA_038245975.1. GTDB lineage: Bacteria > Pseudomonadota > Gammaproteobacteria > Burkholderiales > Burkholderiaceae_D > CAHJXF01. The sequence goes on from JBBRRW010000107.1 coordinate 3,934, forward strand.
CGCGGACCGGTCGAGGCCCTGCTGACCGCGGCCGGCGTCGACGTGAAGCTGTGCGCCGAAAGCCACCTTTGCTGCGGGTCCGCGGGGACCTACTCGGTGCTGCAGCCCGAACTCGCGACGGCGCTGCGCGATCGCAAGCTGACGCAGCTCGCGGCCACCGAACCCGAGGCCATCGTGTCGGCCAACATCGGCTGCATCACCCACCTGCAGAGCGGGACCGACACGCCGGTCATGCACTGGATCGAGCTGATCGCGAACGCGCTGACCACCGGCGGCCCGCGTACCGGCCTCTTTCCCGGTGAGGTGCGACAGGCCGGCAAGGTGCGCAAGGGGCCGGGCCCGAAGCCGCTTCCGGATCCGCGCCGGCCGCTGTAGCCGCATGCCCGATCCGATGCGCACGGCGCGCAGCGGCCCGCGGAGCCTTCGATGATCGAGGCCGTCGCCACGCTGCTGATCTACCAGCTGATCGGCGAGACGCTGACCTTCGTGCTCGGCTTGCCGATCCCGGGCCCGGTCATCGGCATGGCGCTGCTGCTGGCCACGCTGGCGGTACGACCCGCGCTGCTGACCCGCATCAAGGCCACTGGTAACACGCTGCTTTCGCACCTGTCGCTGCTGTTCGTGCCGGCCGGGGTCGGCGTGATGGTCCACTTCGCGCGACTGGCCGACGAGGGCGTGGCGATCATCGCGGCCGTGGTCGGCAGCACGCTGCTCGCGATCGTGGCCACCGCGGCGACGGCCGCCTTCCTGATCCGGCGCACCGACGCGCGCCGCGCCGCCAGGGCCGGCATCGACGCTTCGTCCCACTGACGCCTCGTGCATCCGGTCACCGATACCTGGGTCTACCTGTCCGCGTCGCCGCTGCTGTGGCTGACGCTGACGCTGGTCGCCTACCTGTTCGCGTTCATGCTCTATCGCCGCAGCGGTTTCAACCCGCTCGTCAATCCGGTGGCCATCGCGATCTGCCTGCTGCTGGTCGTCCTGCTCGGCACGCACACCAGCTACCGGACCTACTTCGACGGCGCGCAGTTCGTGCACTTCCTGCTCGGACCGGCCACGGTCGCGCTGGCCGTGCCGCTGTACGAACAATGGGGCAAGCTGAAGTCGCACTGGGTCGCACTGGTCGGTGCGCTGATCGTCGGCGTGCTCGTGGCATCCGGATCGGCCGTCCTGATCGGCCATGCCCTCGGCGCGTCCGCGAAGACGCTGGCATCGCTCGCGCCCAAGTCGGTGACGACGCCGGTCGCGATGGGCATCAGCGAGAAGCTCGGCGGCATCCCGTCGCTGACCGCGGTGTGCGTCGTGATCACGGGTATCGTCGGCTCGGCGCTCGCCAAGTACGTGCTGAACTGGATGCGCATCCCCGACCATGCGGTGCGCGGCTTCGCGCTCGGCATCTCGGCGCACGGCCAGGGCGTCGCGCGCGCCTTCCTGGTCAGCGAGGAGATGGGCGCCTTCGCCGGTCTCGCAATGGGGCTCGCCGCGCTGACCTCGGCGCTGGTGCTGCCGTGGTTCGCGGGCTGGCTGCTGGCGTTGCTGGCGTGACCGGCAAGACCTACGACACGGTGATCGTCGGCGGCGGTCACAACGGCCTGGTGTGCGCGTGCGACCTCGCCGCACGCGGGCTGTCGGTGCGCGTGCTGGAACGACGGTCCATCCTCGGCGGCGCTGCCGTCACCGAGGAGTTCCATCCCGGCTTTCGCAATTCGACCGCGAGCTACACGGTCGGGCTGCTGCACGCCGACGTGATCCGCGACCTGCGACTCAAAGAGCACGGGCTGCGCATCGTGCAGCGACCGTTCTCCAACTTCCTGCCGCTCGACGACGGGCAGGGCCACCTCAAGGTCGGCGGTGGCCTCGCGGCCACGCAGCGCGAGGTGGCCCGCTTCTCGGCGCGCGACGCGGCGCGCCTGCCCGCCTACTACGCGATGCTCGACGGCGTGGTCGCGCTGGTCCGCGCGATGCTGACGAAGACCCCGCCCAACCTCGGCCCGCGCGACTTCGCGTCGATCGGCGACTGGTGGTCGGCGTGGGACCTGGGCCGGCGCATGCGGCGCATGGATCTGCCGCACAAGCGCGACCTGATGGACCTCTTCACGAAGAGCGCCGGCGACGTGCTCGACGCGTGGTTCGAATCGGCGCCGATCAAGGCCGCGTTCGGCTTCGATTCGATGGTCGGGCACTACGCGAGTCCGTACGCCGCCGGCTCGGCCTACGTGCTGCTGCATCACGTCTTCGGCGAGGTCGACGGCAAGCCCGGTGTGTGGGGACATGCGATCGGCGGGATGGGGTCGATCACCCAGGCGATGGCCAAGGAAGCAGCAGCACGCGGCGTCGAATGCAGCGTCGATGCGCCGGTCGCGCGGATCGTGGTCGAAGGACCGGCCGGCAAGCGGCGCGCCACCGGCGTGATGCTCGAGAACGGCACCCGCATCGACGCGCGACGCGTGGTCTCGAACGTCCATCCGCGCCTGCTGTTCCTGGCGATGGTCGACGAAGCCGATCTGCCCGAGGACTTCGTCGCGCGCATCAGGGCCTATCGCAGCGGCTCCGGCACGCTGCGGATGAACGTCGCGCTGTCGTCGCTGCCCGACTTCACCGCGCTGCCCGGTGCGCAACACCAGCCGCATCACGAGAGCGGCATCGTGATGGCGCCGTCGATCGCCTACATGGAGACGGCGTGGATCGATGCGCGCCGCAACGGCTGGGGCGAGCGGCCGATCGTCGAGATGCTGATCCCCTCGACCGTCGATCGCACGCTGGCGCCCGACGGCCTGCAGGTCGCGAGCCTGTTCTGCCAGCACTTCGCGCCGAAGCTCGAAGCGACGTCGGCGAAAGATCGCTATGCCGACGGCTGGGCCGACGACCGCGCGCGCGAGGATGCGGCCGACCGCGTGATCGAGACCGTGGCGCATTTCGCGCCCGGCTTCGCGGACACCGTCATCGCACGGCAGATCCACACGCCGCTCGATCTCGAACGCAAGTTCGGCCTCATCGGCGGCGACATCTTCCACGGCGCGCTGTCGCTCGACCAGCTGTTCTCGGCACGACCGGTGCTCGGGCACGCCGACTATCGCAGTCCGATCGCCGGGCTCTACCTGTGCGGCTCGGGGAATCATCCCGGCGGTGGCGTGACCGGGCTGCCGGGTCGCAACGCCGCGCGCGAGATTTTGAGGGATCGTCGGTGACGGAAGTGCGCGACGGCATAATCGGACGCATGCAACCCGGGAACGCAGTCATGCGATCGAACGTCACTTCAAGGCAGCGCGGATGAACCTGAACCTCGACCGCGTCCGTCGCCGCAAGGTCCGCTTCTGGGCTCTCGTCGACTCGTCGGTGTCGTACACGCTGGCCCTGCCGCCGCTGGCCCAGCACTTCATCTCGCTGCTGTATTACGTCAACGGCAAGCTGGGCGGCGATGCGGCGGCGCCCGACTTCACGCCGCTGCAGATGTTCTTCGTGTCCCTGAGCGGATCGCTGATCACCCTGTGGTGCGTCGCGCGTTACCTGAAGCCGATCGGGCTGTTCGCGCTGATCGACGGCTGGGGTCGCGTGTGGATCTCGCTGCTGATCGTGTGGTTCGTGGTCGTCGAAGGGGCGCCCCGCGTGCTGCTGCTGTTCATCGTCACCGAGATGATCGGTGCGATCGCACAGTTGCACGAGGTCTATCGACGCAAGCCGCCGCGCGCATCCTCGGCTGCCGCGGAATCGACCGGTGCGGCCTAGATCCCTTCGAGCAGGCGGACCATCGCCTTCGCAGCGGCCGGCGCGCGTTCCTTGGCGCCGTTGATGAAGAACGCGAACACGTCGCGTGGCTGCTTCGGTGCCGCCTTCGCCACGGGTCCGAGCGCAGCGACCGTCCCGCCGGCAGCCCACGCCTTCGCGTGCGCGGTCCACGCGGCGATCTCCTGCGGCGCGTAACCGGTGGGCACGTCGGCCCTGGCACGCATCAGCCGCGCATAGACGAAGTCGGCCGTGACATCGGCGATCATCGGATAGTCGTCCGAGTCGCTGCAGACGATCGCGGCCTGGTGCTTGCGAGCCAGCGTTACGAAGGCCTCGCAGCGAAAGCTCTCGTGACGCACGTCGAGCGCATGACGCAGCGCGAGCGAACCGAGCTTCTTCGGCAGGCGCTCCAGAAAGCCCGCGAAGTCTTCCTCGTCGAAGCGCTTGGTCGGCATGAACTGCCACAGCAGCGGCCCGAGCTTGGGTCCGAGCTCCTCGAGACCGCTGCCGACGAACAGGTCGATCGAATCACCGGCCTCGGCCAGCACGCGACGATTGGTCGCGAAGCGCGACGCCTTGACGGTGAACACGAAGTCGGCGGGTGTCTCGTCGCGCCAGCGCGCGAAGCTGGCCGGCGTCTGCGTGCGGTAGTAGGTCGCGTTGACCTCGATCGCCGTGAGCTGCGAGCTCGCGTAGACGAGTTCCTTCTTCTTCGGCACGTCGGGCGGGTAGAAGGTCTCGCGCCACGGGTCGTAGCTCCAGCCGCCGATGCCCACGCGGATCGTTGCGGCCTTCCTGGATGCACGCGGCGTCAAGAGACCTCCGGTGACAGCGTCACGATGGGATGGCGTCCGAGGCGCAATGCGTCCCGCAGCGCATGCACGTTACCATCGGCAGCCCGCAACATGCGATGCGACGCCGATCTGACGTCGCCGTGCGCTTGACGGCACAATGCGCGACGAACGCGCCGTTCGCGGCGACGCTCACCCACCATCCAGGAGCCTGACATGACACCGATCATCCGCAAGACCGCTTCAAGCATCGTCCTCGTCGCCGGCGCACTCGTCCTCTCGGCGTGTTCTTCGATGATGTCGATGATGCCGATGGCCAGCAGCGACAAGGTCACTCTCGTCGGCGCGAACGAAGTACCGGCCGTGACCACCACGGCCAGTGGCACGGGCGCGATCAGCATCGCCGCCGATGGCAGCGTGACCGGCTCGATCACGGTCGCGGGCATGGCGCCGACGGCGGGACACATCCACCAGGCCGCGGCCGGCGTCAACGGACCGGTCATCGTACCGCTCGTGCAGAGCGGCAACGTGTTCACGCCCGCGGCCGGGACCAAGCTGACCGAAGTCCAGATGGCCGCGTATCGCGCCGGCAACCTGTATGTCAACGTGCACAGCGCGGCCCATCCGGGCGGCGAGGTCCGCGCGCAGTTGCAGCCGGCGGGCTGATCGCCGGTCGATCGAACGACGGCGTCGGAGGCTGCGGCCTTCGACGCATGCCGTCAACCGCGATGGAGTGATCCGGCCATGCAATGGGACGACGGAAGGCAGAGCGAGAACGTCGAGGACGTTCGGGGCTCGAGCGGCGGGGGTGGCCTACCCTTCGGCGGGCGATCCATCGGCATCGGCGCGGTGGTCGTCGCGCTGATCGGATCGTATTTCTTCGGCATCGACCCGAGCGTGATCCTCGGACTGTTTGGCGGCGGCGGCGGTGTCTCGCAGGTCCAGCAGTCGCCGCAGGAGGTCCACCCACCGCCGGCCAGCGACCGTCAGGCGCAATTCGTGTCGCGCGTCCTGCTCGACACCGAAGAGACGTGGACCCAGATCTTCGCGCAGAACAACGGCACCTATCGCAAGCCTCGGCTGGATATCTTCAGTGGCTCGTATCCGACCGCATGCGGCCAGGGGGTCGCCGCGGCCGGGCCTTTCTATTGCCCCGGCGACGAGAAGGTCTACATCGACCTCAACTTCTTCAAGCTGCTCGAACAGCGCTTCAAGGCACCCGGTGATTTCGCGCAGGCCTATGTCATCGCGCATGAAGTGGGACACCACGTCCAGAAGCTGATCGGCGTCACCGACAAGACCGACGCGATGCGGCGACGGATGTCGGAGACCGACTACAACAAGGTCTCGGTCCGCGTCGAACTGCAGGCCGACTGCTTCGCCGGCGTGTGGGGCCATCGCCTCGCCGCAGGTCAGAGTCCGCTGAAGCTCGATCCGGGCGATGTCGACGAGGCGCTGCGGGCCGCGACGGCGATCGGCGACGACACGTTGCAGACGCAGTCGCGCGGCAGCGTGGTGCCCGACAGCTTCACGCACGGCACGTCGGCTCAGCGCGTCACCTGGTTCAAGCGCGGCATGGACTCGGGCGACATCCGCCAGTGCGACACCTTCAAGACCGGAAGCCCCTGACGCCGGCACGCGCGGCCGAATGACGCGAAGGACCTGAAGCGTCCGCGTCGTCGGTCGTGCGGCTCGCTTCGGCGTCGTCATCTCCCGCGTCGTGCCCGCGTCCGGTAGCGCATCGCCGGCCACCTCCATCGTCGGCTATCCATCGCGTATGCGGCGTCGTACGATGCGTCGCCGCGTTCGCAGACGGCGCGGGCCGTAACGACACCGATACCGCCAGCATCCCGAGGAGAAGACATGCATCTCGCAAGAACCCTGACCATCGCATCGCTGGCATTCGTCGCCGGCGGCTTCGCATCACGGATGCTGCCCGTCGCGGTCGCGCAGACGGCGCCGCTACCGCCGCTGGTCGCCACGATCATCGACGTCAACGCGCTCGAAGGCGAGGCCATCGGACCGATCGTGCCCAATACCGAGTTGCGCGCGAAGCTCCTCGTCGTCACCGACAAAGCGACGATCGCGGTCCAGCAGGGCAACGTCGGCAAGCACTATCACGCGGGCAACGAGGAGATCCAGTACATCCTCGCCGGCACCGGGACGATGTGGCTCGGCGACACCCAGCGTTCGATCAAGGCCGGCGACCTGATCGTCATCCCGAAGGGCACGAACCACGCGGGCACGGTGGCGACCTCGGGCACCTTCAAGGCGATCGCGATCAAGATCCCGCCGCAGGCCGCGGGGGATACGCACTTCGTGCCGTAACGTCGATCCCGTGGCCGTCGTCAGGGTTCGCGGTCCTGCACGGCCACGGCTTCGAGGCGTCGCCGACGCGCGTCGACGTCGATCGCGACTGCGTCGCCCGGTGCCATAGCGGCGAGGCCTTCGAGGACCCGCGAACGCGCCACGGCCGCGACGCCGTGCAGGCTCGTCGCGGCGCGGGTCGCGCGGGCGAGATCGATGCGGCCCGATGCGGTCGTCCGCTCCATCTCCACCGCG
>JBBRRW010000108.1:0-11001 GCA_038245975.1 Burkholderiales bacterium
CTGCAACTGAGCCTCATCGTCCTGGCGCTGATCGCCATCGCCGCCATCTGGGTGTTCAACACGCTGATCGACCGCCGACGCACGCGCGTCTTGGAACGGCGACTGAAGCCGCGCGCGTTCGCGCCGGCGGAGTCCGAGGTCTCGGCCACCGGTCGCGCGGCGACCGAGCCCGGACAGCGCAGCGAGCCGTCGTTCGCGGAATCGGCCGGTCCGGGATCATCGGATCCGGATGAGTCGGGTGCAGGGCTGGCGGCGTCCGACGCCGACGGCGACTCCACGGTGGCGCCGTCGCAGGGCATGGTGATCGACGACGAGATCCACGCCATCGTCACGCTCGAGCCCGAAGGGCTGCTGTCGGGCGAGCGCGCGTGGTCGCTGCTGCACGCGTTCCGTCATGCCGGTCGCCAACCGGTGATGCTGGTCGGCGTCCGCGGCGACCTGCAGGAGCCGATCCGCGCGGGCCAGCGCTACGAGGCCGTGCTGGTCGCGGTCCAGCTCGCCAATCGCAGCGGCCCCATCAACGAGATCGAGTGGTCCGAGTTCGTCGCCGCGCTCCAGCACGTGTCCGAGCAGATCCCGGCGGCGTGCGAGATCCCCGACATGCGCGAGACCACGTCGCGCGCGCGGGCGCTCGACGCGCAGTGCGTGCCGCTCGACGCGCAGATCGGCATCAATCTCGCAAGCACGCAGAGCGGCTGGACCGGGCAGCAGGTCGCCGAGCTGGCCCGTGACCACGGCCTGATCCTGCGGCCCGACGGCCGCTTCCATGCGCTCGACGAGCACGGCGCCACGCTGTTCGTGCTGCAGAACGGAGACGGCGGCGCCTTCCGCGCCGACACGCTCGATGCGCAGCAGACGTCGCGGCTGACCCTGCTGCTCGATGTCCCGCGCGCGCCGCAGGACCAGCGGCCGTTCGAGCGCCTGGTCGAGCTCGCGAACCGGCTGTCGCGGTCGCTCGAGGCCTCGATCGTGGACGACCAGTCGCACATCCTCTCCGCGGCCGCGCTGGCGTCGATCGGACGTCAGATCGAACCGGTGTACGCGAAGCTGGCGGACGCCGGCATGCCCGCGGGTTCGCCGCGCGCGCTCGCTCTCTTCGGCTGAATCGCTTGGTCCGCACGTCGATCTCGGCGGCGGCCTGCGGCGAGCGCGTGCCGTACCACAGGAGCCGCTGCGCATGAACCCCGCCGCGCGGGCCGGCGCGCTGCGGGCCGAGCTCGAGCGCCTGGGCCGCGCCTATCACACGCTCGATGCGCCGCTCGCCAGCGACGCCGAATACGACGCGCTGTTCCGCGAGCTGCAGGCCATCGAGAGCGAGGATCCGGCGCTGCAGACCGCCGACTCGCCCACGCTGCGCGTCGGTGGCGCTCCGCGCAGCGACCTGCCGACCGTGAGTCACGACGTGCCGATGCTGTCGCTCGGCAACGCGTTCGACGACGACGGCATCGTGGCCTTCGATCGACGCGTCTCGGAAGGGTTGAACGGACCGGGCGCCGCAGGCGCGGTGCGCTATGCGGCCGAGCTCAAGTTCGACGGGCTGGCCGTGTCGCTGCGCTACGAGGACGGCCTGCTCACGCGCGCCGCGACGCGCGGGGACGGCACGGTCGGCGAAGACGTGACGCCGAACGCGCGGACCATCGCGACCATCCCGCTGCGGCTGCGCGCGGACCGGCCGCCGGCGCTGCTCGATGTCCGCGGCGAGGTCCTGATGTTCCATGCCGACTTCGCAGCGATCAACGCGCGCCAGCGACAGGCCGAGGCCCGAGAGTTCGTCAACCCGCGCAACGCGGCCGCGGGCAGCCTGCGGCAACTCGACGCGCGCATCACGGCCAGCCGGCCGCTGCGCTTCTTCGCGTACGGCATCGGGCTGTTCGACGCGGGATCGTCCGGACTGTCGATGCCCGCGACCCACGGTGCGCTGCTCGACTGGTATGCCGAGCTCGGCATCCCCGTCAACGACGAGCGCGCGGTGGTGGAGGGCAGCGCGGGGCTGCTGGATTTCTATCGGCGCATCGGCGCGCTGCGGGCGGACCTGCCTTACGACATCGACGGCGTGGTCTACAAGGTCGACGACTTCGACGCGCAGAAGCGCCTGGGCTTCGTGGCCCGCGCGCCGCGCTTCGCGATCGCGCACAAGTTTCCGGCCGAGGAGGCGACGACGACGATCGAGGACATCACCGTGCAGGTCGGCCGCACCGGCGCGATCACGCCGGTCGCGCGCCTGGCGCCGGTCTTCGTCGGCGGCGTCACAGTCACCAACGCGACGCTGCACAACGAGGACGAGATCCGTCGCAAGGACATCCGCATCGGCGACACGGTCGTGGTCCGGCGCGCGGGCGACGTGATCCCGGAGGTGCTGCGGGCGCTCGTCGAACTCCGCCCGGCCGAAGCGACCGAGTTCCGTCTGCCGACCGCATGCCCGGTCTGCGGATCGGCGATCGTGCGCGAGGAAGGCGAGGCCGTCGCCCGTTGCAGCGGCGGACTGGTCTGCGCCGCACAGCGCCGACGGGCGCTGCTGCATTTCGCGCAGCGTCGCGCGCTGGACATCGAGGGGCTCGGCGACAAGGTGGTCGAGCAGCTCGTCGCCAGGGATCTGGTGCGGTCGCCGGCTGACCTCTTCGCGCTCGACCAGGCCACCGTCGCGTCGCTCGAGCGCATGGCCGAGAAGTCGGCGACGAACCTGATCGCCGCGATCGGGACGGCCAAGCACACGACGTTCGCGCGTTTCCTGTACGCCCTCGGCATCCGCCACGTGGGCGAGGAAGTGGCCCGCGTGCTGGCGCGCGAGTTCGGCGGCCTCGATGCGCTGCTGGCTGCCGACTGGTCCGCGCTGATGGAACGCAAGCGCGCGCTGCAGAAGGAGAACGCAAGCCGCCGGACTCGCGGCGAAGCCTTGCGCACCATGCCGCTCGAAGGGATCGGCGACGAGATCGTCGAGGCGCTCGCGCAGTTCCTCGGCGAGCCGCACAACCGCGCCGCGATCGCGCGGATGCGCGAGGCAGGCATCGTGTGGCCCGAGACCGATGGCGCCATCCGGCATGTCGATGCGGTTGACACGGGGATCGATCTGCCGAAAGGTCCGCTGTCCGGCAAGACCTTCGTGCTGACCGGTTCGTTGCCGACGCTCACCCGCGACGAGGCGAAGACGCGGATCGAGGAGGCCGGTGGCAAGGTTTCTGCTTCCGTCTCCCGCAAGACCGATTTCGTGGTGGCCGGTTCAGACGCTGGCAGCAAGGCCGAGAAGGCGGCCGAGCTGGGCATTGCCGTGATCGATCAGGACGCGATGCTGAGCATGATCGAGCAGGCTTAATACAACGATTCCAGGAGCAATTCGATGCATGTCAGAAAGGCAGTATTCCCGGTCGCCGGCATGGGGACGCGATTCCTTCCCGCGACCAAGGCCAGTCCGAAGGAGATGATGCCGGTAGTCGACAAGCCGCTGATCCAGTACGCGGTGGAAGAGGCCGCCGAGGCCGGCATCACCGACATGGTCTTCATCACCGGCCGCAACAAGCGCGCGATCGAGGACCACTTCGACAAGGCCTACGAGATGGAGGCCGAGCTCGAGGCCAAGAACAAGCAGGCGCTGCTCGAGATCGTCCGCAACACCGTGCCGCGCTCGGTCAACTGCATCTACATCCGGCAGAACGAAGCGCTCGGCCTCGGTCACGCGGTGCTGTGCGCGCTGCCGGTGGTGGGCCACGAGCCGTTCGCGGTACTGCTCGCCGACGACCTGATGGATACCGCCGACGGCATGCCGGGGGTGCTCAAGCAGATGGTCCGCATCTTCGACGTCAAGCAGACCAGCGTCCTCGCGGTGCAGGACGTCCCGCGTGCCGAGACGAAGTCGTACGGCATCGTCGGAACCAAGCTGGGCTCCGCGATCGCCGGCAGCGACAGGCGCCTCGAGGAAGTCACGCACATGGTCGAGAAGCCGAAGGCCGAGGACGCGCCGTCGACGCTCGCCGTGGTGGGTCGCTACATCCTCAGCGGCGACGTGTTCGACCGGCTGCGGAAGGTCCGACCGGGTGCGGGCGGTGAGATCCAGTTGACCGACGGCATCGTCGCGCTGCTCGAGCAGGAGCCGGTGCTGGCCTATCGCTTCGACGGCGTGCGCTACGATTGCGGGTCCAAGATCGGCTATCTCAAGGCCATGGTCGAGCTGGGCCTCAAGCACCATGAGGTCGGCAGCGAGTTCAGGAGTTACCTCGACGGCTTCATGGCGTCGAAGTAGGCGCCCTGCCGAATCACCCTGCAACAACGACACTTCGGACGCCGGTCCGGGAAGGAACTGCATGTTTGGCATTCTGGGAGGCAGCGGACTGACGTCGTTCGCCGAGCTCGAGATCGACCGTCGCGAAGTGGTGCGCACGCCGTGGGGCGAGCCGTCGGGTCCGGTGACGATCGGCCGCATCGACAACGTACCGGTCGCTTTCCTGCCACGCCACGGCCACGGCCATACGATCCCGCCGCATGCCATCAACTATCGCGCAAACCTGCACGCGCTGCGCACCATCGGCGTCGAAGGTGTGATCGCGGTCGCGTCGGTCGGCGGCGTGCGCGACGACATGCAACCCGGCGCCATCGCGGTGCTCGACCAGCTGCTCGACTACACCTGGGGCCGCGACTCGACCTACTTCGACGGGCCCGAACATCCGGTCACGCACATCGACTTCACGCTGCCCTACGACCCGGCGCTGCGCGCGCGCATGCTGGCGGTCGCCGCACAGTACGGTCACAAGCTGATCGACGGCGGCTGCTACGCGTGCATGCAGGGTCCCCGGCTCGAGACCGCCGCCGAGATCAACCGCGTGGAGCAGGACGGGGCCGACGTGGTCGGCATGACGCTGATGCCCGAGGCAGCGCTCGCACGCGAACTCGAGATGCCGTACGCGGCGCTGGCGGTCGTGGTCAATCACGCCGCAGGTCGCGGTGACTCGAAGCTCGCCATCTCGACGACCGAGATCGGTCGTACGCTCGAAATCGCGATGAACAACGTCCGCGCGCTGATCGTGTCGTTCGTGCGCGACGGCGGCGCGATGCCGCAGCCATGATCCATCCGATCCTGCGCATGGGTGATCCGCGCTTGCTGCGCATCGCGCAGCCGGTCGACCGCTTCGATACGGCCGAACTTCACAGGCTCATCGCCGACCTGTTCGAGACGATGCACCACGCGAACGGTGCTGGGCTCGCCGCACCGCAGATCGGCGTCGACCTGCGCCTCGTGATCTTCGGATTCTCCGCCGGCGCCCAGCGCGACGACGCGGACCCGGTGCCCGAGACCGTGCTGCTCAATCCGACCATCGAGAAGCTGAAGCTCGACGAGGTCGAGGACTGGGAAGGCTGCCTGTCGGTGCCCGGCATGCGCGGCGTGGTGCCGCGGACCGAGGACATCCGCTATCGTGGCTTCGATCAGTTCGGGCATTCGATCGATCGCATCGCCACCGGCTTCCATGCACGGGTCGTGCAACACGAATGCGACCATCTCGACGGCATCCTGTATCCGATGCGTGTCCGCGACTTCTCGCGCTTCGGATACACGGAGGAACTGTTCCCCGGTGAAGAAATCGTCGACGATTGATCCGGGATCTCCCGCTCGCAGCGGCCGTCAGAAGGCGCTGTAGTCGACGAAGCCCTTGTTGATGTCGGCGATCTTCCGCGCCGTGCGCCTGAACACGCCGATGCCGTTGCGCGAGCCGTTGTCGTTGGTATTGCCCTCGCTGGTGACGAGCTTGCCGCCGGCGACCTCGATGACCATTCCCGAGTGACCGCCGCCGCCGCCGAAGTCCATGATGAACAGCGCGCCCGGCGTGACCAATCCAGGATTCGCGACGGCCTTGGCAGTGACCACCCGCGTGACATTGGCCTTCGCGCCGGCCTTGTTCCAGTGATCGAGGACGCCTGCGGTGCGGATATGCGGATTGGGGATCCCGAGCTGCGCCGCGGCGGTCCGATAGCAGAAGTGCGTGAAGGCGACGCACCAGGGGAAGTCGCCCGCCGACGGGTCTAGACCGGCCGCTTCGAGGTAGCGATCGACCTGCGGACCGCGGTTCGATCCGAGCGGGTCCTCCATGACGCCGATCTGCGTTGTCGCGAACGCGATGGCCGCGCCCGTGAGAGCCGACGGCGCGGCGGTGGTCGACGGCACGGTCGCCGACCCGAACATCGCCTCCCAAGTCAGCGAACCGACCTTCCCGTCGGCGACAGCGGCAGGCCGTTGGCATCGGGAAAGCGCGCCTGGAACAGCTTGACCGCCCGCGCGACGGTGGAATCGAAGACGCCGTCGACCGGCACCGGACCGCAGCCAATCTCGTTGAGCCGCGCCTGGATCTGGCGGACCGCGTCGACATTGTCGCTGCCGATCCTGATCAGTTCGTTCGGGAAGGGCGAGCCTGCGAGCGACCCGAAAGCGGTGGCGGTGGCCGGCATGGCGTCTCCTGGCGCGGCGCAATTCGCTTTTCTGGAAGACGCACCTTGCGTGTAGCAGCGTCCGCCAAGTCAATCGACAGCCTGCTAGAAGCGCTCGTCCGGCGCGAGGTGGCGCCACTGCCCCACCGGCAGTTCGCCCAGCATCACGCGGCCGATGCGCACGCGCCGCAGGCCGAGCACGTACAGGCCCACGAGTTCGCACATGCGGCGGACCTGGCGCTTCTTGCCCTCGCGCAGCACGAAGCGCAGTTGCTCGCGGTTCTGCCAGTCGACGCGCGCGGGCTTCAGCGGCACGTCGTCGAGCGACAGGCCGTGGTTCAGCAGGCGCAGGTTCTCGTCGGTCAGCGAGCCCGCGACCCGAACCAGGTATTCCTTCTCGACGTCCGAGTCGTCGTTGATCAGCTGCCGCGCGATGCGGCCGTCCTGCGTCAGCACGAGCAGCCCGGTCGAGTCGATGTCGAGGCGTCCCGCCGGCGCCAGGCCGCGCGGCGGCCGCCAGTCGGCAGCCAGCCTGCGCGGGTCGCCGGCCCAATGGAAGTCGGGAACGACCAGCGTCGCTGCCGGTTTGTAGCCGTCCTCGGCCTGTCCGGACACGAGCCCAATCGGCTTGTTGATCAGTACCGTGATGCGCTGGTCGCGCTCCTGTTCGGCGGCGCGCGTCACCGTGATCTTCTGTTGCGGCAGTACCTTGCTGCCGAGCACGTCGGTCCGCACGCCGTCGACGAACACCCAGCCGCGCGAGATCCATTCGTCGGCTTCACGTCGCGAGCACAGGCCCAGTTCGGCCATGCGCTTCGATAGCCGCATCGCGCCGGACGCTTCGGTGACGGGTGCCGTGGTGGGCGCCGCGACGGGAGCACGCGTGGCCGGCCGGGGTGGTGCGGGGCCGCGCGTGCGTGGCGGTCGGTCGGGTGGACGGGTCATGCGGCGAGAACTTCGAGCAATTCGGTCTCCAACTGGATCTGCGCCTTGGCGTCCGACAGGATCGATCCGTCGAGCAGGAAGAAGTCCTCGACGCGTTCGCCGAGCGTCGTGATCTTGGCGGCCTGGACGTTGACGCGATGACTCGCGAGCGTGCGGAGGATCGCGTACAGCAGTCCGTCGCGATCGGACGTGGACAGCGTCAGCAGGAAGAAGCGCCCCCGTTCGTCCGGTCGCAGGTCGACGGCGGGCGCGATCGGGAAGCTGCGCGACTGTCGCGATGGGCGCCCGGTGGTCGGCGGCGGCAGCGGCGCCGCGAAGGCCAGGTGCTGCGCGAGGCCGCGTTCGACGTGGGCGATACGGTCGCGGTAGTGGCCGCCGTCGGGGTCGAGCACGTGGAAGCTGTCGAGCGCATGGCGTTCGCCTTCGTTGCCGAGCGTCGTGTGCACGCGGGCGTCGACGATGAAGAAGCGCTGGCGGTCGAAGTACTGGCAGATGCGGGCGAGCAGGTCGGGCTGGTCCAGCGTGAAGACCGCGATCTGCATGCCTTCGCCGGCCGGCGACAGCCGTGCCTTGACCTTCGGCTTCGTCGTGTCGCGCAACAGCGCGAAGGCGCGCGTGATCCACGCGATGTCCTGCGCGTCGTGGCGCAGGAACCAGGCGACGTCGAGCCGCTTCCAGAAGTTTTCGATGGCTGTCGCATCGAACGCGTACAGGCCGAGGATGCGCCGCGCTTCGTCCTGACGGGCCTCGAGTTCCGCGGGCGCGCTCGGCGGCGCGCCGGCATCGTTGGTACTGGCCACGATGCGCAGTGCGCGGAAGTACAGGTCCTCGAGCAGCTTGCCCTTCCACGCGTTCCACACCTTGGGGCTGGTGCCGCGCACGTCGGCCACGGTCAGCAGGTACAGCGCCGTGAGTCCGCGTTCGTTGCGCACGACCCGGGCGAATTCGCCGAGCACGGCGGGGTCGGACCAGTCTTCCTTCTGCGCGACGCGGGACATCGTCAGGTGATGCTCGACGAGGAAGACCAGGAGCTCGACATCGACCGGTTCGATCGCGTGGTCGCGTGCGAAGCGCCGCACGTCGGCCATGCCGAGCCGCGAATGATCGCCGCCGCGCCCCTTCGCGATGTCGTGGAACAGCGCTGCGACGTACAGCAGCCACGGCCGCTCGAAGTTGGCGATGAGCCGCGAGCACAGCGGGTATTCGTGCGCGAACTCCGGCATCGTGAAGCGGCGGATGTTGCGCACCACCATCAGGATGTGCTGGTCGACCGTGTAGACGTGATACAGGTCGTGCTGCATCTGCCCGACGATGCGGCGGAACACCGGCAGGTAGCGGCTGAGCACCGAAAGCTGGTTCATCCGGCGCAGCGCATGGACGATGCCGCGCGGCTGCTGCAGGATCGCCAGGAACAGCGCGCGATGCGCCGGCACGCGGCGGAACTTCGCATCGATCAGCGTCCGGCCGTGCCAGATCGCGTTCATCACGCGCGCGGTCATCCCTTCGATTTCCGAATGCTGCTGGATGACGAGGAACGCTTCGAGCAGCGCGGCCGGTCGACGGAAGAACAGCCCTTCGTCGACGATGTCGAGCAGTCCGCCGGCGTTCACGAAGTGCTGGTCGATCGGGATGGGCGCGAGGTTGCGGGCCGGGAACAGCGCGGCCTCGATGGTCTGCAGCACGATCACGTTGAGCTGCGTCGTGACCTTGGCGGTGCGGTAGTAGCGCTGCATCAGGACCTCGCTGGCGCGGCGCGTGGTGGTCTGCTCGAGCCCGAACTCGGCCGCGAGCGCCGTCTGCACGTCGAATATCAGACGGTCCTCGCGACGATGTGCGATGCGATGCAGCCGGATGCGCAGCCGCTGCAGAAAGCTTTCGCAGCGGCGCAGCTGTCGCGCTTCGAGCGGCGTGACCAGCTTGCGTGCTTCGAGCTCAACCCACGACTTGCCAAAGTGCGCGGCGCGCGCGGTCCACAGGATCATCTGCAGGTCGCGTAGTCCGCCGGGGCTCTCCTTGATGTTCGGTTCGAGCGCGTACGGCGTGTCCTGGTACTTCGCGTAGCGCTGCTGCTGCTCGAGCATCTTCGCGCGAAAGAACTGCTGCGGGTCCACCGTCGCGGCAAGCTGTTCGAGCAGCGCGGCACCGAGCTTGCGATGGCCCGCAACATGCCGCGTCTCGAGCAGCGCGGTAGCCACGGTGACGTCGCGCTCGGCCTCGGTCAGGCATTCGGGAATGGTGCGGACGCTGTGCCCGACGTCGAAGCCGAGGTCCCACAGCATGCCGACCAGTCGTTCGACGGCGGCTGCCTCGGCCTCGCTCGGCGTCGCGGTCAGCAGGATCAGCACGTCGACGTCGGAATGCGGGTAGTGCTCGCGGCGGCCGTAGCCGCCGACTGCCATCAGGGCCGCCGAACGCGGCATGTCCATCAGGGTCCAGCAGGCCCGCAGCGCGACGTCGTGCGCCACGGCGAGGCCGCGCAGCAGCCGCTGGCTGTGCGGGGCCCGGTCGAACTCACGCAGCAATCGGGCGCTTTCGGCTTCGAGCGCGGCGCGGATCGCGACCGCTTCGGTCGCGGGCACGGCGAGACCCGGGGACATCGGGGTCGGCGCCACTTCGAGCACGGACGGCAGGATCGGAGAAGACATGGGGAGGAGGGAGAGCCGATCCGTCAGCGCCGCTCGCGCGGCAGGCATGCGCACGGCCGACGTCTGGCGCCCGGCGGTTCGATCGTCGACCGCGGCAAGCGCACCGCGATCGGCGCGTCAGTCAGCGGTCGAAAGCGCCGGGTCGGGCGGCGTGTCCGCGGACACGGTCAGGACCTCGACGCCGTGGTCGGTGACGAGGACGGTGTGTTCCCACTGGGCGGACAGGCTGTGGTCCTTCGTGACGATGGTCCAGCCGTCGTTCATCTCGCGGATCTCGCGACGACCCGCGTTGATCATCGGCTCGACCGTAAAGATCATGCCGGGCACGAGCAACTCCAGGGTTCCCGGTCGACCGTAATGCAGTACCTGCGGATCTTCGTGGAAACGCTGGCCGATGCCGTGACCGCAGAATTCGCGCACGACCGAGAAGCCGTTGCGTTCCGCGTGACGCTGGATGACGTGACCGATGTCGCCGAGATGGCCGCCGGGCTTCACGGCGTTGATGCCGAGCCACATGCATTCGAAGGTGATGTCGCAGAGGCGCTTCGCCTGGATCGACGCTTCGCCGACGATGAACATGCGGCTGGTGTCGCCGTGATAGCCGTTCTTGATGACGGTCACGTCGATGTTGAGGATGTCGCCGTTCTTCAGCAACCGGTCGCCGGGGATGCCGTGGCAGACCTGGTGGTTGACGGACGTGCACACCGACTTGGGATAGGGACGATAGCCGGGCGGGGCGTAGTTCAGCGGCGCCGGGATCGTCTGCTGCACGTCGACCATGTAGGCGTGGCACAAGCGGTCGATCTCACCGGTGGTCACGCCCGGCTTGACGAACGGCGTGATGTAGTCGAGGACCTCGGAGCCGAGCCGGCCGGCGACGCGCATGTGCGCGATGTCGTCGGCGGTCTTGATCACGGGTTTGACGATCGGGCGGGGGAGAGAACTCATGATGGTTTCGGGTGACGTGTTGCGGACGACGGGAAGCCTCGGACGGGCCGTACGA
>JBBRRW010000109.1:0-10946 GCA_038245975.1 Burkholderiales bacterium
ACGCCGAGCTCGCGCGTCTTCAGCATGTACGGGCCGGTGCCGTTGGTGTTGCGCGACGCGAAGGTCTCTTCCTTGGCCTTGAAGTCGAGCGGCTTCTCCGCGTGATGCGCGATGCACCACGCCTTGCTCATGATGTAGATGGTGTTCAGATGCTGGAGCAGCAACGGGTTCGGCTTGTCCTGCTGCAGCTCGATCGTGTAGTCGTCGAGCTTGACGACCTTGCCGAGCGCGCGCGCGTACTGCGCGAGCTGCGACGGCGGCGTGCGGGCGCGCTCGATCGAGAACACCACGTCGTCCGCGGTGAACGGAGACCCGTCGTGAAACTTCACGCCGCGCCGCAGATTGAATCGCCAGGTCGTGTCGTTGACGACGGTCCACGACGTGGCGAGCCGCGGCGCGATCTCCGACATGCGATCGCGCTCGACCAGCACGTCGTGGATCATGTTCGCGAAGTTGTTCGTCAGCAGTTCGTTCTGCGAATGCGGGTCCATCGTCTGGATGTCGCCGCGCGAAGCCCAGCGCAGGGTCTTGGCGTCGACCACCGATGCGAGGGTCGTCAGGCACAGCGCCGCGACGATCGCCAGGCCGCTGGCGCGCTTGCAAAGCATCATGGGAAGTCTCCGGGAAGGGACGCTGCGAGGGGTGCGAATCATCATGCCATGGGACGCCGCGCCTGCGCGGGTAGCGATGCTAGACTCGCCCGCCGATGAACGCCCAGACCTTTTCCGTCGCCCTTTCTGCGCCGTCCGGTGTCCGCCATGTCGCGTGACGGCAAGCCCCGCAGCATCGATCCGCGATCGATGGCGATCCTGACGACGAAGCAGCGCTTCGAGCAGGCGTTCGTCCTGCATCGCGAAGGCAGCGTCGTCGAGGCGCTCCGGCTCTATGCCGGCGTCATCGCCGTGGACCCGCGTCACGCGCCGGCGCTGCATTTCTCCGCACTGCTGCTGCATCAGGCGGGACAGTCGCAGGAGGCGGTCGACCGCATCGAGCGTTCGCTCGCGGCCGACGATCAGGTAGCGGACGCGTGGAGCAACGCCGGGGTCATCTACACCGCACTCGGTCGCGCACGCGAGGCGGCGCTGGCGCTCGAACGCGCGCTGCGACTCGAGCCGACACTGGTCGAAGCGTGGGTCAACCTCTCGTCGCTGCGAATGGCGATGGACGATGCCGTCGCAGCCGAGGGCGCGGCGAGGCGCGCGCTGTCGATCGCGGACTCCGCGGCGGCCGGCTTCAATCTGGCGCTCGCGCTGACCGCGCAGGGTCGCAGCGCCGAGGCGTTCGAGGCGCTGGGGCGTGTCGAGGCCACCGGACAGATCGACCCCGCAGACATCACGCTGCCCGCGTTACGCGCGCAGCTGCTCGTGACGATGGGTCAGCCCGACCTCGCGCGCCAGGTCCTCGACCGGACGCTGGCGCGCGTCGACGGCGCCGTGCTACGCATCGAAAGGGCGCGGCTCGCGGAGGCCGGCCGCGACGAGGCGCGCGCGCTCGACGACTACGCGGTCGCGCTGCGCATCGATCCCGTCAACGAGACGGTCCTGTCGGAACTCGCGTTCCTGAAGAAGCGGCTGGTGGCCTGGGACGGCCTGGCGGCGCTGCAGGCCACGTTCAGGCGACTCGTGGCCCGCCGCGCCGAAGCGGGGGAGACCAGCGCGCTCACTCCGTTCTCGTTCCTGTCCGATCCGTCGTCGCGCGCCGAGCAGCGGGCCGCTGCGGCGGCGTGGTCGCGACGCTGGCTCGACCGTCCGGCGTCGACGCGCGAACTCTCGACCGGCCGCCTGCGCATCGGCTACCTGTCGGCCGACCTCCATCAGCACGCGACCGGCGTGCTCGCCGTCGGCCTGTTCGAGCAGCATGATCGCAGCCGCTTCGAGGTGATCGCGTATTCCACCGGACCCGACGACGGCAGTGCATTGCGACAACGGCTGGTCGCCGCGTTCGACCGCTTCGTCGACGCGAGGGGATGGACCGACGAACGTATCGCCGCGGCGATCCGCGACGACGGCATCGATATCCTCGTCGACCTGAAG
This sequence comes from Burkholderiales bacterium, assembly GCA_038245975.1. GTDB lineage: Bacteria > Pseudomonadota > Gammaproteobacteria > Burkholderiales > Burkholderiaceae_D > CAHJXF01. The sequence goes on from JBBRRW010000109.1 coordinate 2,034, forward strand.
GGACACACCGAACGCGCTGCGACCGGCGTCATGGCGTTGCGGCCGGCACCGATCGCCGTGGCGTATCTCGGCTATCCCGGAACGATGGGCGCGTCCTTCGTCGACTACCTGATCGGCGACGGCGTCGTCACGCCGGCCGGGCATCGCGACGACTACACCGAGACGCTCGTGCGGTTGCCGCACAGCTACCAGGTCAACGACGACCGTCGGAAGATGGGCGAAGCGCCGCCCCGTGCCGCGCTCGGCCTGCCGGACGATGCGGTTGTGTTCTGCTGCTTCAACAGCACGTACAAGCTCACGCCCGACGTCTTCGATGCGTGGGCCGCGATCCTGGCGCAGGTGCCGGGCAGCGTGCTGTGGCTGCTCACGCGCGGCGACGACGATGCGCTGCGCGATCGCCTTCGTCGCGAAGCCGCGTCACGCGGGCTGGCGCCGGATCGGCTCGTGTTCGGCGACACCCGGCCGCACGCGGACTACCTCGCACTGTATCGCCGCGCCGACCTGTTCCTCGACACGTGGCCGTACAACGCGCATACCACGGCGTCGGATGCGCTGTGGGCCGGCTGCCCGGTGCTGACGCTGCTGGGCGAGACCTTCGCCGGCCGCGTCGCGGCCAGCCTGCTGACCGCCGTCGACCGTAGCGAGGGCATCGCGCATGATCGCGACGGCTACATCGCGCAGGCCGTCGCGTGGGGACGCGACCGCACATCGCTGGTCACGCTGCGCACGCGGTTCGAGCGCGCCGTGCGCTCGATGCCGCTGTTCGATACACGGCGCACGACGCGGGCCATCGAGGCGGCCTATCTGGAGATGGCAGCGCAGCAACGTGCCGGACGTCGCGACGCGATCGACATCGAGGATCGCCCGGCGACCTGATCGCCGGCCCTGGGCCGGCGACGGATCAGTTCGACGCGGCCGCGGGCAGGGCGGGCGCCGACTGGTCGATCAGTCGCGGCGGGCGCGTGGGATCGAAGTCGTCCCACGTGCCGCCGGCCCAGGTGCCTTCGGCCGACTCGATGTCGACCGCACCGGCGCTGCGCAGGATCGTCGCGATGTCCTCCGACGACGCGCTTTCATACTGCTGGGCCGGGCCCGACGGACCCGCATCGACGGCGACCATCATCCCGGCGTGGCGGATGCGCTGGGCGCCGGGATCCATCGTCGCGCTCATCGCGCCGGCCAGCGAGCCGCTGTATGCGCCGGCTGCGGCGGCCCCGAGACCGGCGACCACGACCAGCGGCGCGGCGAGCCCCGCGGTGGCGCCGATCAGCGCGCCCGCCACGCCGGCGCCCACGCCGATCGCGGCGCCCGCCGCCGCACCCCGGTCCGCATGCTCGAGCCCTGGAGACTCGTCTTCGTCGCCGCCGACCGGTGTGGCGTCGTGCTGTCCCGGTGGCGTGACATAGAAGACGCTGATGCGATCGCGCGCGATCGATCGCGCGGCCAGCGCCTCGACGGCGTGGTCGGCCTGCTCGGAGGTCTGGAAGCGTCCCGCGATGATCATGGTCATGTCGTCTCCTGCGTGTTTTCGAAGGGTCGGTGCGTGCGGCGTGGCGCGGTGCTGCGCTGCGGGTCGTCGAGGGGCGTCGCTATAATCCGCCGCTCTCGCCGTAGTTCAATGGATAGAACAGCCGCCTCCTAAGCGGCAAATCCAGGTTCGACTCCCGGCGGCGAGACCAGCGTGCGGTCCCGCAGTCCGACGATCAACGCGCACGGTAAGCGGCGAATCCCGGCGGGGCCGTGAGACAGGCTGCCAATGTGCTGTCGGATATTGCGCAACCCGCGGCGAACGACTTCGGCGCCTCGTTCGCGGTGCATCGCAGCGCTTGCATCGAGCGGCGTCGTATCATGCGCGCCCGGCTTAGCGGCGCGATCCGCACCCGCGCGCACGCACACCAGTCCAACGACAAGGAGACCACATGGAAGACCTCTCGCAACGGGTCAATCACCAGATCCGCCTGGCAGCCCGTCCCAACGGCCTGCCCACGCGCGACGGCTGGTCGTTCACGACCGCGCCGGTGACCGAACCGGAAGAGGGCGGCATCCTCGTCAAGACGCTGTCGCTGTCGCTCGACCCCGCGATGCGCGGGTGGATGAACGAAGGCAAGAGCTACATCGCGCCGGTCGAGATCGGCGAGGTGATGCGTGCGGGGGGCATCGGGGTCGTGATCGCGTCGAAGAATTCGCTGTTCGCCGAGGGCGACCACGTGACCGGCGCGCCCGGCATCCAGGAGTACTGGCCGGTCGGCGAGAAGCAGGTCGCCCGCGGCGACGTCTCCAAGATCGACCTGCGGGCCGGCACCGTGGAGCAATGGCTCAACGTGCTCGGCATGCCGGGCATGACCGGCTACTTCGGATTGATGGACGTGGGCCAGCCGAAGGCGGGCGAGACGGTCGTCGTGTCGGGCGCCGCCGGCGCCGTCGGACAGACCGTGGGGCAGCTCGCGAAGATCAAGGGCTGCCGCGTGGTCGGCATCGCCGGCGGTCCGGAGAAATGCAAGTGGGTAGTCGACGAGCTGGGTTTCGACGCCTGCATCGACTACAAGGCCGGCGACGTCAAGGCCGGGCTGAAGGAACACTGCCCGAAGGGCGTCGACATCTACTTCGACAACGTGGGCGGCGATATCCTCGACGCGGTGCTGACGCGGATCACGCGCCATGCCCGCATCATCATCTGCGGCGCAATCAGCCAGTACAACAACACCGGCGCCGTCAAGGGACCGGCCAACTACCTGTCGCTGCTGGTGAATCGCGCGCGGATGGAAGGCATCGTGGTGTTCGACTACGCGCCGCGCTTCCACGTCGCCATCGCCGAACTCGCCGGCTACCTGAAGGACGGGCGCATGAAGAGCCGCGAGGACATCGCCGTCGGCCTCGACACCTTCCCCGAGACCCTGCTGCGCCTGTTCCGCGGCGAGAACTTCGGCAAGCTGATCCTGCAGGTCGCCAAGGCCTGACGGAACGGTCGGTCCGCGCGCGGCCGGGGCGACTCGGCTAAACTGCGGCCCTTCGATCGCGGCTGCGCTGCACGGTTTCCCTGCAGCGCCCCCGGCGCCAGCCGGCTGTGCCGCATCGACACCCGAATACGCAGTTGCCGTTTCCATCGATCCGCCCGATCGATTCCTCGATCGTCCCCACGTCGGTTCCGCCATGTCACTGCTGTCCCTCCAGAACATCGAACTCGCGTTCGGTCACGTCGCGCTGCTCGACAAGGTGTCGCTGCACGTCGAGCGCGGTGAACGCATCGGCCTGATCGGGCGCAACGGGGCGGGCAAGTCGTCGCTGCTGGCGCTGATCGCGGGAACCCAGCGGCCCGACGACGGCGGCATCACGCGCGCGTCGGGCGTGTCGACCGCGCTGGTTGAGCAGGAGCCCGTGCTGCCGGCCGACCAGACCGTGCTGGAAGTCGTGACCAGCGGCCTGCCCGCCGCCGCGCACATCCTCGCGTACGAGCGCGCGGCGAACCGCGTCGCCACCGATCATTCCGAAGAGGCGATGAACGATCTCGCCGACCAGCAGGCGCACCTCGACGCCGACAATGGCTGGGGCGCGGCGCATCGGCTCGAGCGCGTGATGACCCATTTCGACCTGGACGGCGATGCGCCGGTGTCGTCGCTGTCCGGCGGACAGGCCAAGCGCGTGGCGCTGGCCCGCGCGATGGTCACCGACCCCGACCTGCTGCTGCTCGACGAGCCCACCAACCACCTCGACATCGAGACCATCGGCTGGCTCGAGGAGCTGCTGCGCGAGTTCGCCGGCAGCGTCATCTTCATCACCCACGACCGCTCGTTCCTCGACGCGGTGACCACCCGCATCATCGAACTCGATCGCGGCAACCTGGCGAGCTACCCGGGCAGCTATGCGGCCTACCGCACGCGCAAGGTCGAGGAGCTCGAGGTCGAGCGCGTCGAGAACGCCAAGTTCGACAAGCGCCTCGCACAGGAAGAGGCGTGGATCCGCGAAGGCGTCAAGGCGCGTCGCACGCGCAACGAAGGCCGCGTGCGACGGCTCGAGCAGCTGCGGGTCGACCGGGCCGCGCGGCGCGAACGCTCGAAGGACGTGCAGTTGATGGTCGATACCGGCAACCGCTCCGGCAAGCTGGTCGCGGAACTGACCGATGTCACGAAGTGGTTCGGCGAGGGGGCGGAGCGACGCGTGGTGATCCGCGACTTCACCGCGACCATCATGCGCGGCGACCGGGTCGGCCTGATCGGACCCAACGGCGCCGGCAAGACGACGATGCTCAAGCTGATCCTCGGCGCGCTGGAGCCCGACGCCGGCAAGGTCCGCCTCGGCACGCAGATGTCGGTCGCGTACTTCGATCAGACCCGCGCCGCACTGGATCCCGAGAAGACGCTGCTCGAGACCATCAGCCCGGGCTCGGAGTGGATCGAGATCGGCGAAGGCACCAACGCGCAGCGCAAGCACGTGATGAGCTATCTCGGCGACTTCTTGTTCGCGCCCGAACGGGCTCGGTCACCGGTCAAGAGCCTGTCGGGCGGCGAACGCAACCGGCTGCTGCTCGCGCGCCTGTTCGCGCGGCCGGCCAACGTGCTGGTACTCGACGAGCCCACCAACGACCTCGACGTCGACACGCTGGAGCTGCTCGAGACGCTGCTGGTCGACTACCCCGGCACGATCTTCCTGGTCAGCCACGATCGCGCGTTCCTCGACAACGTGGTCACGCAGACCATCGCCTACGAAGGCGACGACCGCTGGCGCGAGTACGTCGGCGGCTACGCCGACACCGAGGCCGCGCGCAAGCGTTCACAGCCGGAGACCGCTGCGGTGGCGGCACCGGTCGCGAAGTCGTCGGCCGTGCCCACCATCAAGACGAAGCCGCCGTCGAAGGCCGCGCTCGGCCACAAGGAACAGCGCGAACTGGCGTCTCTGCCCGCGACCATCAGCGCGCTCGAAACCGAGCAGACCGGCATCGCGCAGCGCCTGGCCGATCCGCACCTGTATCGCTCCGATCGCGATGCCGCAGCGGCCCTGAAGAAGCGGGCTGCGCAGATCGAGATCGAACTCGCCGCGGCGATGACGCGCTGGGAAGCCCTCGAGCAGATGGCCGCCGACGCCTGAGGTCGTCGCGAAGTTGCCTCATTTTTGACCACGGCCAGCGGAGCCGCGCCCAATAAGGCTTTACACCGTTTTGACCCCTCCTTTTCCACAGAAAATGGGGATAAGTCCTACAGAATCCGCGCGCGTGCTGCGCTGCGGTCGACCGCGAAGATCCTCTTGAGCAAGTCCACCCCCGCGACCCGATCGTCGCAATACTCCGAAGCCTCGATCCGGGTCCTGAAGGGTCTCGAGCCGGTCAAGCAACGGCCCGGCATGTACACCCGCACCGAGCACCCGCTGCACATCGTGCAGGAGGTGATCGACAACGCGGCCGACGAGGCGCTCGGCGGCTTCGCGACGCGCATCGGCGTGACGATGCAGGCCGACGGACGCATCGCGGTCGAGGACGACGGGCGCGGCATCCCGGTCGGCCTGCATCCCGACGAAGGCGTGCCGGTCGTCGAGATCGTCTTCACGCGCCTGCATGCCGGCGGCAAGTTCGACAAGGGCAGCGGCGGCGCCTACGCCTTCTCGGGAGGCCTGCACGGCGTCGGCGTGTCGGTCACCAACGCATTGTCGCAGTCGCTCGACGTCACGGTGTATCGCGACGGCGGCGTCCACACGGTCGGCTTCGCGCACGGCGACGTGGTCGCGCCGCTGACCTCGCGGCCGCTCGCGAAGTCCGACGACCGCGGCGTGCGCAGCACCGGGACGCGCGTGGTCATGCAGCCCGACCCGAAGTACTTCGACGGCGAGGCCATTCCGTTCGCGGACCTGCAGCGGCTGTTGCGCAGCAAGGCGGTGTTGCTGCCCGGCGTGACCGTGACCCTGACCGACGCGCGGGTCACCGCGCGCGACAGGACCCGGACCCCGACGGTCGAGACCTGGCACTACGCGCACGGCCTGCGCGGCTACCTGATCGACGCGCTCGCGCAGTCCAGCGACAGCGATCCGTTGATTCCGTTCTATGAGGGCGGCCAGCATTCGACCGGTACGGACAACTTCGCCGAAGGCGAGGGTGCCGACTGGGTCGTCGCGTGGACCGAGGAAGGGCCGCTGATCCGCGAGTCGTACGTCAACCTGATCCCCACCCCGGCCGGCGGCACGCACGAGGCGGGTCTCCGCGAAGGCCTCTTCGATGCGGTCAAGAGCTTCATCGACCTGCACGGCCTGTTGCCGAAGGGCGTGCGGCTGCTGCCCGAGGACGTCTTCGCGCGCGTGTCGTTCGTGCTGTCGGCCAAGGTGCTCGACCCGCAGTTCCAGGGACAGATCAAGGAGCGGCTGAACAGCCGTGACGCGCTGCGCCTCGTCGCCAACTACGCGCGGCCCGGTCTCGAGCTGTGGCTGAACCAGCACGTCGACCAGGGCCGCAAGCTGGCCGAGCTGGTGATCCGCCAGGCGCAGACGCGCCAGCGCTCGGCGCAGAAGGTCGAGAAGAAGAAGGGCTCGGGCGTCGCCGTGCTCCCCGGCAAGCTGACCGACTGCGAGTCGACCGACATCGCGCGGAACGAGGTCTTCCTGGTCGAAGGCGACTCCGCCGGCGGGTCCGCGAAGATGGGCCGCGATAAAGTCTTTCAGGCCATCCTGCCGTTGCGCGGCAAGGTGCTCAACGCGTGGGAGACCGAGCGGGACCGGCTGTTCGCGAACAACGAGATCCACGACATCGCGGTGGCCATCGGCATCGACCCGCACGGCCGCGACGACACGGTCGACATGGCGACGCTGCGCTACGGCAAGGTCTGCATTCTGTCGGACGCCGACGTCGACGGCTCGCACATCCAGGTCCTGCTGCTGACGCTGTTCTTCAAGCACTTCCCGAAGCTGATCGAGCAGGGCCACCTGTACGTCGCACGGCCGCCGCTGTATCGCGTCGACGTCGCGGCCCGCGGCAAGAAGCCGGCGCAGAAGCTGTACGCGCTCGACGAGGGCGAACTCGTCGCCATCGAAGACAAATTGACCAAGGACGGGGCCAGTGCCAAGTCGTGGAGCATCTCGCGCTTCAAGGGCCTCGGCGAGATGAGCGCCGAGCAGTTGTGGGAGACCACGATGAATCCCGATACGCGTCGCCTGTCGCAGGTCACGCTGGGCGTGCTCGATCTCCAAGCGACCAACGCGCGGATGAACATGCTGATGGGCAAGGGCGAAGCAGCGGCCCGCAAGAGCTGGCTGGAGGAACACGGCAACGAGGTCGAGGCTGACATCTGAGCGCGGTTATACTTGTATGACATCAACCCAACCGGGAGTCGCTATGCTCGCCGTTCGCCTGCCTGAAGATCTCGAGCAACGACTTGCACAGCTTGCCGAAAAGACCGGACGACCCAAGTCGTACTACGTCCGCGAGGCGCTATGCGAATACATCGACGATCTCGAAGACCATTACCTGGCCGAGCAACGCCTGCGAAAATTCGGAGACGGTGCGGGGATCCCTCTCGACAAGTTGATGAAGAAGTATGGTCTGGCGGGTTGAGTTCCTGCCGGCTGCCGAGAAGGAACTCGCGAAACTCGATCGCCCGGTGGCACAGCGGATCCTCGCGTTCCTCGATCAGAGGGTGCAGGGTGCCGACGACCCGCGCGCCGTCGGCGAGGCACTGACCGGCAGCGCCCTCGGCGCGTTGTGGAAATATCGGGTGGGCGACTATCGCCTGATCTGTGCGATCCAGGACCGGCGGGTGCTGGTCACGGTCGTTCGCATCGCTCATCGAAGCGCGGTCTATCGCAGCGGGTGATGCGAAGGCCGCCTGTGACCCATACCGTCGCATGGATATCAACGGAGCTCGATCTTGTACGTGACCGTCAACGACACGCGCCTCTTCTTCGACGTCGCCGGCCCGGGCCTGCGACCGCGGGGCGGCGCACTTGCCGAAGTGCCCACGCTGCTGCTGTTGCACGGCGGCCCGGGCTCGGACCACAGCGCTGTCAAGGCGCCGCTGCTGCCACTCGCCGACCGCTACCAGCTCGTGTGGATCGACCATCGCGGCAACGGCCGTTCGGCGCAGAGCGACCCGGCGCACTGGACCCTCGACCAGTGGGCCGACGATATCAAGGCGTTCTGCGACACCCTCGGCATCGTCAAGCCGATCGTGCTCGGCCAGTCGTTCGGCGGCACGGTCGCGCAGGCCTACGGCGCGAAGTATCCGGACCACGCGGGCAAGCTGATCCTCTCGTCGATCGGCGCGCGCTGGGATTTCGAGTGGTCGATGCAACGCTTCGCGCAGCGCGGCGGCCCCGACGCCGAACGTGTCGCCCGCAACTTCTGGGGACGCATGGACCACGACGACATCGTCGCGTATCGCGCCGTCTGCCTGCCGCTGTACGCGGCGCAGGCCAGCATCGAGGACGCCCGCAGGATGGTGCTGAACAAGGAAGACGTGATGCGCCATTTCCTGTCGCCCGACGGCTTCTTCCAGCACATGGACCTGCGTGCGTCGCTGGCCGCGATCACCTGTCCCGCATTGGTCCTCGCGGGCCGCGAAGATCCGGTGATCCCCTGGGAACTGTCGCAGGAACTGTCGGCTTCGCTGGTCGCGTCGTCGATGCCGGCGGCGGAGCGTTTCGTCTGCATGGACGGCTGCGGCCACGGCGTGTGGCGCGACCGGCCCGAGGCCGCACTGGCGGTCATCCGTGCGTTCATCGACCAGTCCTGAGCCGACGATCGTGCGCCCGCGCATCGATGCCGGGGCCTGCGGCGACGTCGCGGTCGTACGCGCACTCATGCGGGAGGTCGTGCGATGAGTGGTGCGATGCGCGCGCTTCTCGTCGGCGCGGTGCTCGCCTGCGTCGCACCGATCGCCTCGGCCGACATCTACGGCTACATCGACGCGGCCGGCATCACGCACCTCGCGACCGAGAGGC
>JBBRRW010000110.1:0-10726 GCA_038245975.1 Burkholderiales bacterium
ATCCTGACGCTGCCGCCCTACGGCTTCTTCTGGTTCGCGCTCGCGGCCGAGGCTCAGTTGCCGGTGTGGCACGTGCCCGCGCCCGAAGCGCTGCCCGACTACATGACGCTCGTGGTCCGCAAGGACATCGACGAACTGCTGGTCGGCGCGTCGCGCAAGCTGCTCGAGGAAGACATCCTGCCGGGCTACCTTCAGAAGCGTCGCTGGTTCGGGGCCAAGGACGGCAAGGCGCCGCAGGCGAAGATCGCGCTGGCGACCGCGCTGCCGCGCGACGGTCGTCCGATGCTGCTGGTCGAGATCGAGACGCGCGCCGCGAAGGCCAACGTGCCGGCCGAGCGCTATCAGCTGCCGTTCGGCTTCTTCAGCGAAGACGAGTCGATGTCGGCGCTGCCGCAGCAGCTCGCGCTGGCCCGCGTGCGACGCGGCCGGCAGGTCGGCTTCCTGACCGACGCGTTCGCGCTCGGCAATTTCGCGCACCACATCGTCAAGCTGCTGGTGGATCGCGCGAAGGTGAAGAGCGCCGAAGGCGAGATCCGTTTCGAGCCCACCACGCTGCTCGACGAGTTGTTGCCGCTGCTGCAGTCGGGCGACGGCGGCGGCGTGCGCTGGCTGTCGGCCGAGCAGAGCAACAGCTCGCTCGTCATCGGCAACACCGCGGTGCTGAAGGTCGTACGCCGCGTCGCCGCGGGCATCAACCCCGAAGCCGAGATCACGCGCTTCCTGACGGACCGCGGCTTCCAGAACGTGCCGCCGCTGCTGGGAGAAGTCACGCGGGTCGCGGACGACGGCACGCCGCATCTGCTGATCGTCCTGCAGCGCTTCGTGCACAACCAGGGCGACGCATGGCAGTGGACGCTCAACGTGCTGACGCGGGTGTTCCAGCACACCACCATCGCGCTGCCCGCGCTGCCGGTGGTCGAGTCGCAGACCGGCGCGCCCGCGCCGTCGGACGCGTCGCGCGAGACCGCCGAAGCGCTCGAGGCAGCGGCCCTTGCGGAACTGGAGGTCGGCGCGGCCGTGCTCGGCAAGCGACTGGGCGAGCTGCACGCGATACTCGCGGCGGGCAGCGACGATCCGGCGTTCGCACCGCAGCGCGTCGATGCGGCGATGGCGGCGCAATGGGGCGAGTCCGCGGTCCGGCAGATCGAAGCCGCGCTGGACGTGCTGGAGCACCGTCTCGCCTCGGCCGACACCGGCACGGCGCTGTCCGCGTCCGATCGCGAACTGGCGGCAGACCTGGTGAAGCGACGCGCCGCCGTGACGAAGGACGCGCTCAAGCTCGCGACGCGCGCCGTCGGTTCGCTGGCGACCCGCATCCACGGCGACTTCCACCTCGGCCAGGTGCTCGTCACCCAGGGCGATGCCGTGATCATCGACTTCGAAGGCGAGCCCGCGAAGCCGCTGGCCCAGAGACGCGGCAAGATGAGCCCGCTGCGCGACGTGGCCGGCCTGCTGCGATCGATCGAGTACGCCGCGGCGATGGGCCTCAAGTCCGGCCCGTCCGATGTCGGCGAAGCCGGCGAAGCGAAGAAGCGCGAGATCGTCGGTCGCTATCTGCCGGCCGCGAAGCAGGCCTTCCTGAAGGCCTATCGTCACGAAGCGCGACGGATCGATCATCATTGGACCCACGACGACGAGAGCGCGCTGCTCGCGCTGTTCACGATCGAGAAGGCCGCCTACGAGCTCTGCTACGAGGCCGCCAACCGGCCGACGTGGTTCGGCGTTCCGCTCGCGGGGCTGGCCGAACTGGTCGGCGGCTCGAAGGCGTCGCGACGCGCCGGCAGGACGGTCGACGGTGAACCCAAGGACACCCACTGATGGCAACGAAGCGCAGCCCCAAGCGGACCGATGCGGCCGACCAACGCGTCGGCGCACAAATCGTCGAGCCGGCGCCGGCCCGCGTCCGTCGCGCCAGGCCGAAGGTCGATCCCACGGCGCAGGCCACGGCGACCGAGGACCCGGTCGCCGACCCGCATGCACTGGCGGCGCCGCGCGCGGCCGATGGCATCGAGGCGCTCGCCGGGCCGACCATCGGCAGCGCGGCCATCGAGAGCCTGATCATCGCTCGCCACGGCGATCCTTTCGGCATCCTCGGACCGCACAAGGTCGGCGACGTCGACGTCGTGCGCGCCCTGCTGCCGTCGGCGCTGGCCGTCGAGGTGTTTGCTGCCGACGAGCCCGGGCGATCGCTGGGCACGCTGACCCGCATCCATCCCGAAGGCGTCTTCGAAGGGCGCGTCGGCGCCCTGCACGGCACGGCGTCGGGGCGCCCTGCGTATCGACTGCGCATCACGTGGCCCGCGGGCAACGGCGGCACGTCGGTGCAGGAGACCGACGACCCGTACGCGTTCGGGCCTTTGCTCGGCGCGCTCGACCTGCACCTGATCGCCGAAGGCCGACACCACGAACTCGGCGAGAGCCTCGGCGGCCACGCGGCGACGATCCAGGGCGTGCAGGGCTCGCGCTTCGCGGTGTGGGCGCCGAACGCGCAACGGGTCTCGGTGGTCGGTGACTTCAACGGATGGGATGGCCGACGGCACGTGATGCGACGGCGCATCGAGGCCGGCGTGTGGGAGCTGTTCGTGCCGGGCCTCGAGGCCGGCGCGCGCTACCAGTACGAGATCGTCGGCGCTCATGGCGCGCTGCTGCCGCTGAAGGCCGACCCGGTCGCGCTCGCCACCGAGATGCCGCCCGGCCAGGCCTCGCGCGTCGCGGACGTCACGCCGTTCACGTGGACGGACGCGTCGTGGATGCAGGGCCGCGCCGCGCGCCATGCGCCCGACGCGCCGATCTCGATCTACGAGGTCCATGCCGGCTCGTGGCTGCGCAATATGGAGCACGGCGGGCGCAGCTTCGATTGGAACGAGCTCGACGAACGGCTGATCCCGTACGCGAAGTCGATGGGCTTCACGCACCTCGAGTTTCTGCCGGTCATGGAACATCCGTTCGGCGGCTCCTGGGGTTATCAGCCGCTCGGGCTGTTCGCGCCGACCGCGCGCTTCGGCACGCCCGCCGACTTCGCGCGCTTCGTCGATCGCTGCCACCAGGCCGGCATCGGCGTCATCCTCGACTGGGTGCCCGCGCACTTCCCGAGCGACGCGCACGGCCTCGCGCATTTCGACGGCAGCGCGCTGTACGAGCACGCCGATCCGCGCGAGGGCTTCCACCAGGACTGGAACACGCTGATCTACAACTTCGGGCGCAACGAGGTCCGCGGCTTCCTGATCGCGTCGGCGCTCGAATGGCTGGAGCGCTATCACATCGACGGCCTGCGGGTCGATGCGGTCGCGTCGATGCTGTATCGCGACTACAGCCGCAAGGCCGGCGAGTGGGTCCCGAACATCCACGGCGGCCGCGAGAACCTCGAGGCGGTCGCCTTCCTGAAGGAACTCAACACGGTGGTCGCCGAGCGCTGCCCGAGCGCGATGATGATCGCCGAGGAGTCCACCGCGTGGCCCGGCGTCACGGCGCCGGTGTCGTCGGGCGGCCTCGGCTTCAGCTACAAGTGGAACATGGGGTGGATGCACGACACGCTGCGCTATGTCGAGGAAGACCCGATCAACCGGCCGTGGCATCACGACGACATGACCTTCGGGATGGTCTATGCCTACTCCGAGAAATTCGTGCTGCCGATCTCGCACGACGAGGTGGTGCACGGCAAGGGGTCGCTGATCGGCAAGATGCCCGGCGACGACTGGCAGAAGCATGCGAACCTGCGCGCCTACCTGTCCTTCATGTGGACCCATCCCGGCAAGAAGCTGCTGTTCATGGGCTGCGAGCTCGGCGACTACAAGGAGTGGAACCACGACGGTTCGCCCGACTGGAACCTGCTCGACCAGCCGCGCAACCGCGGGTTGCAGCATCTGCTGCGCGACCTCAACCGCCTCTACGCCGCCGCGCCGGCGCTGCACGAGAAGGACAGCGATCCGTCGGGCTTCGCCTGGATCGTGGGCGACGACCGCACCAACAGCGTGTTCGCGTTCCGGCGTTCGGGGCACGACGACGGCGACGTCGCCGTCGTCGTCGTCAACATGACGCCGGTGGTCCGCAGCGACTACCGGATCGGCGTTCCCTTCGCCGGCGCCTGGGTCGAGCGCATGAACAGCGACGCGACGGTGTACGGTGGGTCGGGCACCGGCAACGAGGGCATGGTTCATGCGAGCGATGCTCCGCTGCACGGCATGCCGGCGTCGGTCACACTGACACTGCCGCCGCTCGCGGTCCTGATCTTGGAGCCCGATCCATCGGGCCGACACGCATCACACGCTTAAAAGGGGAATGATCGATGTGGCACCCGCCGGACGGCATCCTGCCGGGCCTGCCGTACCCGCTCGGCTCGACGGTCGACGATGACGGCGTCAATTTCGCACTGTTTTCGGCCCATGCCGAGAAGATCGAGCTGTGTCTGTTCGACCCCGCGGGACGGCGGGAGATCGCGCGTTACGAGCTGCCGGAGTGCACGGACGAGATCTGGCACGGCTACCTGCCGACGGTGCATGCCGGCCAGCTCTATGGCTATCGCGTTCACGGACCGTATCGGCCCGAGGAAGGGCATCGCTTCAATCCGCACAAGCTGCTGCTGGATCCGTACGCGAAGAAGCTGTTCGGGCAGGTCAAGTGGACCGACGCGCTGTTCGGCTATCGGCTGCATTCGCCGCGCGCCGACCTGTCCTTCGACCGACGCGACTCCGCGGCCGCGATGCCGAAGGCGGTCGTGGTCGACGACGCCTTCCGCTGGGGCGGCGACCGCTCGCCGACGACCCCGATGCATCGCAGCGTCATCTACGAAGCCCACGTCCGCGGCCTGACGGTCCGCAACGAGCACATCCGCGCCGACGAGCGCGGCACCTTCGCGGCGCTGGGCGACCCGGCGACGATCGACCACCTGGTGCGGCTCGGCATCACCGCGCTCGAACTGCTGCCGGTCCACGCCGTGCTGCAGGACCGGCGGCTGGTCGAGCATCAGTTGCGCAATTACTGGGGCTATAACACGCTGGCGTTCTTCGCGCCCGAGACGCAGTACCTGGCGAGCGGCGAGCTCAACGAGATGCGCACCGCCATCAAGCGCCTGCACGCGGCCGGCATCCAGGTCATCCTCGACGTGGTCTACAACCACACCTGCGAGGAAAGCGAGCGGGGCCCGACGCTGTCGTTCCGCGGCATCGACAACGCCAGCTACTACCGCCTGATGGCCGACAACCCGCGCTACTGCGTCAACGACACGGGCTGCGGCAACACGGTCAATACCGCACATCCGCGCGTGATCCAGCTGATCATGGACTCGCTGCGCTACTGGGTGGACGAGTTCCACGTCGACGGCTTCCGCTTCGACCTCGGCGTGACGCTGGGACGCGAGGCCGCCGGCTTCGATCCCAACGGCGGCTTCTTCGATGCGTTGCGTCAGGACCCGACGCTCGCGCGCGTCAAGCTGATCTCCGAGCCCTGGGATATCGGCCCCGGCGGCTACCAGCTCGGCAATCATCCGCCCGGCCTCGCCGAATGGAACGGCCGCTATCGCGACGACGTACGGCGGTTCTGGAAAGGCGATCCCGGACTGCGCGGTGCGATCGCAGCGCGCCTGCACGGCTCGGCCGATCTCTTCGATCACCAGCATCGCAAGCCGTGGGCATCGGTCAACTTCATCACCGCGCACGACGGCTTCACGATGGCCGACTTGGTGTCGTACAACGCCAAGCACAACGACGCGAATCGCGAAGGGAACCGCGACGGCGCCGACGACAACCACAGCTTCAACTGGGGCGTGGAAGGACCGACCGACGATCCGGGCATTCTCGAGACCCGCGCCAAGGTGCACCGGTCGATGCTGATGACATTGATGTTCTCTCACGGCACGCCGATGATCCTGGGCGGCGACGAGTTCGGTCGCACCCAGCAAGGCAACAACAACGCGTATTGCCAGGACAGCGCGATCTCGTGGTTCGACTGGGGCGCCGCCGGCAGCGAGACTGGCCTGGCGATGACGGCCTTCACCGCCCGCCTGATCGCGCTGCGCGCAAGGTATTCCCCGCTGCGCGCGAACTACTTCATGAACGGCGAGACCGCTCTCGGCGACGGCTTCAACGATATCGCCTGGTTCGACGAGCAGGGCCTGCCGATGTCCGACGAGGCGTGGACGTTCACCGAAGGTCGGCTGCTCACCTGTCGTCGCATCTGCCGCCACGCCGAATACGGTCTCGAGTCCACGTTGCTGCTGCTCAACGGCGCGTCCACCAGCCACGCGTTCAAGCTGCCGACGTCGGCGATCGCGCGGACCCTGGTCATCGACAGCGCGAATCCGAACCGACCCGAGGAGCAGATCGGCGAAGGCACGCTGGACGTCG
The DNA here is from genome assembly GCA_038245975.1 of Burkholderiales bacterium. GTDB lineage: Bacteria > Pseudomonadota > Gammaproteobacteria > Burkholderiales > Burkholderiaceae_D > CAHJXF01. The sequence continues at coordinate 6,342 of JBBRRW010000110.1, forward strand.
AATCGCACAGCTGCGTCCTCCTGGTCGGTCGTCAGCGGCCGGGACCGGCATGACGCTGCGTCATCGTCGTCGTCTCCCGTTCGGCGCGGAACTGGTCTCGCCCACGCGCACCCGCTTTCGGCTGTGGGCGCCGTCGTGCAAGGCCGTCTCGGTCGTGATCGACGGCGACCGCGAACACCCGATGCTGCGCGAAGGCGAAGGCTGGTTCGAGATCGAGGTCGATGGTCTTCCGGGGACGCAATACCGCTACCGTGTCGAGCCGGCCGACGGCGACGCGATGCTGGTGCCCGACCCGGCGTCGCGTGCACAGGCCGGCGACGTGCACGACGCGAGCGTCGTGGTCGATCCCGAAGCCTTCCTGTGGAGCCACGACTCGTGGCGCGGCCGGGCGTGGTGCGAGACCGTCATCTATGAAGTACACGTCGGCCTGGCCGGCGGCTTCACCGGCGTGCAGCGCCTGCTGCCGCGTCTCGCGGCACTTGGCTTCACCGCCATCGAGCTGATGCCGGTGGCCGACTTCGCCGGGCCGCGCAACTGGGGCTACGACGGCGTCCTGCCGTTCGCGCCCGATGCCGGCTACGGCACGCCCGACGAACTCAAGGCGCTGGTCGACGCGGCGCACGGGCACGGGCTGATGATGTTCCTCGACGTGGTCTACAACCACTTCGGTCCCGACGGCAACTACATCGGCGTGTATGCCGACGCGTTCTTCCGCGACGACATCAAGACGCCGTGGGGCCGCGCCATCGACTTCCGCCAGCGCGCGGTCCGTGACTTCTTCTGCAACAACGCGTTGTACTGGCTGCAGGAGTATCGCTTCGACGGGCTGCGACTCGATGCGACGCATTCGATCGTGCCGCAGGACTGGCTCAAGGAGCTGTCGGGCTTCGTCACCGATGCGATCGATTCCGCGCGGCACATCCACCTCGTCGTCGAGCACGAGGGCAACGCGGCCCACCTGCTCGGCCCGCACCATGGCTACGACGCGCAGTGGAACGACGACGCGCATCACGTCCTGCACGTGCTGCTGACCGGCGAGACCGACGGCTACTACGTCGACTACGCCGACGCGCCGGCGGACAAGCTGGCGCGCTGCCTGTCCGAGGGCTTCGTCTACCAGGGGCAGCCGTCGATCTTCCGCCAGGGCGTGCGCCGCGGCGAACCGAGCAAGGACCTGCCACCGACCGCGTTCGTGATGTTCCTGCAGAACCACGACCAGATCGGTAATCGGGCCTGCGGCGAGCGCCTGTCGACGCTGGCCCATCCCGACGCGATGAACGCCGCGTACGCGCTGCTGCTGCTGTCGCCGCAGATTCCGCTGCTGTTCATGGGCGAGGAGTCGGCCTCGACGCAGCCGTTCCAGTTCTTCACGAGCTATCCCGACGAAGCGCTGGCCGAAGCGGTCCGCGAAGGGCGACGCGGCGAGTTCGCCGGCGCTCGCGGCTTCGCCGATCCTGCCGCGCGCGACACGATCCCCGATCCCAATCATCCCGACACGTTCGAGCGTTCGCGGCCGTTGCTCGGCGCGCCGTCGAATGACGACCCCACGCAGCAGCTCGACAGTCCGGCCATGGCGCGGATCCAGCGGCTGATCGGATTGCGTCGCGAGCACATCGTGCCGCGCCTCGAAGGCGCCCGCTCGCTGGGCGCCGAGGCCGTCGGTCCGTCCGCCGTGATCGCGCGCTGGCACATGGGCGACGGTTCCGTGCTGACCATCGCCACCAACCTCGGGCCGGACGAAGTATCCATCCCTGCACATCGCTTCCGGATGCGCGGCACGCTGCTCCACGCCACGCCCGAGATCGATCCGTCCGATACCGGGGACTGCCTTCCCGCCCACGCGACCTGGGCGTTGCTCGAGGCGGCCGCGTGACAGTTCCTTTCCCTTCGCCGCCGCGCGGCCAGCCCGACCCCACCATAACCGACGTGAGCACCGACGACCTCCAGCAGGCGACCGACGACGCACGTATCGCCGAAGACGAAGCGACGCTGACCGCGTTGCGCGGCCTGGCCGAAGAGGCCGGCATCACGACGGTGTGGCAGGACTATCGCGGCGTGGTGCACGCCGTGTGCGGCCCGACGCTGCGCGTGCTGCTCACCGCGCTCGATCTCCCGGCTGCGACGATCGACGACATCACGGCCAGCCGCACGCGCCTGGCCGGTGAAAGCCAGGGATATTGCGGCGACGTCCTGCCACCGCTCATCACGGCCGCGGTCAACGCGCCGATCGTACTGCCGTTCGGGACTCGCTTCGCGGGCTACGACTACCGCATCGTGCTTGAAGGCGCCGACGGCGACGACGCGATCCGCGAGGGTCGCTTCGCCGACGACGGTCCGTCGATCGTCGACGGGATCGATCGCTTCGGCTATCACGTACTCACCGCCGACGGCGTCTCGATCACGCTCGCGGTCGCGCCGACGCGCTGCTTCGCCGTCGAGGACGCGTTGGCCGACGCGGGCCGTGACCGGGACGAACGACCGTGGGGTCTCGCGGTGCAGATCTACAGTCTGGCGCAGGCCCGCGACGGCGGCCTCGGCCACTACGGCGCCCTCGCCGTCCTCGTCCGGCACGCGGCGGGACACGGTGCCTCCGCCCTCGCGATCAGCCCCGTGCATGCGATGTTCTCCGCGGACCTCCATCGCTACAGCCCCTACGGGCCTTCGAGTCGTCTGCTGGCCAACGTGCTGCACATCGATCCGCGCGGCATCCACGGCGACGCCGCCTTCGACGACGCGGTGCAGGCGATCGACGCCTCGGCCGAACTCGCGCGCCTCGCCGCCGAGCCGCTGATCGACTGGCCGGCCGCGTCGCGCCTGCGTCTGGCCCTGCTGCGATGGTTGTTCGACCGCTGCACGGCGCTCGACGACGACGAGGGCCGCCGCCTGCGGTCCGAGTTCGACGCGTTCCGCGTCGCGGGCGGCGACGTGCTCGAAGCGCATGCGCGCTTCGAGGCGTTGCACGCGATGCTGGCGGCCGACGACACGCGCATGCTCGGCGGCTGGCGCAACTGGCCGCTGGAATACCGCGACCCGCACGGCAGCGCCGTCCAGGCCTTCGCCGCCGAACACCCTGCCGACGTGGCCTTCCATGCCTTCCTGCAGTGGCAGGCCGCGCGGCAGCTCGACGCGGCGCAGCGCGCGGCGCGCGACGCCGGTATGGCGATCGGCATCGTCGCCGACCTCGCGGTCGGCGCGGACGGCAGCGGCAGCCAGACGTGGAGCCGTCCGCTCGACATGCTGATGGGCCTGTCGATCGGCGCTCCGCCCGACCTGCTGAACGCGCTCGGCCAGTCGTGGGGACTGGCCGCGTTCTCGCCGCGCGGTCTGCGCAGCAGCGGCTTCCGCCCGTGGATCGACATGCTGCGCGCGGCCTTCTCGCATGCCGGCGGCATCCGCATCGATCACGTGCTGGGCCTGACGCGCATGTGGCTCGTGCCCGACGGCGCCGACGCCATCGAAGGCGCTTACCTGCGCTATCCGTTCGACGACCTGCTGCGCCTCGTGGCGCTCGAATCGTGGCGTCATCGCGCGGTCGTCATCGGCGAGGACCTCGGTACGGTGCCCGAAGGACTGCCCGAGCGTCTCACTGCCGCGGGGCTGCTCGGCATCCGCGTACTGTGGTTCGAACGCATGTGGCACGTGCCGGGGCAGCCGTTCCGGCCGCCGCACGAATGGTCGCAAGGCGCGCTGGCCGTGACGACCACGCACGACCTGCCGACCACTGCGGGCTGGTGGAGGGGCCGCGACATCGACTGGCGCGCACGGCTCGAACTGTTCGGCGAGCATTCGAGCGAACCGGTCGAACGCATCGCGCGCGAAGCCGAACGCCAGATGCTGTGGAACGCGCTGTGCGACGCCGGGGTCGCACACGGCGCACGACCGTCGATCGAGCATCCGCCGATCACCGAGGCATTGCGCTACGTGGGCGCGACGCCCGCGCCGCTCGCCATCTCGCCGGTCGAGGACGCGCTCGGTTTCATCGAGCAACCCAACCTGCCCGGCACGGTCGGCACGCACCCCAACTGGCGCATGCGGCTGCCGAAGCCGGTCGAAAATCTACTCGAAGGCGACGAAGTGGCGCGGCGACTAGGCGCCTTCGCCGAAGGCCGTGCGCGACGATGAGCGCCACGCACGGCACGACGGCACGCGACGCATCGAGGAAGTCCCCCCGGATGAGCAAGGCAACGGAGGCCGTCGACGACGCGGTGTCGCGTTCGCGACGCCGCGGCAAGGTGAACGTGCCACGCGCCACGGCGCGCCTGCAGTTCCACAAAAGCTTCACGTTCGACCAGGCCACCGCGCTGGTGCCCTACTACGCGCGGCTCGGCGTCAGCCACCTCTACGCGTCGCCGGTCCTGAAGGCCCGACCCGGCTCCACGCACGGC
>JBBRRW010000111.1:0-10688 GCA_038245975.1 Burkholderiales bacterium
CGCCGCGTCTTCCGACCACAGGCTCTCGAGGCCGCCCATCTTCAGGTAATTGGCCGCGCCCGGCGCGAATACCGGCGAGGTCTCCGCGAGCTCCTCGAGGCGCTGCTGCGGGATCTTCGTCACGCGCGCCATCGCCGGCAGGTTCATCACGCTGATCTCGGCCGACGCGAGCGCATGGCAGGTGTCGGCCATCATGCCGCCCGTGATGTAGCCGCCGCTCACGGCGCGGCCGTAGACCAGGCTCACGATGCGATGGCCGGCGCGGCGCGCGACCTCGAGGCATTGCGCGAGATGGGCCATGTAGACGTTGATACCGAGCAGTTCGTCGCGGTGGCGCAGCCGCTGTCCCTGCGTGTCGATCAGCAGGACGATGGCCCGACCCGGATGGTGTTCGACGGTCGCGAGCACTGCCACCGCCATCGCGAGTGCCAGCTCCACGCCGATCGCCGCGTCGGCGGTGGTGCCGACCACCGTCACGGTTCGTCCGTCGACCGTCGCGGTGCCGCGCAGCAGGTCGCCTTCGACCGCGACCGCATGGCCGTCGGGGAAGAGCTGCTCGAAGAGGCTGTCGAGCGTCGTCATCAGTACGCGATCCGATGGGCGTCGACCGCGGCGATGAACGCATCGCGTTCGAGCAGCGGGAGCGCGGCGGCGCGCTCGACGCCGAGCGTGGTCCACAGGTCGAGCGCGTCGCGTTCGTGGCCGAAGCGCGCGATGCGCGACGCGAGCACCGCCTGTTCCGCGAGCAGGCCCTGCAGCGTCAGCGGCCGCCGATGCGGCAGCGCTTCGATGGCCGCCTGCCGGAATGCCGCGATATCGTCGTCGACCAGGCCCTGCGCATCGCCGAGCAGGTAGCGGTGCTTGCCGCCGGTGGTGCGCCACACCAGCGCGCGATCGCGCGAATCGAACTCCTCGACGCCGTGTTTCGTCTCGATCACCTCGGGTCCGGACATGCCGAGTCGGCCTTCCTCGGACATCACGATGGTGTCGCAGCACGCGGCGATCAGCCCCATGCCGCCGAAGCAGCCGACGCTGCTGCCGATCAGCCCGATCACGGGGATGCCGGCCGCGCGCGCGTCCAGCAGGGCCCGCATCGTCTCGGAGACCGCGATCAGTCCGGCATTGGCCTCGTGCAGCCGCACGCCGCCGGACTCCAGCAGCAGCACGACGGCCGCGGGCCGCTCGGCGATGGCGCGTTCGAAGAGACCGGTCAGCTTCGCGCCGTGTACCTCGCCGACCGCGCCGCCCATGAACGCGCCTTCCTGCGCGGCCGCGAGGACCGGACGACCGGCTAGCGTTCCCGCGCCGACGATCACGCCGTCGTCGAAGGCGACCGGCGTATCGAGCAGCGGCAGGTGCGGACTGGTCGCGCGCTGCGACGGCGGCAGCAGCTCGCGGAAGGACCCCGCGTCGAGCAGGCCGACGATGCGCTGGCGCGCGTTGGCTTCGTAATAGCTGTGCTTCATGCGACGGACCCGCTGCGGAACTCTTCGACGGCCTGGTCGAGGCGCAGGCTCACCACGGCCGGCGTCGCGCCCACGTCGTTGATCGAGATGCGGACGCCACCGAGCTTCGCGCGCTCGAAGAAGTCCGCGAGGACGGCGGACCAGACGGCATCGAAGCCGCGGGCCGGTGTATCGATGGTGATCCGGCAGGCCGGGTCGTTCGCCAGCGGCTCGATCATCACTTCGAGATTTCCCGAAGAGACGACGCCCACGACGACCGCGCCGTGCGGATCCGGCGTGCCGCCTTCGTAGGTGAAGCTGAGATGTTCCATGGAGCGCTCCTGCGGTGTTCTCCCTCCCCCGCCGGGGGAAGGGGCTTGCGGCCTACCAGTTCCGGAACCGCTTCGGCGGATCGTATAGCCCCTCCGAAGCCCGCACTAGATCCTTGATCGACCGCGCGGCCAGCAGGTCGCGCGTCGCGTCGCGCTTGTCGATGCCCAGGTCCTCCGGCCGCTTCACCACGCCGCGATCGCGCAGGTTCTCGACCGCGCGCCGGTCGCGCCCGAGCCCGACCGGCGTGTACCCCGCGACGCCGCGGATCGCCTGCTCGCGCTCGCCGGCATCGCGGCACAGCAGCAGGTTGGCGATGCCTTCCTCGGTGACGACGTGCGACACGTCGTCGCCGTAGATCATCACCGGCGGCAGCGCCATCCCGGCGGTCTCCGCGAGCCGCCACGCGTCGAGGGTCTCGACGAACGCCGGTTCCATGTGTTCGCGATAGGTCTCGACGGTCTGCACGACGAGCTTGCGGCCGCGCGGGATCGCGCCATGGTGATTGGCCTCGACGCCGGCTTTCAGCCAGGTCGGGCTCGCGTGCCGGCGACCGCGTGCGTCGGCACCCATGTTCGACGCGCCGCCGAAGCCGGTGATGCGATCGACCGTCGCTGTTGAACTATTCCCGGCCAGGTCGACCTGCAGCGTCGAGCCGATGAACAGGTCGCACGCGTAGTGGCCTGCGGCCTGGCAGAACGCGCGGTTCGAGCGCATCGACCCGTCGGCGCCGGTGAAGAAGACGTCGGGCCGGGCCTCGATGTACCGTTCCATGCCGAGCTCGGAGCCGAACGAATGGACCGACTCGACGAAGCCCGCCTCGATCGCCGGGATCAGCGCCGGATGCGGGTTCAGCGCCCAGTGCCGACAGATTTTGCCTTTGAGCCCGAGGCTTTCGGCATAGGTCGGCAGCAGCAGCTCGATGGCCGCGGTGTCGAAGCCGATACCGTGGTTGAGGCGCTGCACGCCGTACTCGGCGTAGATGCCTTTGATGACGAGCATCGCCATCAGCACCTGAATCTCGGAAATCAGCGCCGGGTCGCGCGTGAACAGCGGCTCGATGTAGTGCGGCTTCGGGCTCGGGATATAGAAGTCGACCCAGTCCGACGGAATGTCGACCCGCGGCAAACGCTCGACGACCTGGTTGACCTGCGCGACCACGATGCCGCTCTTGAACGCGGTGGCCTCGACGATCGCCGGCGTGTCCTCGGTGTTGGGACCCGTGTAGAGGTTGCCTTCGCGGTCGGCCGCCTGTGCCGCGATCAGCGCGATGCGCGGCGTGAGGTCGACGAAGTAGCGCGCGAACAGTTCGAGATAGGTGTGGATCGCGCCGATCGCGACCTTCTTCTCTCCGACCAGGCGCGCCATCCGCGCGCCCTGCGGCCCCGAGAACGAGAAGTCGAGGCGCGACGCGATGCCGTTCTCGAACAGGTCGAGATGCTCCGGCAATGCGATCACCGACTGCAGCATGTGCAGGTCGTGGACCTTCGCAGCGTCGAGCGACGCGAGCGTCTTCGCGAGGAAGTCGGCCTGCTTCTGGTTGTTGCCTTCGAGGCAGACACGGTCGCCGGGTTCGATCAGCGCCTCGAGCAGCGCGACGGCCTTCGCCGCATCGACCTGCTTGCCGTCGGCGAGCGGCCGCGCGCGCGCGAGGCGGGCCCGGCGGGAGGTGCGTTGGGTATCCCAGGCACGAGCGCTCATGGTCTGATCACGTTGAAGCTCTTGCCGTTGCGGTTGCCGTTGACTCGCCCGCCATTCGCCGAGGCTTGCCTTCCTTTGGTCACTTTCCTTGGCGAGACCAGCAAAGTGACTCGCCGCCTGGCGAAACGCCTTTGACTTTGAAGACGCGTGCCCCCCACAAGCAACGCCTCACTTCGGCGCCCCCATGATCATATCCGGCAGCGCCGTCGCGATCTGCGGCGCGAAGCACAGCAGCAGGATCGCCAAGAACATCAGCCCCACGAACGGAAGGACGCCGTAGATGACGTCGCGCAACGGGATGTCCGGCGCGATGTTGCGGATGACGAAGAGGTTGAGGCCGACCGGCGGATGGATCAGTCCCATCTCCATCACGATCGTCATCACGACCCCGAACCAGATCAGGTCGAAGCCGGCCGCCTTGAGCGGCGGAAGGATGATCGGGGCCGTCATCAGGATGATGGACACCGGCGGCAGGAAGAAGCCGAGCACGATCACCATGCCGAGGATCGCCGCGAGCAGCACCCACTTCTGCAGGTGCATCGCGACCACCGCCTCCGCCGCCCCCTGCGAGATGTGCAGCGAACTCATGACGTACGAATACAGCAGCGACATGCCGATGATGAACATCAGCATCGTCGATTCGCGGATCGTGCTCGACAGGATCGGCTGCAACTGCTTCGGTCGCCAGATCGCGTAGACGATCGCGATCAGGACCAGCGCCAGCACGCCGCCGAGTCCGGCCGTCTCGGACGGCGTCGCGAAACCGCCGTAGAGCGCGACCATCACGCCGATCAGCAGCACGATGAACGGCAGCACGCGCGGCAGCATCTCGACGCGTTCGCTGATCGTGTAGACGTGCGTGTCGAGCAGCGCCGACGACTCGAACGCCGTGCCGGTCTTGCTGCCGCCTTCGTAGGCGCGCAGCGCCGAGTGGTATTCCTTGCGGTAGCGGTACATCGCGTAGCCGGCGAACAGCGCGACCAGCAGCACGCCCGGCCCGATGCCGGCGAGGAACAGACGCCCGAGCGACTGCTCCGCTGCGACCGCGTAAAGGATCATCGTGATCGACGGCGGCAACAGGATGCCGAGCGTGCCGCCGGCAGCGATGATGCCGGCCGCGAAGCCCGGCGAATAGCCGCGCATCCGCATCTCGGGAATGCCGGCCCCGCCGATGGCCGAACAGGTCGCGGGACTCGATCCCGACATCGCGGCGAACAGCGCGCACGCGAAGACGTTCGCGATGCCGAGGCCGCCGGGGATCCTGCCCATCCACGCGTGCATCGCCGAGTACAAGTCCTTGCCGGCCGGCGACTTGCCGATCGCCGCGCCCTTCAGGATGAACAGCGGGATCGACAGCAGCGTGATGCTGGCCATCTCCTCGTAGACGTTCTGGGTGACCGTGTCGAGCGCGGCCGCCGGCATGAAGAAGATCATGAAGCCGACGGCGACCGCGCCGAGCGCGAACGCGATCGGCATCCCGGAGAACATCACGACCAGCGTCGCGACGCCGTAGGCGATCCCGATGGCGAGTTCGCTCATGTTTCGATCGCGTGTGCGCCCTGTCGCTTCTGTTCGAGTCCGATATTCACGTCGCGACCGCGCCAGCCGTCTCGATCGGCGATGCGACTGGCGGTTTCGAGGACCAGCTGGAGGCTGAGCAGCGTCATGCCGGCGGCCATCAACGAGTAGGGAATCCACAGCTTCGGGCCCCACGTCGAATTGGAGGTCTGGCCGTCGCGCAGCGCCTCGAGGCACAGCGCCCACGACTTCCACGCGAAGAATGCGCAGAACAGGAAGCTCAGCAGGCCGACGAAGATCAGCCGGACATGGTTGACGCGCGGCGACAGCATGCCGGTCACCGCCTCGATGCCGACATGACCGCGGAACTGCTGCACGTAGGCCGACGAGAAGAAGGTGGCGCCGACGAGCAGGAAGACCGCGGTCTCGTCCTGCCACTCGGTCGGGATCTTGAGGAAGTACCGCGCGGCCACGCTGTAGCTGAGGATGCACGCCGCCGCGACGACCGCGATCATGCACGGCAGCATCAGCCACCGGTTGAGGCGCTGCATGCCGCGGTTGAGTACGATGAAGAACGGATGCCCGGTCGGCGCCCTCTCAGGACTGCCGAGCTCGGTGCCGGCTTCGGTGACGTCGAGCGGGGCGTGGCTCATGACCGGCGATCTGGAACGGGGGCGATGCGGAGGCTCCGGCGCATGTCCTTCCCGCATCGGAAGGAGACGCGGGTCATCAGCCCTTGATCTGTTCGGCCAGCTTCAGCAGCTTCGCGGAGCCTTCGCTGCGCTCGGCGTAGTCCTTCCACGCGGTCGGACGCGCCAAGGTGACCCACTTGGCGAGCGCATCGTCGGTCAGCTCGTGGACCGTGGCGCCTGCCTTGCGGTACTGGTCGGCGACCAGCGCGTCGTCGGCACGGGCCCCCTCGAGCGCGAACTTCTCCATCTCGGCGCCGACCGTCATGATCAGCGCCTGCTGGTCCTTCGGCAGCTTGTCGAACACGATCTTCGACATCAGCAGCGGCTCGAGCATGAACCAGTAGGACTTGCCCTTCGAGCTGACCGTCAGGTGCTTCGAGACTTCCTGGAGCCGGAACGAGATCAGGCTGGTCGCCGACGTCGTGACGACGTCGACCGCACCGGTCTGCATTGCCGCGTAGGTTTCGTTGGACGGCAGCGACAGCGTCGTCGCGCCGGCCGCCTTGGCGACCATGTCCATCTCGCGGCTGCCGCCGCGGAACTTGAGACCCTTGACGTCTTCGGGCCCGACCACCGGCGTGTTGCGGCTGGCTGCGCCGCCCGCCTGCCAGATCCACGTGACGATGATCACCCCCTTGTCGGCGAGGAGGTCGCTCAGCGCCTTGCCGACTTCGGCCTTCTTCCACGCATAGCCCTGTTCGTACGACGTGACCAGGCCCGGCATCAGCGCGATGTTGAGCTCCGGCACCTCGCCGCCCGCATACGGCAGCGGCAGCAGGGTCATGTCGAGCGCGCCCTTGCGGACCGAGCTGAACTGCGCGTTGACCTTCATCAACGACGAACCCGGATAGACGTTCGCCTTCAGCGCGCCGTTGCTGCGCTTGTCGAGCTCCTGCGCGAAGCGGCGTGACAGCCTGTCGCGGAAGTCGCCTTCGGTGTCGCTGCCGCCCGGGAACTGGTGCGATATCTTGAGCGGGTCCGCCGCCCAGGCGCCGCGTCCGAAGAGCGAAAGGACCGGCGCGGCGGCGAGGCTCGCGACGACGGAACGACGAACTCTGTCCATGCTGTCTCCAGTTGGCCGCATGCACGACCCTGCCGTGCTGCGATCCGTTGTAGGCATCGGGGCGACGCCTTTGACCATGGCGTTCGATCCGCGGCGCGCTGCGCGCGGCTCGCTGTTCCGATGTGTCTCCTCGGCCTGCTGATGCTTCGCGTCCCCGGGGATCCTTCGCGTGTTCTCGTCGGGGCTTCCCGGGGCGCCGATGAATCCCGAAGTGTAGTCACGCCCGGCGAAGCGCGCGTCGGTAGTTCCCCTTGGTCCCGGCCGATCGGCCGTCAGCCCGCCGCCGCATAGAGGCGGCGCGCGAGGTCGTTGAAATCGGTCGCGACGACATCGAATTCGCCGTCGGCGACCGCGTAGCCCGGCCGGCCAACGCCGAACTCGAGCGGACGCACGACGTATGCGGTCTTGAGGCCGACCGCCTTCGCGGCGCGCAGATCGTCGGGATGGGCGGCCACCAGCATCAGCTCGTCGGGCGCGATGCCGAGCAGGTCCGCGGTACCGAGATAGGTCTCGGGATCGGGCTTGTAGTGGTGGAACAGTTCGGCCGACACGATGCAGTCCCACGGCAGACCCGCGTAGCGCGCCATGTTCGTCAGCAGCGAGAAGTTGCCATTCGACAGCGGCGTGATGACGAAGTGCTGCTTCAGCCGCGTCAGTCCGTCGATGCTGTCGGCCCAGGGATCGAGCCGGTGCCACACGCGGTTGAGGTGGTCGCGCTCGGCCTCGACCAGTCCTTCAAGACCGAAGCGCGCGAGCAGGCCATCGAGGATCAGGCGATGCAGCGCGTCGATCTTCATCCACGGCAGGTCGCCGGTGCGCACGCGGTGCATCGCCGGCTGATAGCCGGCGCGCCAGGCGTCCGCGAACGCCTCGCCGTCGATGGCGATGCCCTTGTGCTCGGCCAGCGCCTCCATTTCGCGGGCGATGCTGCCGCGCCAGTCGACCACGGTGCCGAAGACATCGAAGGCCAATGCCTTCGGGACGGGAACAGCGGGGATTCGCGACATGGGAGGCGGGGAGGGCGTGAACAAGTGCGGACCCGCATGATGCGCGAATCGGACGATCGACGACGCCGGCACGCCATCGATGCGACGCGGAACCGCTCGCTGCGCGCGGTAGCATGAGCCCCCGATCCCGCCCGACCGCAAGGCCCGCCGCTCTCCATGTCGCCCCCCCTGCCCTCGAAGCCAGACCCCGACCGGGACGAAGCAGCAGCGATCGAGCCCGAGGCGATCCGCAGCATGCTCGGCGCGGGCACGATGGAATCGTCGGCGCTTGATGCGTCGTCGCTCGGCAGGGGCAGCAACAGCGACGAGGCACGTGCCGACGACGTCGCGGCCCATCACGTCTCGGCGCCGCCGCGCAAGGTCACGGTGCCGAGCCGTACCCGACTCGCGATCATCCTCGCCGCGCTCGCGATGCTCGGCCCGTTCTCGATCGACACCTATCTGCCGGCCTTCCCCGAGATCGAGCAGTCGCTCGGCGCTTCGGCGATCCAGGTCCAGCAGACCATGACCGCGTACATGCTGGCCTTCGCGGCGATGATCCTGTGGCACGGCGCACTGTCGGATGCACTCGGACGCCGCATCGTGATCCTGGTGTCGCTCGTCGTGTTCGTCGTCGCGTCCTTCGGCTGCGCGTCCGCGCATTCGATCCAGTACCTGTGGGCGTTCCGCGTCATCCAGGGCTTGTCCGCCGGCGCGGGCATCGTGGTGGGACGCGCGATCGTCCGCGACCTCTATGCCGGACCCGAGGCCGAGAAGCTGCTGTCGCTCGTCACGATGATCTTCGCGATCGCGCCGGCGGTGGCGCCGATCCTCGGCGGCTGGATCGTCGAGACCTTCGACTGGCGCACCATCTTCCTCGCGCTCTTCGTCTACTCGGCCGTGCTGCTGTGGGCGAGCTGGCACCTGCTGCCCGAAACGCTGCCACCCGCGATGCGCCAGCCGTTCAACGCCTCGTCGCTGTGGAACAGCTACAAGTCGGTGTTCGGTACCGTGCGCTTCCACGCGTACGCGGGCACGGTCGCGTTCAACTTCGTCGGGCTGTTCATCTTCGTCGCCGCGGCGCCGGTCTTCATCATCGAGCTCCTGCACCTGTCGCAACGCGAGTTCGGCTGGTTCTTCATCCCGTCGGTCGCCGGCATCTTCCTCGGCGCGTTGCTGGCCAACCGCTTCGCGGGCCGCTGGAAGATCGGCAAGCAGGTCCGTGCAGGCTTCTTCCTGATGGGCAGCGCGTCGATCGCGAACCTGGTCTACCACGCGTTCCTGCCGGCGATGATCCCGTGGTCCGTCGTGCCGATCTTCTTCTACACGATCGGCATGTCGCTCTGCGCACCCGGCGTGACGCTGATGGTCCTCGACCTGTTCCCGACGCATCGCGGCGTGGCCGCGTCGTGCCAGTCGTTCGTGCAGACCATGCTCGGCGCAGTCGCCGCGGGCGTGATCGCGCCGATCCTGTCGGTGTCGGTGCTGTGGCTCGCCGCCGGCCAGGTCGCCTGCGTCTTCATCGCGCTGGGCTTCTGGCGGATCGGACGATCGCGACGCATCGCGGGGCCGCGGACCCGTTAGGAAAGACGGCCCGCGGTGTAGAGTTCCGCGCAGTGCCATCGCCTGTCACGCAGCGACGACACGACGATCGCGAGGCGAGCCGCAGCGCCCCGGCCCCAGCCGACCGCACCGACTACAAGGAGACCCATGACGGACGTCGCAACCGCAACCGTGTCGGGCAACGAGCCTCTGCATTATCGGTACTGGCCGCCGGGCATGCCCCATCATCTCGACCTGCCGGCGACCAGCCTCTGGTACAACCTCGAGGTCACCGCGACGCGCTTCCCGAACCGTCCGGCCGTGGTCTTCTACGACTCGGTCCTGACCTACGGGGAACTGCTGCGACAGGCCGAGGCGATCGCTGGATGGCTGCAGCAGCATTGCGGCGTCGCGCGCGGCGACCGCGTGCTGCTCAACTTCCAGAACAGTCCGCAGTTCATCACCGGCTACTACGCGATCCTGCGGGCCGATGCGTTCGTCGTACCGGTCAATCCGATGCTGAAGACCGACGAGCTGCGTCACTACGTCGACGACAGCGGCGCGCACGTGGTGCTCTGCGCGCAGGACAGCTGGCCGCAATTCAAGCCGCTGATGAAGGGCGAGCCCGAAGGCATCGCGACCCTCGAGCACGCGCTGGTCGGCGCGTACGCAGATGCGCTCACGACCGAGACCGATCTTGCGATCCCCGAGTTCGCCCGCGCACCGCTCGCCGTCGCAGCGACCGGGCAGGTCACGCGCTGGACCGACGCGGTGGCACAGGCGCGCGTCCCCCTGCCGGCGCAGGCCGGACCCGACGACTGGTGCGTGATGCCGTACACGTCGGGCACCACCGGCAGGCCGAAAGGCTGCATCCATACGCATCGCTCGGTGATGCACGTGATGTACTTCGGCGTCCGCTGGGGCGGCGTGACGCCCGACACGGTTGCGCTCGGCGTGGTGCCGATGTTCCACGTGACCGGCATGCAGGCGATGAACAGCCTGATCTTCGGCGGCGGCTGCAACGTGGTCCTGCCGCGCTGGGACCGCAACCTCGCGGCCGAGGCCATCGCGCGCAATCGCGTGACCAACTGGACGTGCATCCCGACGATGGTCATCGACCTCTTCGCGAATCCGAAGATCGACACCTACGACCTGTCGAGCCTGACCTTCATGTCCGGCGGCGGGGCCGCGATGCCCGAGGCCGTCGCGCAGAAGGTCAAGGACCTGTGGGGCCTGGACTTCGTCGAGGGCTACGGCCTGTCGGAGACCATCGCTGCGTCGCATACCAATCCGCCGCAGCGCGCGAAGAAGCAGTGCCTGGGGGTCCCGATCTGCGACACCGACTCGCGCATCATCGACCCCGACACGCTGGTCGAGCAGCCGCAGGGTGCGACCGGTGAGATCATCACCA
>JBBRRW010000112.1:0-10677 GCA_038245975.1 Burkholderiales bacterium
CCTACGATCTGGACGAACAAGAAAAGATTGCCTCGCTGAAGGCGTGGTGGGACAAGTACGGCAATGCGTTGACGAGCCTCGTGCTCGGGCTGGCGGTCGCATTCGCCGGCTACTTCCTGTGGCAGAAATATCAGCGCGGCAGGGCCGAACAGGCGGCTGCCGCATACGGAGATCTGCAGCAGGCTGTCGCGGCCAAGGACCTCCCGCGTACGCGCGAACTCACCGGCGTGCTGCTCGACAAGTTCGGCTCCACGGCCTACGCCGAGATGGCCGCCGTGCTCGCCGCCCGCGCGAATCTCGACGGCGGCGATGCGAAGACCGCGAAGGCGCAGCTCGAATGGGTCGTCGACCACGCCATCGACCCGGAATACCGCGCACTCGGACGGCTGCGACTGGCCGGCCTGCTGCTGGACGAGGGCGACTTCGACGCGGCCATGAAGCAGGTGCTGAGCAGCTCCGCATCCGAGTTGTCGATCCCTTTCCAGGCCTCGTTCGCGGACCGTCGCGGCGACATCTACACCGCGCAGGACAAGCTCGACGATGCCAAGCGCGAGTACACTGCGGCGCTTGCGCTGCTCGAATCGAAGAGCGACTCGCGGCCGTACGCCAACGTCGTGCAGTTGAAGCTCGACGGCCTGATGGGCGGCGTCGTCGCCGCGCCGGCCGCGGTCGCGCCGGCACCGGCTGCCGTCAACGTGCCGGAGGCCAAGCCATGAGCGCGGTCTCGATGGTGTTCCGCCGTGCCCTGGTCGTTGCCGGCGTCCTGGCGCTGGGCGGCTGTGCGTGGTGGGAGAACACGTACATCTTCTCCGACGCGCCCAAGAACAGGCCGGTGGATCTGACGGAGATCAAGGCGACCCTCGCGGTCAAGCCGTTGTGGAACGCGAGCGTCGGCAAGGCAGGACGCTATTTCTTCTCGCCCGCGCTGATCGGACCCGACGTTGTCGCGGCCGGCGGCAAGGGCGTCGTCGAACGGCGCGTGCTGGCTACCGGCGTCGTCGTGTGGCGCACCGATCTCGACCTGCCGCTGGCCGCGGGCGTCGGTTCCGACGGTAGCATCTCCGCCGTCGTCTCCGAGACCGGCGACCTGATCGCGCTGGATGCCAACGGCAAGCCGCTGTGGCGCGTGCCGACGGGCACCGAGATCCTCAGCGCGCCGGCCGTCGGGCAAGGCATCGTGGTCGTCCGCACCACCGACAATCGCGTCATCGCCTACGACGCCGAGACGGGCCGCAGGCGCTGGCTCTATCAACGCTCCACCCAGCCGTTGGTGCTGCGGACCAACCCCGGCATCGCCATCGAGGGCGGCCTGCTGTTCGTCGGCTTCCCCGGCGGCAAGCTCGCGGCGCTCAACGTCGCCAGCGGCACGCTGCGCTGGGAGAGTTCGGTGGCGGTTCCGAAAGGAGCGACCGAACTCGAACGCGTCGCCGACGTCGTCGGCACGCCGGTCGTCGTCGGCCGCGAGGTCTGTACGGCTGCGTTCCAGGGACGCGCCGGGTGTTTCGACACGGCGACCGGCAACGCGGTCTGGAGTCGCGACCTCTCCACGTCGACCGGCATCGAGATCGACGGCCGTTTCGGCTTCGTCACCGACGACAAGTCCGCCGTCAGCGCGTTGACCCGTTCGACCGGCGCCACGATCTGGAAGACCGACAAGCTCGGCTATCGCAGGATGACGGAACCCGCATCGGTCGGCCGCGCCATCGTGGTCGGCGACTACAGGGGCTTCGTGCACTGGCTGTCCCGCGAGGACGGGTCGCTGATCGCGCGTTCGACGACCGACGGTTCGCCGTTGGTCGTCGCGCCGCGGTCGTTCTCGGTCGGCAGCGCGCCCGCGGTTCTGTTCCAGACGCAGGGCGGCAACCTGTATGCCTTCGTCTCCGAATGACGCGCTCGTCATGACGGCGTTCGCGGCGGCGCCGTCGCCGAGCGGGCGGGCATGAAGGCGTCAAAGCTAATCCCGGTCATCGCGATCGTCGGGCGCCCGAACGTCGGCAAGTCGACGCTGTTCAACCGTATGACGCGTTCGCGCGATGCGCTGGTGGCGGACATGCCGGGGCTGACGCGCGACCGGCATTACGGCACCGGGCGCGTCGGCGAGCGGCCCTTCCTGATCATCGACACCGGCGGCTTCGAGCCGGTGGCGAAGGAAGGAATCGTCCACGAGATGGCCAAGCAGACGCGGCAGGCGATCGCCGAAGCCGATGCGCTGATCTTCCTCGTCGACGGACGCAACGGCCTGACCGGCGCCGACCAAGCGATCGCGGACGACCTGCGCAAGGCCGGGCGCCCGTTGATCGTCGCGGTCAACAAGGCCGAAGGCATGCGTCACGGCACCGTCACCGCCGAATTCCACGAGCTCGGCCTCGGCGAGCCGGTGGCCATCTCATCGGCCCACGGCGACGGCGTGCGCGAGCTGATCGAGTTGCTGCTGGACCGCGTCGCGCCGGTGGAAGAGGTCGTCGAGGGCGAAGAGGCGGTCGAGGAGGACAGCGGTCCGCGACGCATCAAGATCGCGATCGTCGGCCGGCCGAACGTCGGCAAGTCGACGCTCGTCAACACGTTGCTCGGCGAAGAGCGCGTGATCGTGTTCGACCAACCCGGCACCACACGCGACAGCATCCACATCGATTTCGATCGCGGCGGCAAGCAGTACACGCTGATTGATACCGCCGGTCTGCGTCGCCGCGGCAAGGTGTTCGAGGCCGTCGAGAAGTTCTCGGTCGTCAAGACGCTGCAGTCGGTGGCCGATGCCAACGTAGTCGTGATCGTGCTCGACGCGCGCCAGGAGATCTCGGACCAGGACGCGCACATCGCCGGCTTCGTCGTCGAGTCGGGGCGCGCCGTCGTGGTCGCGATCAACAAGTGGGACGGTCTGAACGAGTACGACCGCGAACGCATCAAGCGCGACGCGGTGCGCAAGCTCCAGTTCCTGACGTTCGCGAAGACCCACCACATCTCGGCGCTGAAGGGTCAGGGCATCGCGGCCGTCATGAAGTCTGTCGACGGTGCTGCGGTCGCAGCCTTCACGAAACTGTCGACGCCGAAGCTCACACGGGCGCTGGTCGAGGCCGTCGACAAGCAGACGCCGCCGCGCCGGGGCATGTCCCGACCCAAGCTGCGCTACGCGCATCAGGGTGGACAGAACCCGCCGGTCATCGTGATCCACGGCAACGGGCTCGATCAGGTTCCCGAGACCTATCGGCGCTACCTCGAAGCAAGCTTCAGAGAAACTTTTTCCCTGCAGGGAACTCCACTGCGAGTCGAGTTTCGCTCGACCCGCAATCCTTATGCGGCGCAGGGCACAAGCTGACGCGCAACTGCTCCTGCGTGACATCGGGCCGGGAAATCGATTACATTGAATTCACGGTTTCGCGGTCGATTCGCGGTCCTTTCGAACGTGGGCGCCGTTGATCTCCGCAGGTCGGGCCTCAGATACACGGAGTGTCACTGCCACCCGCCGTTGCAGCAACTCATTCAAACAAAACCTCCGGAGTGATTCATGAGTAACAACAAGGGGCAACTGCTGCAGGACCCATTCCTCAACGCCTTGCGCAAGGAACATATTCCGGTCTCGATCTACCTGGTCAACGGCATCAAGCTGCAGGGCCAGATCGAGTCCTTCGACCAGTACGTGGTGTTGCTGCGGAACACCGTCACGCAGATGGTCTACAAGCATGCGATCTCGACCGTCGTTCCCGCGCGTGCGGTCAACTTCGCCGTCGAGCAACCCGCCGAGTGAAGGCGTCGACCCGCGCCCTCAACGAGGGCGTCCAGGAATTCGAAAAGGCCCGCGCGAAGAGCGAACGCAGCGAGCGCTCCGCAACGCGGCCCGAGAGCCGTTTCGACGGCGGGCTCGAAGGCGCCCCGGTATCCCGCAGCGTCCATCAGCAGGTCGACGGCACGCGCGCGTCGGCAGTTCCCAAAGCCCTGCTGGTCTCGGTCGACTTCGGGCGCAGCGACGCCGCTGCGAGTCTCGAGGAACTGACGTTGCTGGTGCGATCCGCCGGGGCCGAGGCTTACGCGACGGTCACGGCGAAAAGGCAGAGTCCCGATGCGACGACCTTCATCGGTTCCGGCAAGGTCGACGAGATCGCCTCGCGCGTCGAGGCCGAGGAGATCGACCTCGTGGTGTTCGATCACGCGCTGTCGCCGGCGCAGCAACGCAACCTCGAGCGTCGCCTGCAGATCAACGTGGTCGATCGCACGGCGCTGATCCTCGACATCTTCGCGCAGCGCGCACAGAGCCACGAAGGCAAGGTGCAGGTCGAGCTCGCTCAGTTGAGCCACCTCGCGACGCGCCTGGTGCGCGGCTGGACCCACCTCGAACGCCAGAAGGGGGGTATCGGCATGCGCGGTCCGGGCGAGACGCAGCTCGAGAGCGACCGTCGCCTGATCGGCGACCGCGTCAAGGCGCTCAAGACCAAGCTCGAAAAGCTCGGCAGGCAGCGCGCCACGCAACGCCGCGCGCGCAGCCGCGGCGCGTCCCTCACCGTCGCGCTGGTGGGCTACACCAACGCGGGAAAGTCGACGCTGTTCAACGCGCTGACGCACGGCGACAGCTATGCGGCCGACCAGCTCTTCGCGACGCTGGACACCACGTCGCGCCGGCTGTACGTCGAAGGGGCAGGGCAGATCATCCTGTCCGACACCGTGGGCTTCATCCGCGAGTTGCCGCACTCGCTGATCGAGGCGTTCAAGGCCACGCTCGAGGAAACGGCGCATGCCGACCTGCTGCTCCACGTGGTCGACGTCGCGAGCCCGCAGCGCACCGAACAGATCGCGCAGGTCAACAGCGTTCTCGCGGAGATCGGGGCCGCCGCGATCCCGCAGATCATGGTGTTCAACAAGATCGATGCGATCGATCTTCCGGCCTCCGTCGAGAGGGACGTGCGTGATAACATCCGCCGCGTTTCGTTGAGCGCCAAGACCGGAGTCGGTCTGACCGAACTGCGAAGCGCGCTGGTCGAGGCGGCCTTGACGATCCGGACGGTTCGCGAGAACGGACCTGCAATCGATGTCGATCGTGATGCGCGATTCGCCGTCGAAGGCCCCGGGCCGGAAGCGCTGGGCGCGTAACTTTTCTTTCGCGCCGCGGTCCAGAGTGACGCTAGCGAAGTCGCCCGTCGACGGGCAATGAACGCACGGATAATCCACATCCTTATCAACCTGACCTCCGACTTCCGGTGAAGACCCCTTTCGACGTGCACGGCCAACTCGTCTTCTCCGAAGATGGACCCGACAATCGACGGCCAGGCCGTCGTGACGGCCCCCCTGATCTCGAGGAACTCTGGCGCGACCTGAACCGCCGGCTGTCCAGCCTCTTCGGCGGGCGCAAGGGTGGCGGCCCGCGCGACGTCCCGGGCGGCGGTGGGTCGGGCTTCACGCCGAATGGCCGCAGCACCAAGGCCATTGCCGGCATCGTGTTGGGCATCGTGTTCGCGATCTGGCTGGCGAGCGGCTTCTTCATCGTCCAGGAAGGCCAGACCGGTGTCATCCTGCAGTTCGGTCGATACAAGACCATGACCGGCGCCGGCATCCAGTGGCGCATGCCGTATCCGATCCAGAGCAACGAGATCGTCAACATCTCCGGCGTCCGCACCGTCGAGGTCGGCTACAGCGGCAGCCTGCGGACCAAGGTGCCGCGCGAATCGTTGATGCTGACCGACGACGAGAACATCATCGACGTGCAGATGGCCGTCCAATATCGCCTGAAGGACGCAGCAGAGTTTCTCTTCAACAACCGCAATCCCGACGACGCGGTCAAGCAGTCCGCCGAAACCGCGATCCGCGAAGTCGTCGGCCGCAGCAAGATGGACCTCGTGCTCTACGAAGGCCGCGAACAGGTCGCCATTCAGGCGGAGAAGCTGGCGCAACAGATCCTCGACCGCTATCGCACCGGCATCCTGATCTCCAGCATCACGATCCAGAACGCACAGCCGCCCGAGCAGGTGCAGGCGGCGTTCGACGACGCCGTCAAGGCCGGGCAGGACCGCGAGCGCGCGAAGAACGAAGGACAGGCGTACGCCAACGACGTGATCCCGCGTGCCCGCGGCAACGCCTCGCGGCTGCTGCAGGAAGCCGACGGTTACAAGCAGCGCGTGATCGCGCAGGCCGAAGGCGACGCGAGCCGCTTCGGCCAGGTGGTCGCCGAATACGCGAAGGCGCCCGTGGTCACCCGTCAACGGATGTACATCGACACCATGCAGGAGATCTACTCGAACGCGGTCAAGGTGATGGTCGACGCGCGCGCCGGCAGCAACCTGCTGATGCTGCCACTCGACAAGCTGCTGCAGCAGGCGGCCCAGGAAAGCGCCCGTGCGGCTGTCCCGCAGCCGACGCCTTCCGCGACGGTCGGCGCATCGCCGCCGGCGGCGACCGGCGGTTCCGATGCCGACCGTGGCGGACGCGACGGACTCCGCAGCCGCGACCGGGACGTCCGATGATCAATCGCATCATCGTCGTCGTACTCGGCGTCCTGATCGCGCTGATGATCCTGTCGTCGACGTTCTATGTCGTCGACCAGCGCAGCTACGCGATCCTCTTCGGCTTCGGCGAGATCAAGGACGTCATCCGCGAGCCGGGCCTGCACTTCAAGCTGCCGAAGCCGTTCCAGAACGTCGTGTTCCTCGACAAGCGCATCCTCACGATCGACACCCCCGAGGCCGAGCGTTTCATCACGTCCGAGAAGCGCAACGTACTGGTCGACACCTACGTCAAGTGGCGCATCGTCGACCCCAAGCAGTACTACATCAGCATCGGCGCCGACATGAACCGCGCGGTGATCCGCATGGGCCAGATCATCAAGTCCGCGCTGAACGAAGAGATCACCAAACGCACCACGCACGAGGTCGTGTCGGGCGAGCGTGAACAGGTGATGGCCGCGATCAAGCAGAAGGTCGCCGACGAAGCGAAGCAGATCGGCGTCGAGATCGTCGACGTGAGGCTGAAGCGCGTGGACCTGCTGCCCGAGATCAGCGCGTCGATCTACAGCCGCATGGAAGCCGAGCGTCATCGCGTGGCCAACGAGCTGCGTTCGACCGGTGCCGCCGAGTCCGAGAAGATCCGCGCCGATGCCGATCGCCAGAAGGAAGTCATCATCGCCGAGGCCTATCGCGATGCGGAGCGGACCAAGGGCGGAGGCGATGCGCGTGCGTCGGCGATCTATGCACAGGCCTTCGGGACCAATCCCGAGTTCTATGCGTTCTATCGCAGCCTCGACGCCTACCGCAAGAGCTTCCGCAGCAAGGGCGACCTGTTCGTGGTCGATCCTTCGACCGACTTCTTCAGGTACCTGCAAAGTCCCGAAGGCGCTGCGGCGCCCGCCGGACGGAAGCGCTGAGCGCAGCGGGTCCGCGTGGCCGACGTGGGCACGTCGTTCATCATCGCCCTGGGTCTCGTGTTGATCCTCGAGGGCATCGTGCCGCTGATCTTCCCGTCGATCTGGAAGGACACGTTCCGACGCATCACGCTGCTCGAAGACGGGCAGCTGCGCTTCATCGGCCTGATGGCCGTGGTGTCCGGCGTGGTCGTCCTGATGGCGATGCACGTCTTCTGAACGACGACGCTCGCGCTGCGCGCGTCGTCCTTACCTGACCGTCCCTGCCATGCCCGCCTGGTCGCTGCCTGAAGCGATTGCCGACATCCTGCCCGCCGAAGCCCGGCGCATCGAGACCCTGCGTCGGATGCTGCTCGACCTGTTCGCGGGCTATGGCTACGAACTGGTGATGCCGCCGCTGCTCGAGTACGTCGAGTCGTTGCTGTCGGGCACCGGTCGCGACCTCGACCTGCAGATGTTCAAGCTGGTCGATCAGATGTCCGGCCGCACGATGGGCCTGCGGGCCGACATCACGCCGCAGGTGGCCCGCATCGACGCGCACATGCTGAACCGGCCCGGCGTGACGCGCCTGTGCTATGCGGGCAGCGTGCTCTACACGCGGCCGCGGTCGCTGACCGGGACGCGCGAACCCTTCGTCGTCGGCGCGGAGCTGTACGGCCATGCCGGGATCGAGGCCGACTTCGAGATTCAGGAACTGCTGCTCGCGACGCTCGAAGCCGCCGGCGTCGCCGATGCGCGCCTCGATCTCGGCCATGCCGAGATCCTGCGCGCGATCCTGGCGGCCGATCCGCGCGGCTTCATGATGAGCGATCGCGTCTTCCCGCTGCTGCAGAGCAAGGCCCGCGACGGGCTGGCCGCGCTGGACGGCGAGATCTCGACGACCACCGTCGATGCGCTGGTGGCGTTGAGCGAACTGCAGGGCGGCATCGAGACGCTGTGGCGCGCGCGTGAACGCCTGCCCACGCTGCCACGGATCACCGCGGCGCTCGACGTCCTCGAACGCCTGGCCGGCGCGCTCGAACCGTCGCGCGTGTCGATCGACCTGGCCGACATGCGTGGCTATCACTATCACAGCGGCACGATGTTCGCGGCGTACTGCGAAGGGCTGCCGAACGCGATCGCGCAGGGCGGCCGTTACGACGAAGTCGGGCTCGCGTTCGGCCGCTCGCGTCCCGCAACGGGCTTCAGCCTCGACTTGCGGGAACTCGCTCGCATCGCGACCGTGGAAACCGCGCGCGATCCCATCGTCGCGCCCTGGGGCGACGAAGAGGCGGTACGCTCCGCGATTGCCGGGCTGCGAGCGGACGGCGAAGTCGTCATCCAGCAACTCGTGCCGATCGACAGCGTCGCGTCCGGCACCCGGCGGCTTGTCCTGCGCGACGGCCACTGGGTCGTCGAGACGGCGTCTGCCGAACGCGTTCTCCAAGCCGCCGCGCCGCGTCCCTGACGCTTCCACTTTCTGATCCGGTCCACATCATGAGCAAGAACGTCGTCGTCATCGGTACGCAATGGGGCGATGAAGGCAAGGGCAAGGTCGTCGACTGGCTGACCGACCACGCGCATGCCGTCGTCCGCTTCCAGGGCGGCCACAACGCGGGTCACACGCTGATCGTCGGCGGCAAGAAGACCGTCCTGCGGCTCATCCCGTCCGGCATCATGCGGCCCGAGACGCCGTGCTTCATCGGCAACGGCGTCGTGCTGTCGCCCGAGGCGCTGCTGAAGGAGATCGACGAACTGCAGGCCGCCGGCGTCGACGTGGCCGCGCGGCTGTCGATCAGCGAGGCCTGCCCGCTGATCCTCGCGTATCACGTCGCGATCGACCAGGGCCGCGAGGCGAAGAAGGGTGAGGCGAAGATCGGCACGACCGGTCGTGGCATCGGACCGGCCTACGAAGACAAGGCCGCGCGCCGCGCGATCCGGCTGCAGGACCTGTTCACGCCCGATCGCTTCCGGGCCCGGCTCGACGAGGTCCTCGACTTCCACAACTTCGTGCTGAAGCACTATCTCCACCTGCCCGAGGTCGTGGCCGACCAGGTGTTCGACGACGCGATGAAGCTGGCACCGCGCGTCAAGCCGATGGTCGCCGACGTACCGCGCGAGCTCGCGCGGCTGCAGGCGGAAGGTCGCAACCTGTTGTTCGAGGGTGCGCAGGGCACGCTGCTCGACGTCGATCACGGTACGTATCCGTTCGTGACGTCGAGCAATTGCGTGGCCGGGGCGGCGTCCGCCGGTGCCGGGGTCGGCCCGCAGAGCCTGCAGTACGTTCTCGGCATCACGAAGGCCTACACGACGCGCGTGGGATCGGGCCCATTCCCGACCGAACTGTTCGACGACGTCGGTCGTCATCTGGCCGAGAAGGGCAAGGAGTTCGGCTCCGTTACCGGGCGTGCGCGACGCTGCGGCTGGTTCGACGCGGCGGCGCTCAAGCGGTCGATCCAGATCAACGGCGTGTCGGGCCTGTGCATCACCAAGCTCGACGTGCTCGACGGCGTCGAATCGATCAAGCTCGGCGTCGGCTACAAATGCGCGGATGGCGAGACCATCGACCTGCTGCCGTTCGGCGCGGCGAACATCGACGGCCTGGAGGCCATCTACGAAGAATTGCCGGGATGGACCGAGAGCACCTATGGCATCGATCAGCTGGAGCGCCTGCCGGTCAATGCGCGGCGTTACCTCGATCGACTCGCCGAGGTCTGCGGCGTGCCGATCGACATGATCTCCACCGGCCCCGACCGGGACGAGACGATCGTGCTGCGCCATCCCTTCGACTGATCAGCGAGGCCACCATGAGCGTGCCCGCCTCGACCGACGCCGACCTCTGGCTGGGTTACGACGACTACTACCGGCTGATCGAAAGGCTGTGCCTGCAGATCCACGAGTCGGGATGGAAGTTCGACCAGATCCTGTGCCTGGCGCGCGGCGGCATGCGCGTCGGCGACGTGATCTCGCGCATCTTCGACCTGCCGCTGGCGATCCTGTCGACCAGTTCGTACCGCGAGGACGGCGGGAAGAACCAGGGCGAGCTGGACATCGCCAAGTACATCACCATCAGCCGCGGGACGTTCGGCGGCAAGGTGCTGCTGGCGGACGACCTGGTCGATTCGGGCGTGACCCTCGATAAAGTCAGCGAACATCTGAAGCGCCGCTTCCCCGAGGTTGAAGAAGTGCGTTCGGCCGTCATCTGGTGGAAGGGATCGTCGAAAGTCGAGCCCGATTACTACGTCGAGCATCTCCCCAACAATCCGTGGATCCATCAGCCGTTCGAGGAATACGACAGCCTGCGTCCCCAGCAGCTGGAGGCCTGGATACGTCGGGGTTCGAAGTGAGCGTCGGGGCGC
>JBBRRW010000113.1:0-10610 GCA_038245975.1 Burkholderiales bacterium
CATGTCGTCACGGAACGGTGTCGCTTCGGTCCTGCCTCGGTAGCGTCGACGTCGCGGCCGATGTCGTAGCCGGCGCGACGAATCGGCAACGGGGAGTCCGGCTCGCTTACAGTTCGCCCATGGCCTCGTCTTCAATGCTCTCGTTCGGTCCGTATCGACTCGATGTCGACGAAGCGCGGCTGTTGCGCGACGGCCGGCCCGTCCCGTTGCGGCCCAAGGCTTTCGCGCTGCTGGTCGCGCTGGTGCGCCGCCCCGGCGAACTGGTCACGAAGGACGCGTTGCTCGACCACGTCTGGGGCACGCGCTTCGTCACCGAGGGCGTGATCAAGTCGATCGTCGGCGAGCTGCGCGACGCCTTCGACGACGACCCGAAGCAGCCGCTGTGGATCGAGACGGTGCCGCGGCACGGCTACCGCTTCGTCGGCGTCGTCGATGCGGTCGCGCCGCCGCACATTCCGGCGACGGCGACGCCACTCGGCGACGGCAACGTGCCGCTGTCGCTGACGATGCCGATCGGTCGCGCGAAGGCGCTGGACGACATCGCGACACTGCACGACGCGCATCGGCTGCTGACGATCGTCGGCCCTTCCGGCGTCGGCAAGACGCGGCTGGCGCTGGCGCTGGCGGATGCGCGGCGCACCGCCTGGCGCGACGGGGTCTGGTTCATCGAACTCGCGTCGCTCGCCGGCGACGCGACCGACGTCACCGTGTTGTGTTCGAAGCTCGTGCAGCTGTTGCGTCTGGATGTGGCCGCCGGCAAGGATGCGGCCGCGATGGCCCGCGCACTGCGTCCGCTCCACCTGATCCTGGTGTTCGACAACGCCGAGCACGTGCTCGATCCGGTCGCGTCGCTGATCGGGGTGCTCCTCGCGCAGACACCGACATTGCGCATCGTCGTCACGAGCCAGGAGCCGCTGCGAACGAGCGGCGAGCAGGTCTATCGCGTGGCACCGCTGAGCCTGCCCGACCTCGTCGACGACGCAGACGGCAGGCGGCTGATGACCAGCAGCGCGGTGCAGCTGTTCGTCGAGCGCGTCTCGGCCCGCCTCCCGGGCTTCGTGCTCGCACCGCAGCAGCAACAGGCCGTCGCCACCATCTGTCGCGCGCTCGACGGCATGCCGCTCGCGCTGGAGCTGGCCGCCGCGCGCGTACCGCTGCTAGGCGTGCACGGGCTCGCGGAGCTGCTGCTGAGCGATGCGCAAGGCGCGCGTCTGCAGCTGCTGACCGGTGGCGCGCGGACGTCGGCACCGCGGCAGCGCACGCTGCGCAACGCGATCGAATGGAGTTACGGACTGCTCGACGAGCGGCAGCAGTGCGTGTTCCGGCGTCTTGGCGTCTTCGCCGGCAGCTTCTCGCTGCGCACTGCGCAGGCGGTGTGCGGGGGCGACGGGCTCGACGAATGGCGTGTGCTCGACGCACTCGACGCGCTGGTCGACAAGTCACTGGTCGATTCCGTCGAGGCAGCGGGTGCCCCGCGCTTCCGCCTGCTCGAGAGCCTGCGGGCCTTCGCGCTGGAAAGTGTGGACGCCACGGGCGAGGCGCCGTCGACGCGCGACCGGCACCTGCAGGCCGTCGTCGCCTACTGGTCGGATGCCGACGATCACGCGCTCGGCGACGCCAACCTGGTCTGGACCGACCGCCACCTGGGCGAGATCGAGAACCTGCGCGCCGCGCTCAGGTGGGCCGACACGCGCTGCAGCGCCGAGCTGCTGGTCCGTCTGGTCGGCTACTCGTCGATGCTGTGGTGGCGGGCGGGACTGGGCGCCGAAGGCCGCGGCTGGTGCGAGATCGCCCGTCCGCATGTCGACGCGACGGCGCGATCGTCGCCGTCCGACGGCTTCGACCTGGCCGTCGCCTCGCTCGCGCTCTACGCGAACGCCTACCCG
Source organism: Burkholderiales bacterium (assembly GCA_038245975.1). Lineage (GTDB taxonomy): Bacteria > Pseudomonadota > Gammaproteobacteria > Burkholderiales > Burkholderiaceae_D > CAHJXF01. The sequence goes on from JBBRRW010000113.1 coordinate 1,887, forward strand.
CCGCGCGACGTATTGGCCGGCGCGGCGCGGGCCGCGGACGGGTTCGAGTCGCGTGGCGACATGCAGAGGGCGTACTTCGCCGTGTATCTGGTCTTCCAGTTGAGTCTTCGCGGCCAGATCGTCGCGGACCGCGTGGCGCTGATCGATCGCATGAGCGCGCTCGAACGGCCGGGCTGGAGTCCGATGCGGACCCGCTTCCTGCGCAGCGCGCGCGGTTACGAACTGCGGCTCGTCGGCGATGCCGCGGCCTATCTCGCCTACTGCCGAAGCGAGGTGGCGTTGTCGCGTGCGGTGGGGGCCGTTTCCGAGGCGTGGATGGCGGCACAGGGCCTGATGCTGGCCGAGCAGGACGTCGGCCATGTCGAGCAGGCCCTGCAGGTGGGATGCGAGGCGCTCAACGACATTCGCGCCGCCGGTCGCATGCGGCAGTACGCGGCCTTCTTCGCGCTGTGGATCACGATGCTGGCCGAACAGGGCCGCGTCGAGCGGACCCGCGCGGCACTCACCGACGTGCTGCCGGTCTTGAGGAGCATCGGCAGCCCGTGGATGGGGCACGTCGCGGCGGCATGGCTGGCCACGCACGAGGGACGCCACGACGACGCGGCGCGCATCCTGGGGTGGCATCTCGCGTGCCTGCAGAACGGCAGCGCGACGGGATCGGGCGCCTACATCAGCCGGTCGACGCGGGCGCTCGGGGTGCGGCTGGCCGCGCTGCTCGATGTCGCGACCTTCGAACGCGCGCGGGACGCCGGACGATCGCTGGACGACGAGCGCGTCGAACTGCTCGCGCTGGAGACGCCTGCCTGAACGCCGACCGGCGTTTGAAGCTCAGTGCGGGTCGCGCCCGCTGGCCACGTGCGCGTCGCGCAGTTCGCGCTTCAGGATCTTGCCGATCGCACTGCGCGGCAGTTCATCCACGAAGTCGAGTCGCGCGATTCGCTGGGTCTTGCCGACCCGCTGGTTGAGCCATGCCATCAACGCGTCCGCGGTCGCACCACTGTCTGCGCGCGGCACGACGTAGGCGATCGGCGTCTCGCCCCAGGTCGTCGACGGAACGCCGACCACGGCGACCTCGACGACCGCCGGATGACTGCGCAACTCGGCCTCGAGGTCGCTCGGGTAGATGTTGAAGCCGCCGCTGATGATCATGTCCTTCTTGCGATCCATCAGCACCAGGAAGCCGTCGTCGTCGAAGCGTCCGACGTCGCCGGTGCGGATGAAGCGCTTGCCGGTCGCGTCGAACCACTCGGCCTCGCGCGACTTCGCCGGCTGCCGGTGATAGCCGGTCATCATGCCGCCCGAGTGACCGACGACCTCGCCGGTGGAACCCGGCGGCAACTCGTTGCCGTCCTCGTCGATCAGCCGGATGTCGTGGCCTTCGGCCGGCTGGCCGACCGTGTGCAGCTTGTCGGGATGCAGATGGGCCAGCAGCATGCAGGTGCCGCCGCCCTCGGTCATCCCGTAGAACTCGATCAGCCCACCCGGCCAGCGAGCCAGCACGTCGGCCTTCAGCGCCGCGTTGAACGGGGCGCTGGTGGAGAACTTGAACTGATAGGACGAGAGGTCGTACGCGTCGAAGTCCGGCAGCGCCATGATCCGCTGATATTGCACCGGCACGAGCATCGTGTGCGTCACGCGATGCGCTTCGGCAAGCGCGAGGTAACCGGCTGCGTTGAACTTCGGCATCAGGACGACCGTGCCGCCGAAGGCCAGCGTCGGGAAGAAGACCACGAGCGTCGTGTTCGAGTACAGCGGCGTGGCGAGCAGCGTCACGGTGTGCGGACCATAGCGGTAGTTGGCGCCGCGCATCACGTGCGTCCAGCGCATGCCGTGCGACTGCACGATGCCTTTCGGCTGGCCGGTCGTACCGGACGAATAGATGATGTTGAACGGCCATTCGGGCTGCACGTCGACGGCGGCAGGCACCGCGCCTTCGGGCATCAGCCACCGGTCGAACGCGGCGCCCGCCGCGATGCCGTCGAGCGAGACGACGAGGTCGTCGCGCGGGCGGTCGCCGAGCGCGTCGGCTGCCGTCGCATCGACGAACAGCAGCCGGGCCTGCGCGTCGTCGAGCATCGACGCGAAGCTGTCGGGCGTGACCGACGGCGCGAGCGGGGCGACCACGATGCCGGCCCGCAACGCGCCCAGGAAGAGCGCCGCATAGAGCGGCGAAGGCAGCGCGCAGAGTGCGATCGCATCGCCGACCGCGAGCCCGTCCCTTTGCAGCGACGCGGCCACGCGATCCATCCAGCCATCGAGCTCGGCGTAGGTGAAGCGCTGCTCGCCGCTTTCGATCGCGACGTGATCGGGTCGCGCCCGTGCATGGTCGCGGACGAGTTCCGCAATAACGTGGAAGGGCAGTGGCGGGGCACCGGGATCGGTAACAACGGCAGGATTCATGGCAGGCGGATGTCGGGACTCGAGGTTGCGGACGCGGCGGTGCGACGGGCCTTGCGCCGGCGGCAGCACGATACCCTTTCGGCGCGTCGCTGCGGACGAACCTGCCGCTGCCGCCCTCGGGTGCGGACCGCGCTACTCTCGCGTTCCTTCTTCCAACCTCGATCCGATCGACGATGTGTGCGCGCTACAAGCTCGAACTGAAGTGGCAGGAGTACACCACGGCAGCCTACTTCGACTGGAACGCCCCGCCGTTGCCGACCAACGACCGGCTGTCGGGGTGCGACGAGGTCCGTCCGACCGATGCGATGCCGATCCTGCGCCGCGACGACGACGGAGGACTCGTGGCCGACCTGCGGCATTGGGGCTACATCCTGATGGTCGACGGCAAGACGCTGGGGCCCGACGGCCGGCCGAAGAAGATCCGCAAGTCGGTCATCAACGCGATGAGCGAGAAGCTCGCGACCAGCTTCATGTGGAAGGGATCGTTCAAGGCGCGGCGCTGCCTGGTTCCGATGTCGAGCTGGGACGAGTGGCCCACGATCGCCGGCGTCAGGCAGCGCATGCGCGTGTCGATGCCCGGCGCACCGGTGTTCATGGCCGCCGGTCTCTACGATCTCAATGTCGATCCGAAGACGCACGAGAAGGTGGCGGTCTTCACGATCTGCACGGTGCCGCCGAATGAATTCCTCGGCACCGTCCACGACCGGGCGCCGATGGTGCTGTTGCCCGCGCAGCATGGCGACTGGCTCGACGGCGGCGAGGCGGCATTGCGGCTGGTGGGCGTGCATCCGGATGCGGATGCCTTCGACGTGAAGCCCGCCTGACGTGCAGGCTCGTCGAATCGGGGATGATGTCGACTTCGGCTTTCCCTCGAAGTCAGGCCCGGCCTCGAGGAACCAATGCCCGGACGCACGTCGTCTCGGACGAGGCGATGGGCAAGTAACGAGACGGGATGGAACGATGATGGTAGAGACCGAAGCGACGATGACCGCAGCAATCACAGGGCCGGGAACCCCGGCGACCGATCTCCCGCCCGACCGCCTCTCGGTCGATCCGCGCAGTCCGCACTACGACGAGAAGGTCCTCGCGCGCGGCATCGGCATCCGCTTCAACGGTGTCGAGAAGACGACCGTCGAGGAGTATTGCGTCAGCGAAGGCTGGGTCCGCATGGCGGTCGGCAAGGCGCGCGACCGGCATGGCAACCCCATCACGCTGAAGTTCAAGGGCGAGGTCGTGTCCTACTTCCAGGACATCGCGCTGCCCGCCTGAAGGCGCCTCGCGCGCTCACGCGCGACTGAACAGCAGCACGCAGTTGGTCCCGCCGAACGCGAACGAATTGCTGATCGCGTGATGGAGATGGGGCGCCGACGCGTCGGTGGCGAGCACGAGGTCGAGGTGGCATTGCGGATCGACCGTCGCACAGTGCGCGTTCGGCGGCAGCCGTCGGCGCTCCACCGCGAGTACGGTGATCAGCGCCTCCAGGGCGCCGGCCGCGCCGAGCAGGTGGCCGTGCAGCGCCTTCGTCGAACTGACCTGCAGGCGATCGAGGTCGTCGCCCCACACCTCGGCCAGCGCATTGCGCTCGACGACATCGCCGATGCGTGTCGCCGTGCCGTGCGCGTTGCAGTAGCCGACGTCGCGGGCCTGCACGCCGGCGCGTCGCAGCGCCGCGCGCAGCGCGCGCGCCTGGCCGCCGGTGTCGGGCTTCGTGAGGTGCGTGGCGTCGCAGGTGGTGCCCCAGCCCGACAGCACGGCGTGCACCCGCGCGCCGCGGCGCATCGCGCGCTCTGCGGATTCGAGGACGAGGAAGGCCGCGCCTTCGCCGAGCGCGAAGCCGCTGCGGTCGCTGGCGAAAGGGCGGACCGCTTCGGCAGCCCGTTCCGGCGTGAAGGTCGCCAGCGTCATCATCGCCTGCCACGCGACGACCACGCCCGGCACGATCAACGCTTCGCTGCCGCCGGCGATCGCCAGGTCCACGTCGCCGCACTCGATCGCCTTCGCGGCCTCGGCGATGGCGACGGCCGACGACGCGCAGGCCACCGAATAGGTCAGCACCGGCCCGCGCGCCTGCAGGCGCATTGCGACGTGCGAGGCCGGCGCGTTGGGCATGAATGCGGGGATGGTCAGCGGCGGCACGCGCGCGCCGCGATAGGCGGTCTCGAGCGCTGCGGCGCCGCCCATGCCGCAGCCCGTATAGACGCCGATGCGCTCGGGATCGCAGGTGTCGACGGCGTCCGCATCGCGCATCGCGAGGTCGGCGGCCGCCACCGCGATCTGACTGACGCGATCGACGCCGGCGAGCTGCAGCTTCGTGAACCAGCGGGTTTCGTCGAACATGGCAAGAGCCGCGATGGCCGGCTTGGGCAACTCCGGGAACACGGGGCCGATGGCGGACGCGCCCCGCATCAATGCACCGAAGAGCCGGGCGTTGTCGTCGCCGTGCGGCGAGACGGCGCCCAGGCCGGTGACGACGACCCGGCTCACCGGTCGCCGGTCACCGATGCGACCGTCGGCGCAGGGGCCGGCGAGGCGGGCGGCGTGGCCGGCAACGGGGTGCTGGCCTTCGCGAGCAGGACGCGATCGACGAGGTCGGCGAGCTGCGCCAGCGTGTTGATGTTCGGATCGTCGTCGGGTAGCGAGATGCCGAACTTGTCTTCCACCGCGAACATGAACTCGGCGATCGCCAGCGAATCGAGTCCGCCCGACTGCATCGCCGTGTCGGGTCCGATGGTCGTCGCGTCGACGTCGTATTTCTCTTTCAGGAGGTCCTGCAGTTCGCTCAGCGTGCTCATCGAATGTTCGTCGTGGTCCTTGGATCGACCGGCCCGCGGCCGCCCTTTGCGTGATCGGAGGCGGCGGCGGTTCAGCGCTCCAAATTGGCGTGTTCCTCCTGCAACCGCGCCTGCCGCACGCGCCACGGAATGATAGCCGCTCGCCGGGCCGTTTCTCGCCCGGGTCGCCAGCGCAGCGACGCCGCCGCGAACGCACCACCCAGCAGCGTGCCCGCGATGACGTCGATCAACACATGCTGCTTGAGGCCGAGCGTCGAATAGACGATGGCCGCGAACCATGCTGCGTTGAGCACACGTGTCCACCGCGGCGCGCCTATCCATCGCAACAGGCATTCGATCCAGATCGCGCTGAAGATCGCGATGGCGACGTGCATCGACGGGCACGCGTTGCCTGCGGCATCGACGCCCTTCATCAGTTCGAATCCCGGGAAGCCCTTGGGGTCGAAAGTGCCGGGCGGTATCTGGGTGGGCCAGAAGTAGAACAGCGTCAGCCCAGTCAGCAGCAGCGCACCGGCCCACAAGCCGTACGCGAGCAGTTCGACGAAACGCCGCTGCAGCCCGGGCGCGATGCCCACGTAGAGCCACAGCGACACGTAGGCCATCAGCCACTGCGGCTGGAACGGTACCCACAGGTCGAGCGCCGTGACCGGCATCTGCGTGACCCGATGGGCCGGGAAGCGCAGCAGGTGGAAGTAGGCAATGAAGAAGAGCCACGTCCACACGGTGGTCCCTAGCAGCTTAAGCACGAAGAACCGCCGGGCCCGTCGACGGAATTCCGCCGTCCAGGCCGGGGAAGCAGGCGAGGTCGTCACGCCTCGTGCTGTGCCGACCGACGAACCAGCGCCTTGAGGCCATCCGCCTCGACCACGGCACGGGCCGCGCCGTGCCGCGCGACCTCGAGCATCGCGATGCCGATCCCTTTCGTGGTCAGCAGGCTGCCCGGTCGCAGCATCTCCAGCAGCCGCATCGCCGGCCCGATCACGGCATAGATGGCGTTGTACAGAACGACCTTGGAGTGCGTGCCTGCGACCGGCTGCATCACGCCGGGACGGAACAGGAAGACGGCCTTGAACGGCATGCGCAGCAACGCGTTCTCGGTGCGCCCCTTGACGCGCGCCCACATCGACTTGCCGTGTTCGCTGCTGTCGGTGCCGGTGCCCGAGACGTAGACGAAGGTCATCTGCGGATTGAGCCTTGCGAGCGGCCCGGCGATCGCGATCGTCAGGTCGTAGGTGAGGCGGCTGTAGGTCGCCTCGTCCATGCCGATCGACGACACGCCGAGGCAGAAGAAGCAGGCATCGAAGGGGTGCAGCGCGGCGGCGATCGCGCCGAGGTCGAACAGATCCTTTCGCACCACGTCGTGGAGTTTGGGATGCCGCACTGCCGGCGCACTGCGGCCGACCGTCGTCACGCCCTCGACGTCCGGTGCCTCGAGGCAGGCGCGCAGCACGCCCTGGCCGACCATGCCGGTGGCGCCGAACAGGAGGACTTTCATGCGTGCGTCCGGCGGCGCTCAGCAGCCCGACGTGCAGCGACCGTCACCACCGAAGGCCATCGGCTTGCCGCTCAGCGGTACGTACACCGGCACGTTGACCGCCTTCGTGAAGGCCGCCGTCTTGCTGTCGGGCACGAGCTTGCCGTCGACCGTCGCGCCTTCGTTCGCATGCGATGCGATGACCCCCTTGGGCTTGACGAGTTCGTTGATGACGTACGCCGCCTCGGTCGGACCGACCGTGAACGTCCCGCCGATGTTGAGCACGACCAGGTTGGCTTTGTAGAGACGGCGGATCACCAGATCCTGGTCGGCGATCACGCCGGTGTCGCCCGACAGGTAGACCACCAGTCCGTTGGTGAACTTCACCACGTAGCCGCCTGCCGGGCCGACGTAGGCGGTAAGGCCGTTCGCCTTCAGCGCCTGCGCGGCGTCGCCGTCGAGGAACGCAGGATCGAGTCCGTTGCTGTGGGCGGCCGGCACGCTCGAGACCTCGACGCCGCCGACCTTGCCGGTCGCGCCGAAGCGCAGCGTGGTCACCTGGCTCGCGTCGCCGCCGGCGGCGCGCACCTTCTGCGCGAAGAACGCGTTCATCTCGCCGCCGACCAGCAGCTTCGCCTTCTTCTGCACGACGATGCCGACCGTGTTCGACGACGGCGTGTCGCGGACCGTGAACTCGGGCTTGGCGCAGGTACCCGCGTTGGCCGCCGCCGAGTGGACGTCGCCGAGATGGTCGCCGTGCACGTGGCTCAGCAGCACGGCATCGATGCGGCCGAGCCGCGTGTCGTCGCTGCCGCGTACGGTGCGGCCGGCGTCGTAGAGGATGCGCGTGCCGTCCGGGTCCTCGAACAGCAGCGCGCGGTCCAGCGCGCAGAACTCGCCGTCATGGCTGCCGAGCGGCGTGACGATGACATGGGTCCCCGCGGCCTGGGCCTGCAGGCAGGCCAGCAGCGCCGCGCAGGCGATCAACGATCCTGAAAGGGACATGCGGGATCTCCTCGATGGGTGTCGTGCGGATGGAGCCAGATGGCAGTTGCGAAGCGGCGTGCGACCAGGACGATACGCCGTCAGCGGATCAGTGCGTCGATGCGTCCGTTCCAGAACGCGCGGTCGGGCGGGTCGCCGATGCCGGCGGCCGCGTTGTCGGCCATGTGCCGTGGGTTGCCGGTGCCCGGGATGGCGCAGGTGACGGCCGGATGCGAGAGGACGAACTTCAGCAGCAGCTGCGACCACGTCGCGGCGCCGATCTCGGTGGCCCATGCGGGTAGCGGCTCCGCGCTCAGGCGCTTGAGTAGTCCGCCGCCGCCGAACGGCCGGTTGACCAGCACCGCGATCCCGCGGTCGGCGGCCAGCGGCAGGATGCGCTGCTCGCCCTCGCGATCGTCGAGCGCGTAGTTGACCTGCACGAAGTCGAGCGTCTCCGCGCGCAGCACGGCTTCGAGCTCGCGATAGGCGCCGGGCGTGTAGTGCGTGACGCCGACGTAGCGGATGCGGCCCTCGGCCTTCCATTGCCGCATCGTGGGCAGCTGCGTCTTCCAGTCGAGCAGGTTGTGCACCTGCAGGAGATCGACCTTGCCGAGCAGCCGCATCGACTGCTGCATCTGTTCGATCCCCGCGGCGCGGCCGCCGATCCACACCTTGGTCGCGACGAACGCGTTGCGCGGCCTCGCCGCAAGCAGCCTGCCGGTCACGGCTTCCGAGCGGCCGTACATCGGCGAACTGTCCAGCACCGATCCGCCGGCCGCGAACAGCGCGTCGACAACGCCGGCCAGCGCGCCGATCGCCGGGCCTTCGTCGGGCACGTCGAACCCGACCCAGGTCCCGCAGCCGACGACGGGCAGCGCTTCGCCGGTGGCGGGGATGGTCCGGGTCTTCATGTGGGGCTTGTCGGATGCGGACGACTGGGCGAGCGCGGTACCTGGCAGCGCGAGGGCGGCGGCGAGGCCGAGCGACTGGCGGAGGAAACGGGCGCGACGGGGATCGGTGGGAGGCTTCATCGTTGGTGCAGCCGGGGGACGTCGTGTCGGTTGTCCGACGATC
>JBBRRW010000114.1:0-10604 GCA_038245975.1 Burkholderiales bacterium
CGCGCACCGCGACGTCACGCCTTTCGGTTATCGCGGGGCCGCTGCGCGGCCAGCGGTCTATGCCACGCCGGTCGTCACGGCCAACACACCGCCCTCGCAATAATTCATGGCCGATGCTTCGTCCGCGAACGCGGCAACGATGACGCGAGTCGCGTCGAGGACAACGGTCCGTCCTTTCCGGCGCACGACCCTGCGTTCGAAGCCCTGGAGGCGCGGCGCGACCGTGCTGGTGTTCTCGGTCTTCGCTGCGGGCATCGCAGCTGCAGCCGATGCCCCCGACATGCCGGCAAGCGAGGTGGTCGCCCTGCTCAACCGCATCCAGCAGGCCGCGCAGAAGCAGAACTACGTCGGCACCTTCGTCTACCAGCAGGGCAACCAGGTCCAGTCGTCGCGGGTCACGCACGTGGTCGACCGTGCCGGCGAGCACGAGAAGCTGGAAATGATGGACGGCCAGGCGCGCGAATTCATCCGTCATAACGACGACGTGCGCAGCTACATGCCGGACAGCAAGCTCGTGCTGATCGAGAAGCGCGCGCGATCCGACAGTTTTCCGGCGCTGCTGACCAGCCCGCCGGTGGACCTCGACCACTTCTACAAGCTATCCATCGAAGGGATGGACCGCATCGCCGGTCGCAACGCGCAGGTGGTCGCCCTCGAGGCGCGGGACAAGCAGCGCTACGGATACCGGCTGTGGGTCGACAAGGAGTCGTTCCTGCTGCTGAAGGCGCAGACGATCAACGAGAAGGGCGTGTCCATCGAGCAGGTCGCCTTCACCAACGTGACGATCGGCGGCAGCATCGACGCCGCCCGGATCAAGCCTGCCGCGGCCAACACCGACGGCTGGCGGACCGAGACCAACCGCATGGTGCCCGTCGACCTGGGAGAGGCAGGCTGGAGCGTGGCGCGACCGGTGCCGGGCTTCCGCAAGGTCATGGAGGTCCGCAGGGCGTTCGGCGGACGCGAGGACATCGGACAGATGGTCTATTCCGACGGCCTCGCCGCCATCTCGATCTTCATCGAGCCTGCCGAGCCCCACGATGCGCCGGCTGGCGAGGCCAACAAGGGACCGGTCAACGTCGTGACCCAGCGCCACGGCGAATTCTGGCTGACGATCGTCGGCGATGCGCCCGCCACATCGGTGCGCGACATGGCGAGGCAGATCGAATTCAAGAGCACGAAGTAGATTGCAGTGCTCGCCCCCGGGTCCACGACCCGGCCGGCGATGACTGCTGGCATCATGCGGGCTCGTTCCCGCACCGCACGGCCCCACCTCCTCTGAAGGCAACATGCGTCGCTCCCTGATGACGCCGATCGTCGGCGTTTTGGTCGTTTTCCTGGCGGTCTTCTCCGCGCCCTCGTTCGCCCAGACCCGCGACCTGCCTGATTTCGCCGACCTGGTCGAGCGGGTCGGGCCGTCGGTCGTCGGCATCCGGACGACCGAGCGCGCTCGCTCGGGCAGTACCGATCCGTCCGACGACGACGAGGTGCAGGACCTGTTCCGGCGCTTCTTCGGCGTGCCCGCGCCGCAGACGCCGTCCCCCGATCGCGCGCCGAACACGCGTCGGGGCCGTCCCGGGGTCGGCGAAGAGGTCCAGCGCGGCGTCGGGTCCGGCTTCATCCTGTCGGCCGACGGCTACGTGATGACCAACGCGCACGTTGTCGAGAGCGCGTCGACCATCTACGTGACGCTGACCGACAAGCGCGAGTTCAAGGGCAAACTGATCGGCCTCGACAAGCGCACCGATGTCGCGCTGGTCAAGATCGAGGCGAGCAACCTGCCGCGCATCGCGATCGGCGATTCGAAGGCGATCCGGGTCGGCCAGTGGGTGCTGGCGATCGGCTCGCCGTTCGGCCTCGAGAACACGGTGACCGCCGGCATCGTCAGCGCCAAGAGCCGCGATACCGGCGAGCTGTTGCCGTTCATCCAGACCGACGTCGCGGTCAACCCGGGCAATTCCGGCGGACCGCTGATCAACATGCGCGGCGAGGTCATCGGCATCAACTCGCAGATCCTGTCCGGCAGCGGCGGCAGCATCGGCATCTCGTTCGCCATTCCCGTCGACGATGCGATGCGCATCGTCGAGCAACTCAAGAACGGCGGACGGGTGCGCCGCGGACGCCTCGGCGTCGAGATCCGCGAGGTCAGCAAGGAGGTCGCGGAGGCAATGGGCATCAAGGCCCAGGGCGCGTCGGTGTCACGGGTCGAGGCCGGATCGCCCGCCGAGAAGGCCGGCGTGCTGGGCGGCGACATCATCGTCAAGTTCGACGGCAAGACCATCGAGAAGTCGGTGGACCTGCCGCGCGCGGTGGGCGATACCAAACCGGGGACGAAGTCGGTCATCACGGTGCTCCGCAAGGGCGTGACCAAGGACATCCCGATCGTCGTCGCGGAGCTGGAGCCGGAGGCGAAGCGCGCCGACAAGACGCCCGAGCCGCCCAAGCCCGTCGTCGCCAATGGCCTCGGCCTGTCGGTGGCCGACGTGACCGACGAGCGGAAGAAGCAGCTCGGCCTGCAGTCGGGCGTGCTGGTCGAGGCGGTCGAGGGTGTCGCGGTCACGGCCGGCATTCGTCGCGACGACATCGTGCTCAGTCTCAACAACGTCGATGCGACGAGCGCCAGGCAGTTCAACGAGCAGGCGGCCAAGCTCGATCCGAAGAAGCAGGCGTTCGTGCTGGTGCGTCGACAGGAGAACGTCTTTTACCTGCCGATCCGGCCCTCGCAGTCGCAGTGATCGCCGCTGCGCCCTGGCGGGGCCGGGTGAGCCGGCGACTGCGAAAGGCCCGTCGCTTCGGGTAAACTCGCGGGCTTGCCTGAAACAACAGCCTGCTTGCGGCTGATCCGGCAAGTCCGTGGATCGCCCACTCCCAGCCGTCCCTTCCAGCGCGTCGAATCGCAGCGACGACGCAGCCGTCCGTCCGCCTGTCGCAGAACCATGCAGCACATCCGCAATTTTTCGATCATCGCCCACATCGACCATGGGAAGTCGACGCTGGCGGACCGCATCATCCAGCTGTGCGGCGGGCTCTCCGATCGCGAGATGGAGGCGCAGGTCCTCGACTCGATGGATCTCGAACGCGAGCGCGGCATCACCATCAAGGCGCAGACCGCGGCACTCGAATACCGCGCGAAGGACGGCCAGCTCTATCACCTCAACCTGATCGACACGCCCGGCCACGTCGACTTCGCCTACGAGGTGAGCCGCTCGCTGTCGGCCTGCGAGGGCGCGCTGCTGGTGGTCGACGCGAGCCAGGGGGTCGAGGCGCAGACGGTGGCCAACTGCTACACCGCGCTCGAACTCGGCGTCGAGGTCGTTCCGGTGCTCAACAAGATCGACCTGCCGTCCGCCGATCCCGAGAACGCGATCGCGGAGATCGAGGACGTCATCGGCATCGACGCGCAGGACGCGATCCGCGCCAGCGCCAAGACTGGCGAAGGGGTTCCCGAGATCATCGAGGCGGTGATCGCGCGGATCCCCGCGCCGACCGGCTCGGCCGACGAGCCGCTGCAGGCACTGATCGTCGACTCGTGGTTCGACAACTACGTCGGCGTGATCATGCTGGTCCGGGTCTTCAACGGCGTGCTGAAGCCGAAGGACCGGATCCTGCTGATGGCCAACGGCTCCCAGCATCTGGTCGAGCAGGTCGGCGTGTTCACGCCGAAGTCCCGTACCAGGGAGCACCTGTCGGCCGGCGAGGTCGGCTTCATCATCGCCGGCATCAAGGAACTGAAGGCCGCCAAGGTGGGTGACACGGTCACGCTGCTGAACCGCCCCGCGAAGTCCGCGTTGCCGGGCTTCAAGGAAGCGCAGCCGCAGGTCTTCGCCGGCCTTTTCCCGATCGAGGCCAACCAGTACGACGCGTTGCGCGACGCGCTCGAGAAGCTGCGGCTGAACGACGCGTCGCTGCAGTACGAGCCCGAAGTCTCGCAGGCGCTCGGCTTCGGCTTCCGCTGCGGCTTTCTCGGGCTGCTGCACATGGAGATCGTCCAGGAGCGGCTGGAGCGCGAGTACGACATGGACCTGATCACGACGGCGCCGTCGGTGGTCTACGAGGTCCTGATGCGCGACGGCAGCATCCGTACCGTCGAGAACCCGTCGAAGATGCCGGACCCTGGTCTGATCGAGGAGATTCGCGAGCCGATCGTCAAGGTCAAGCTGTACATGCCGCAGGACTACGTGGGCTCGGTCATCACGCTCGCGATCCAGAAACGCGGCGTGCAGCTCGACATGGACTACCACGGCCGCCAGGTCATGCTGACCTACGAGATTCCGCTCGCCGAGATCGTGCTCGACTTCTTCGACAAGCTGAAATCGGTGTCGCGCGGCTATGCGTCGATGGACTACGAGTTCAAGGAGTACCGCGCGGCCGACGTCGTCAAGGTCGACATGATGATCAACGCCGAGAAGGTCGACGCGCTCGCCGTGATCGTCCATCGCGCTAACAGCCAGCATCGCGGTCGCGAGGTGGCCGCCAAGATGCGCGAGCTGATCCCACGGCAGATGTTCGACGTCGCGATCCAGGCCGCCATCGGCTCGAACATCATCGCGCGCGAGAACGTCAAGGCGCTGCGCAAGAACGTCATCGCCAAGTGCTACGGCGGCGACATCTCGCGCAAACGCAAGCTGCTCGACAAGCAGAAGGCCGGCAAGAAGCGCATGAAGCAGGTGGGGTCGGTCGAGATTCCGCAGGAGGCCTTTCTGGCGATCCTGCAGGTGGAGGACAAATGAGTTTCAACTTTGCGTTGATCCTGTTCTGGTTGATGGTCGCGACCGGTGTCGTGTGGTTCGCCGATCGCCTGATCTTCCGCCGCAGCCGGGTCAGGAAGGCGCGCGCGGCGCTGGAACAGTTCGACCGCGACGCGCAGTCGCGCTCGACGGTCGATCAACCGGCCATGCTCGAAGAGCGTCATCGCCTCGAGGAGCGATTGCTGCGTCAGCCGGGCTGGATCGAATTCCCTGCGGGCTTCTTCCCGGTGATCCTGGTCGTCTTCATCCTGCGGTCGTTCCTGTTCGAGCCGTTCCGCATCCCGTCGGGATCGATGATCCCGACGCTGCTGGTGGGCGACCTGATCCTGGTCAACAAGTTTTCGTACGGCATCCGCCTGCCGATCGTCAACCGCAAGGTGATCGACGTCGGCAGCCCGCAGCGCGGCGACGTGATGGTCTTCCGCTATCCGGTCGACCCGTCACTGGACTACGTCAAGCGGGTGATCGGACTGCCCGGCGACACGGTGACCTACCGCGGCAAGCGCCTCACGGTCAACGGGATGGCGGTGGACACGGCGCCTGCGGCCGACTATTTCGACGCGGAGCGGGTCGCCTACGCGAAGCAGTTCGCCGAAAAGCTGCCGAGCGCGAATCACGTCGCAGAGCACATGATCCTGGTGGATGACGACCGTTCGGGGGTGATCGCGCCCGATCAGTACCTTCGCGACCTCGAACGCGGCGGCCATGCGGTCGAAGCGGCGGCATTCCGCAGCAATTGTGCGTTTTCCGACGGCAACACCGTCGTCACCTGCAAAGTCCCGGCAGGGTTCTATTTCATGATGGGCGACAACCGCGACAACAGCGCCGACAGCCGTTATTGGGGCTTCGTGCCCGACCAGAATATTGTCGGTCACGCGTTCTTGATCTGGATGAACTTCGGTAATATGGGTCGAATAGGCTCGTTCCGCTAGAGGAAAGCCCCGGTGATCAATTCTAAAGCCTCTCCCATTTCCCAAACGGTTTCGCGTCAACGCGGCATCAGCATCGTCGGATTGATCTTCCTCGTCGTCATCCTCGGCTTCGTGACGATCGTCGTGCTGCGGGTGGTGCCGACATTCGTCGAATATCGCGCGATCCAGTCGGCCATCAAGAAAGCGAAGGCATCGGCGAACACGGTGATCGAGATGCAGAAGGCCTTCGACCGCTCGGCGACGATCGACGACATCACGACCCTGACCGGCAAGGACCTGGACTTCACGAAGATCGACGATGACCTTGTGATCTCGTATGCCTACACCAAGAAGATTCCCCTGTTCGGTCCGGTCAGCCTGACCATCGACTACGCCGGAAGCAGCAGGTCGCTCTGAGCGCGGGCGCGCCGACTCCCCGAGCACACGGATACTGGATGGATGTCCAAGCGCTACAGACTGCCCTCGGCCATGAATTCCAGTCGAAGGACCTGCTGCATCAGGCCCTGACGCACCGGAGCCACAGCGTCGCCCACAACGAACGCCTCGAGTTCCTCGGCGACAGCGTCCTCAATTGCGTCGTCGCGTCGTTGCTCTTCGACAAGTTTGCACGCATCGACGAGGGTGACCTGTCGCGCCTGCGGGCCAACCTCGTCAAGCAGCAGTCGCTGTACGAGATCGCGCAGCGCCTCGAACTCAGCCCCCACCTGCGCCTCGGGGAAGGCGAGCTGAAGAGCGGTGGCTTCCGTCGTCCGTCGATCCTGGCCGATACCGTCGAAGCGCTGTTCGGTGCGATCTTCCTCGATGCCGGGTTCGACACGGCCCGCCGGGTGATCAAGCGTCTCTATCTGCCGGTGCTCGAGACCGTGGACCCGAAGACGCTCGGCAAGGATTCGAAGACGCTGCTGCAGGAATACCTGCAGGGACGGAAGATCGCGCTGCCGATCTACACCGTGGTCGCCACGCATGGCGCCGCGCACAGCCAGGAGTTCGAGGTCGAGTGCGCGGTACCGAAGCTGTCGATCCAGGTGCTGGGCGGCGGCGGCAGTCGCCGCGCGGCCGAACAGGCCGCCGCAAAGAAGGCACTCGAAGCTGCGCAACTCCTTGCGGTCGCCGCGACCAAGAAGACGCGACGGGCCAAGCCGGCGCAGCTGAGTTTGCCGGTGGCCGTCCAGCAGACGGCCGAGGCGCCGCCACCGCGCAAGAGTGCCGACGTCAAGGTTCGCGAAGGCGACGTGCCGGTCGCGAAGACCGTTGCCAAACCCGTTCCGGCGGTCGAGCCGGCCCGCATCGTGGCGCAGACCTCGAGCCGCCCGGCGGACGCGAAGGCGGTGGAACGTCGCGAGCCGAAAGCCGAACTCCGGCCTGATCCGAAGGTCGATGTGAAGCCCGACGGCAAGGACACCCCGTCGGCCGTGAAGCCCGCTGATTCTGCCCCGTCGACCGGCGAGCTGGATGGCGACCTGCTCGACACCCCCCTCTCGGCCCATGTCCGTGTCGCCTGACCTGCCGGTGGAACTCCGCGCGGACGTCGAAGAGGGCGAGCCGATGGCGTCGTCCGACTTCCGCACCGGCATGGTCGCGATCATCGGCCGGCCCAACGTCGGCAAGTCGACGCTGTTGAATCGCCTGGTCGGCCAGAAGATCAGCATCACGTCGCGCAAGGCGCAGACCACGCGCCACCGCATCCTGGGCATCGCGACGACCGACACGGCGCAGTTCATCTTCGTCGACACGCCGGGCTTCCAGACGCGCCACAAGAGCCTGCTGCACAAAAGCATGCATCGCGCGATCCGCGACGCCATCGCCGGCGTGGCGGTGGTGCTGTTCGTCGTCGAGGGCGGCCGCTTCGGTCCCGAGGACGAGGCGGTGCTGCAGATGCTGCCCACCGATATCCCCGTCATTCTGGTCATCAACAAGTCCGATGCGCTCGACGACAAGCGGAGCCTGCTGCCGTTTCTGCAGGCGCGCGCGACCGAGCATCCTTGGGCCGCATTGATCCCGGTGTCGGCCAAGACCGGTTCGCAGATCGACGACCTCATCGGCGAGATCGAGAAGCTGTTGCCGTTCGCGCCGCCGCTCTTCGACGCCGACGACCTCACCGATCGCAGCGAACGCTTTCTGGTCTCGGAGCTGATCCGCGAGAAGGTTTTTCGCCAGCTCGGCGACGAACTGCCGTACGGCATGACGGTGGTCATCGATCGCTTCGTCGAGGAGCCGTCGATGCGGGAAGGCGGTCGCTTCTGCCGCATCGCCGCCACCGTTGTGGTCGAGCGCGCCAACCACAAGTCGATGCTGATCGGCTCCGGCGGCGGCAAGCTCAAGCTGATCGGCAGCGAGGCGCGCGCCGACATCGAGAAGCTGCTGCAGGCCAAGTGCCACCTCGAACTGTGGGTCAAGGTCCGCTCGGGATGGGCCGACAGCGCGGCCCTGATCAAGTCGTTCGGCTATGAGTGAACCGCAGGCGGCTCACGTCGCTGCGGTGGCATCGCCCGACGGACCAGATCACCAAGACGCAGTCATCGAGGTCGAGCCGGTCGCCGCGCGCAAGCGGCGCGCACCGCGTTCCGACACCCGCATCGGCGACGAAGCCGCCTTCGTGCTGCACAGTTATCCGTACAAGGAAACCAGTCTCATCGTCGACGCGCTGACGCGCCATCACGGTCGCGTCGCGCTCGTCGCCCGGGGCGCCAAGCGCCCCCGTTCCGCATTGCGTGGCGTGCTGCTCGCGTTCCAGCCGCTGACCATCAGCTGGATCCAGGGTCGCGCGAAAGCGGTCACCGGCGGTTCGGGCAGCAGCGACCTGTGCACGCTGACGCGCGCCGAGTGGCTCGGCGGTCTGCGTCCGCTGCGCGGCGAGGCGCTGATGTCGGGCTTCTACCTCAACGAGCTGATCCAGAAGCTGCTGGCACGCGACGACCCGCACGAACGCCTGTTTGATGCCTACCTGCAGGCGCTCGGTGCGTTGTCCGAAGATCGCCCCGCGGCGCCCGCGTTGCGCAGCTTCGAAGCGATCCTGTTGCGCGAGGCGGGCTACGGCGTGCAGACCGCGCACACCATCGACGGCAACGCGATCGATGCCACGACCCTCTATCGCTACCTGCCCGATCGCGGACCGGTGCCGATCGACGCGGTTGCCGCGACGCGCGGCGAGACCGACGCGGTGGTGGCCGGCAAGACGCTGCTGGACATCGATGCCGACGACTACACGGATCCCGTGACATCGACCCAGTCGAAGCGGCTGATGCGTTATCTGCTGCAGCATCATCTGGCCGGTCAGGTCCTGCATACGCGGCGCATGGTGCTCGACCTGCAGTCGCTCGAGGAGGGCGGGGCGCGATGAACCCGCTGGTCGGCTCGGAGGCGCGCACGACGACCCGGCGCACGGCGTTGTCGGTCAACCTCAACAAGGTCGCGCTGCTGCGGAATACCCGCGCGCTGACGATCCCGTCGGTGACGAAGGCGGCGACGCTCGCGCTCGAGGCGGGCGCTGCCGGGATCACCGTGCATCCACGTCCCGACGCGCGCCACATCCGGCCCGGCGACGTGCACGACCTGGCGATGCTGTTGAAGGACTGGCCGCGCGCCGAGTACAACATCGAAGGCAATCCCTTCCACAACCTGATGGACTTCGTGCGGACGGTGCGGCCGCATCAGTGCACCTTCGTGCCGGACGATGCCGCGCAGGCCACCAGCGACCACGGTTGGGACCTCGCCGTCGACGGGCCGCGGCTGAAGCCGTTGATCGACGAGGCGCATGCGCTGGGCGTACGCGTGAGCCTGTTCATGGACCCGATGGCCGCGCACATGTCGGGGGTCGTCGAGGTCGGCGCCGATCGGGTCGAGTTGTACACCGAGACCTATGCCCGCGCGTGGCGCACGGCCGACGATGCGCGGGTGCTGGCCGACTTCGTCGCCGCCGCAGACGCGGCGACCGCGATCGGACTCGGCATCAACGCGGGCCACGACCTGAACCGCGACAACCTCACCGATTTCCTCGTCGCCGTTCATGGCGTCGTCGAGGTCTCGATCGGTCACGCGCTGATCGCCGATGCCCTCGAGTTCGGGCTGCCGGCCACGGTCAAGGCCTACCTCGACTGCATCGAACGCGCGCAGATCGAGACGCGGACCCGGATCGCGCGATGATCTTCGGCATCGGCAGCGACATCCAGAAGGTCGCCCGCATCCGCGACGCGCTGGCGCGCCACGGCGAGCGCTTCGCCGAACGTATCCTGGGCCCGGAAGAGATGATCATCTATCGACGTCGCAGCGGTCGCGACGCGGCGCACGCGGCCGCGTACGAAACGTCGCGTGGCATCACGTTCCTCGCCACGCGCTTCGCCGCGAAGGAAGCGCTGTCGAAGGCGCTCGGACTCGGCATGCGCATGCCGATGCGCTGGCGCGCGGCGCAGATCCTCAAGGAGCCTTCGGGCAAGCCGCGTGTGGCGACCGACGCCGTGCTGTCGGCGTGGATGCGCGAGCGCTCGCTGATCGCGCACGTGACGCTCACCGACGACGCCGACTACGCGGTGGCCTTCGCGGTCGTCGAACGCGTCGACCACCAGGAGTCGTCGTCGCCATGAGTCTTCACCCGCGCATCGGTCCGGTCATGCTGGACGTCGGCGGTACCACGCTGGCGGCCGACGACCGTCGTCGCGTGACCCACGACGGCACCGGCGGCGTGATCCTGTTCGCACGCAACTTCGCGTCGCGCGCGCAGCTCTGCTCGCTGGTCGCTGCGATCCGCGGCCTTCGTCCCGGCCTACTGATCGCGGTCGACCACGAAGGTGGGCGCGTGCAGCGCTTCTGCACCGACGGCTTCGTGCGCCTGCCGGCGATGCGCAGCCTCGGCGCGTTGTGGGATGCGGACCCCGAACGCGGGGCGCTCGACGCGACGCGCGCGGCCACGGCGACCGGCTACGTCCTCGGC
>JBBRRW010000115.1:0-10493 GCA_038245975.1 Burkholderiales bacterium
CCGCGCTGCACGCCGCGAAAGCCGGGATGGCCGTGGAGTCGCTGGTGCGACGCATCGGTGGCCGTGCGGAGCGTTTGCCGCAAGGTCGACTGCTCGGCTGTGGTCATGAAGATCTTTGGTGAGTGACCGCTGGCGCCATTGGATGAAGCGCACGAACCGATCCGGGGACGACACTGGGCGGCTTAAGCGGCCGCTTGAAGCGCGGCTTCGTAGGTCGCGCACCACCATAACCCAAATGCCGGCCCATCATTCCGTCTGATCGCCGGAAAATTATCGAAGACTTGCGAAAGGGTCATTGCGCAGGCACAGACCGAACGGCCGCGCGACGCGCCGGCTGCCTTTCAGACGGAGACCGGCGCCGCTTCCATCGGCAGCGTGACGACGAAGCGGCTACCGCGATCGCGGCCCGCACTGATGGCGACGACCGTCCCGCCATGCGCTTCGACGAGTTCGCGAACCACGGCCAGCCCGATGCCGAGGCCGCCGCTGTGGATCTGCAGCGCATGCGCATCCTGCACGAACAGGTCGAAGATCTTCGGCAGCGCCTCTTCGGTGATGCCGACGCCGTTGTCGAGGACCGTGACCACCACGTACCCCTCGATGGTGTCGGTGACGAGCGAGATCACACCGCCCGTCGGCGTGTACTTCGACGCGTTGTCCAGGAGGTTGGTGAAGACCTGGGTCAGGCGCACTTCGTCGCCATGCACGGGGATCGGGCCGTGCGTGGCGCCCATCGCGAAGTGCTGCAGCCGCTGCATCATCGCGGGTCGGCAGGTCTCGGCCGCGGCGGCGAGGACGCTCGCGAGATCGACCGTGCCGCGCTCCAGGTGGAACTTGCCGGTGCTGATGCGCGTCCCGTCGAGCAGGTCCTCGATCAAGCGTGTCATATGCGCGACCTGGCGCTTGATGACGCCCTGCAGCCGCACGAGCCGCGGGTCGTCGGTGGTCGGACGGCACATCAGTTCGGCCGCCTGCAGGATGGGCGTCAGCGGGTTGCGCAGCTCGTGCGCCACGGTGCCGAGGAACGTGATCTGGCGGCGATGCGTCGCGTCGACCTGCGCTTCGATTTCGTGCGCGGTCACGGCCGCGATCATCAGATGCTCGTTCACGTCGCGGAGATTGCGCAGGTACTGCTCGCGCGCGATCTCGACCGCCGAACCCGTCACCCGGTCGTGCGGCGGTGTGTCGCACTGCGCATCGTCGGCGCCGGCCATCACCGGTTGATAAAACTCGAAATGGCCGGGTGCCCGCTGCTTCGAGCGGTACATGGCCGCGTCCGCCCGGCCGATGAGGGACGGGGCGTCGTCACCGTCTTCCGGATACAGGGCGATGCCGATGCTCGCCGAGATGAACAGCGCCTGGTGGTCGATCCGGCTCGGGGCGGCCAGCGCACCCAGCATCTTGGCGGCGACATGGCCGGCGTCGGCAGGCTCCGAGACGTGGGCCAGCAACACCACGAATTCGTCGCCGCTGTGGCGGCTGACGGTATCCGCCTCGCGCACCACCGATTCGAGACGGCGGGCGACCAGCCGCAACACGTCGTCGCCCGCCGCATGACCCATCCGATCGTTGATGGATTTGAACCGGTCGATGTCGAGGAACAGGACGGCGATGCGCGACCCGTCGCGCCGCGCCATCGCGATCGCCGTCTCCAGGCGGTCGAACATCAGCGTCCGGTTGGGCGTGCCCGTCAGCGCGTCGTGCTGGCCGGACAGCGCCAGTGCGTGCAGGTCCTTGACGGCCGTCTCGGCGGCGGCGTCCGCATGCAGGGCGGCGAGCACGAGCTGTTCGTTGACGTGGACCAGGTGGCCGCCACCGTATAGGGACAGCCCGCGCTGCACCTCGCGCAGTATCGACACTTCCGCTCGCAGCCCCTCCGCCTGGTCGTTGAGCAGCGAGAGCGCATGTTCGGCTGCCCTCACCTGGAGCGCCATGTAGGGTTCGGTCACGGCGGCGGCCGCGCTCTGACGAGCCTATCCATCATCGAAGCCACCCGGCGTCCGGCGCAGCGCGGGCCTGCCAGCGAGCAGCCCTTCGTAGTCGGCCAGCATCTCGCCGATGCGGATGCCGTTTCCGTCGATGTGGAACAGGTGAAGTTCGTTCGAGTGCGCGCTGGCGCGCACCTTGACCACGGCCAGCACGCGCAGCAGCCGGCTGTCGACCTCGATGTAGCGATGCACGATGATCGCGTCGGTCAGGAACGCGGTGCCGTAAGGACTGAAGCGCAGGTCGTCGAAGCGGTCCTCGAGCTCCGACGTCATCATTAACGTCACCCCTGTGGTCGCCAGCGCGGCGACCATGCGCGCCATCGATTCGCGGAAATCTTCACGGAAGGTCGGCGCCAGCGACAGCGCGAAGCCGGACAAGGAATCGATCACGACGCGGGTCGCCTTGAGCCGGAGAATCTCCGCGATCAACAACACGCCGACTTCGTCGACCGACAGATTCGATGCCAGCGTGTCCACCACGCCGATGCGACCGGCTTCGATCAGGTCCGCGATGGCCTTGCCGCGCGACCGGTTGGGCCGGTCCTCGAACGCCGCGATGACCGCGGTCTCGCCGTTGCGCGCGCCCTCGGCGAGGAAGGCCGAGGCCATGATGCTCTTGCCCGAACCCGAGGGACCTGCGACCAGCAGTGAATAGCCGGCGGGCAGGCCGCCGCCCATCATTTCGTCGAGCCCGGGTACGCCGGTGGAGAGGCGCTTGCCGATGGGCCACGCGCGCACGACATCGGGCCGCTTCGCGAGGCTGGCCGGCGCGAATACCTGGATGCCCGCGGTGCCGATGCGAAAGGTGTGAAGACCCGGCAGCGTGGCCTGGCCGCGCATCTTCACGATCTCGAGCTTGCGCACCGCCGAGTTGCGCTGCACGCTCTGCCGCAACCAGATCAGGCCGTCGGCCACCGTGAAGACCGGGTTCGCATCGGTCTCGCTGAAATACTCCCCGATCAGGAAGGTCATCGCCTGCCAGCTCGTCATCAGCATGCCGAGCTGCTGGATGAATTGCTGCAGGCCGACGAACGAGCCCGGTGCTTCCTGGTTGGCCAGCACCACCGAGCGGAACGAGTCGACGAAGACCATGCCGGGGCCATGGGCCTCGACCTCGGCGACGATCCGGTCCAGGACCTTCTGCAGGTTGCCGGCCGCCGCGTCTTCGCCGAGGTGGATGAAGCGGATCGACGCGTTGACCTTCTCGCTGTCGAAAAAATCGAATTGCTGCTGGTAGCGCAGCATCTTCAGCGGCGGCTCGCCCAGCACGGTGAAGTAGATCGCGGGCCGTTCGGGCGTGGCGAGCGCGAACATCAACTGATGCGCCAGCGTCGTCTTCCCGGAGCCGGGCGGGCCCGCGATGATGTTGAACGAGAACTCGGGGAGGCCGCCGCCGAGGATCTCGTCCAGGCCCACGACGCCCGTTGCCAGGCGGTTCATGATTGCTTTGCCGCCGTTCATTGCGCTGTGTCCTTGGCGAGGTCGCCGCCTGAGAGGGGATGGGCCGACGCGAGGTCCAGCGCGGGCCGGAGCAGCTGTTCGGCGAGTGACTCGCCGATCAGCTTGACCAGAAGGTCGTAGAAGGTATCGAGCAGCGCGGCGTTCGCGACCGTGGCGTCGGGTGTCGTCAACCCGGACAGCACCGTCTCGAGGCCGGCATAGTCGCCGGGTATCAATTCGCCGTCGTAGACCGACCCGAGAGCGGGATTCGCGGTGCGCGCCAGATGGAGGCTGCGCCTGTAAAGTGCCGTGACTCCGCGCGGGCCGATGATCGGCGACAGCGCCGCGTCGATCGCCCGCCACGTCGTGGCAGCGCGTCGCGGCACGCGCCCTGCATCCGCCCCGTCGGCCGCGAGCTTCGAAAGTGACGCCTGAAAGGGTTGCGCCATGGCTGGTGGCGATGGTCCGGGGAGGAGGCAGCGCCCACGGTACGCTGGACTCCAGATAGTACGCGCAACGCAACGAACAGCGCCCCCGCCGCCGCGCGGGGCGGCGGGGGGAAGCGGCGACTAGTGGCGGCGGTTGCGACCCGGGAGATCGAGGAGTCGGTCCAGCAGCAGCGCCACGTGGATCGCGTCGCGCTGCGCACCGTCGGCGATCTGGTGACGACAACTGGTACCGTCGGCCACCACGATCGCGTCCGGTTGCCGTCGCACGGCAGCCCGAACTCTCGATCAGTTCGGGCTTCGCACCCGGATCATCTGCAGCACGTCGCGGATGGGACCGACCGCGCCGCAGGCCTTCCGGGGGCAATGAACGTGCAGCGGGATCGGCGCGCCGGCGGCCTTCAACGGCAACGTGCAGCGTCCGGCGCGTGCTTCGCGCGCCACGAACTCCTCTGCCTAAACAAAAATGCTTACCGCAGCAACGTCCTGTTGGGTCGACATCCATTCGTGCAACCTTGATCACAACCCGCATCCCCGCCCGTCTCGATCGCCTGCCGTGGTCGCGCTTCCACACGCTGGTGGTGGTCGCGCTCGGCATCACGTGGATCCTCGACGGCATCGAGGTCACGCTCGCCGGGGCCGTCGCCGGCGCGCTCAAGACCAGCCCGACGCTGCATCTGTCGAACAGCGAAGTCGGCTTCGCAGCGAGCACCTACCTCGCCGGAGCGGTCGGCGGTGCGCTGTTCTTCGGCTGGCTGACCGATCGGCTCGGACGTCGCCGGCTGTTCTTCATCACGCTGTTCCTGTACATCGCAGCGACCGCGGCGACCGCCTTCTCGTGGGACCTCGCGAGCTTCGCGTTCTTCCGCTTCGTGACCGGCGCCGGCATCGGCGGCGAGTACACCGCGATCAACTCGACGATCCAGGAACTGACGCCGGCGCGCGTCCGCGGACGCACCGACCTCGCGATCAACGGCAGCTTCTGGATCGGCGCCGCGGTCGGCGCGGCCGGCTCGCTCGTCCTGCTCGATCCGACGATCCTCGGCCCCGACCTGGGCTGGCGCGCGTGCTTCGCGATCGGCGCCGTGCTCGGCCTCGGCGTCATCGGCATGCGCCTGTGGATCCCCGAGAGTCCGCGCTGGCTGATGCTGCGGGGACGCATCGACGAGGCCGAGGCGATCGTCGCGGACATCGAGCGCCGGGCGGGCGTGCATCCGCCGAGCGAGCCGCTGAAGACCCTGACGCTGCAGCCGCGCGACCACACGCCGCTGCGCGCGGTCGTCGACGCGCTGTTCCGCACCTATCGACGTCGATCGCTGGTCGGGCTCGTGCTGATGGCCGCACAGGCCTTCTTCTACAACGCGATCTTCTTCACGTACGCGCTGGTGCTGACCGACTTCTACGGCGTCGACGGCAGCCGCGTCGGCTGGTACATCCTGCCGTTCGCGGTGGGCAACGTCGCCGGGCCGCTGCTGCTCGGCCCGTTCTTCGACAGCATCGGCCGCCGCACGATGATCGCGGCGACCTATGCGCTGTCGGGGGTGCTGCTCGCGATCAGCGGCTGGCTCTTCGTCGAAGGCGTGTTCGACGCGACGACGCAGACCCTCGCGTGGAGCGTGATCTTCTTCTTCGCATCGGCGGCGGCCAGCTCCGCCTACCTCACCGTCAGCGAGACCTTTCCGCTCGAAATCCGCGCGCTCGCGATCGCGGTGTTCTATGCGATCGGAACCGGACTCGGCGGCGTCGCGGGACCGATCGTGTTCGGCGCGCTGATCGACACCGGCTCGCGGCCGCAGGTGTTCGTCGGCTACCTGCTCGGCGCGACCCTGATGATCGGCGCCGCGATCGTGCAGGGCATCTGGGGGGTCGCGTCCGAGCGCCGGGGGCTGGAGGACGTGGCGCTGCCGCTGGGGCATCGACCGCAGGGGGACGATGAAGGCCGGCTCGTCAAGCCTTCCGGAGAAAGTAATCCGCCAGCAGAAACGCGACGAGCAGCGGCGGATGGACCATGAGCACGGACGGCCGCGACGCAGCGACCAGCGTGGCCCCGCCATCCGTCTTCGGTGTCATGTCGAAGGTTTCGATCGGGCTCTGGACGGCGGCGTCGAACAACGCCCGAAACCCGCGCTCGAGGCCCAGGCAGTAAGCGTCGATAAGCCAGAACAGCACGACCGCCAGCCCGCCGACCCACAGGAATTGCGGCCCACCGTCCTTCACGGCCAGCCCCAGGATCGCCGTCGCCACCGTCACGCTCCAGCCCTTCGCGAGGAAGCTGTACCCCGCCATCCTCGCGATCGCGTCCTGCAGCATTTCCAGATGCTTCGTGGCGCGCGGTTCAGTCATGGGCGGCCTCCCGTTCGGCAGTGTCCGGCCAGCCATGCGGTCCGGTCGGCGCGTGCCGGTTCCATCAGTTGCGACAGCCCGATCACCACGCCGACCATCCGGCTCGCCATGGACCCGCGCGCGCGGTGGAAGTCGGTCACCTCGGGCGGGCGGCTCGTCAGCCACACACGGTAGAGTTCCTGCGTGAGCCGGGCCTGAAAGTTGATGCCCGGCGGGATGCGGAAATGATCGAGGAAGACGTCGAAGCCCGCATGCGACAGCGCATCGAACAGCTGGATCGCGAGGGCGGCGCTGTCGATCTGCCGATAGCTGATGAACAGGTGCGGCTGTTCGGCCGTGATACGCGCGCGCGCGAAGATCGCGGGCAACGCTTCGCACAGCGAATGCTGCCAGAACGCGGCGTTCGAAGCCTGCACGCTTGCCGGGATGCACCGCGAAACCGAGGTGCGTGCGGCGATCGGGAAGACCGGCACCGTCGCGTGGCCGGGACCGCCGTTCGCCCACCCATCGCAGAGGGCGGTCACCGCCGGTGAAGGCGGCGAATGGCCGTCGCCGATCAGGATCAGCAGCTTCTGGCACGCGGCGTCACCGCGTGCATGACGTCCACTGAACGAAGGCGACCCACCGCACGGCGGCGTCACCGCCCGACCGCCGAAAGGTCCCGTGATCTCCGCATCGAGCGCATGCCACAAGGTGGATTGATCGGCGCGCGATGCCGGCGCGCCGGTGTCGGCGAGGACGATCAGCACCGGATTCGCGAGTCTGCGCCCGACGTACCTGGCGCACACCGGCGCACCTGCCGTGTCGCGGTAGTGCACCACCAGTTCGACGCCGTTCATCATGACCGCTCTCTTCGTCAGCGCGTGACGGACCCGCAACCCGCACTGCGGATCTCGAGAAGCGCGCAGGCGAGGCAAACGCAACAATGCCAGAACTGCCGATCGGCGAGTCGACCGCGTTCATCGAAGGTGGCAGTGGGTGCGGAGATAAGCAGCCGTGCGGCTGCTCTCGCAGTCCGCGATGGTCAGCGGCGGCCCGCTTGCGACGAGCCGTCCGCCTTCGTCGCCGGCGCCGGGCCCGAAGTCGATGACCCAGTCGCTGCGCGCGACCACCCGCATCTCGTGCTCGACGATGACCGCCGATATCGCCAGTGCCCCGCGCGCAAATGCAGCGATGCAGTCGACCTGTTCCGATAGCATATGCGCTATCATTTTGTCTATGCCGACCATCTTGCTTGACACCAGTATTCTGGTTGCAGCGCTGTTGCGAGGGGGCGGCAGTTCGCGCGCGGTTCTTCGAGCTTGCGTGGAAGGGAACTACCAAGCGGTGCTCGGCCCTGCCCTGTTTGCAGAGTACGAAGACGTACTGGGCCGTGCCGATCTCTTTGCGGACTCCGTCCTCTCGGCAAAGGAGCGTTTCGAGGTGTTCGATGGCTTTCTGAAGGTCTGCAGATGGGTAGAGGTGTTCTATGCCTGGCGCCCCAACCTGGCCGACGAAGCCGACAACCATCTGATCGAGCTGGGCGTCGCCGCCCAAGCCGATGCCATCGTGACGCGGAACCTGCGTGATGTGTCGCACGGCGAATTGAAGTTTCCCTCGCTCAGGGTACTGACCCCCGAGCAATGCCTGGAGGTGTTCCCATGTCGACGTTGACCATCCGTTTGCCAGAAGACAAACACGAGCGTTTGAAGGCGCTTGCGCGCGCCAACTCGATCAGCCTGAACAAGCTGATGGACGAACTCGCCACCGTGGCGCTGGCCAACTTCGATGCCAGGGTTCGCTTCGAGACGCGGGCAGAGCGAGGCAACCCGAAGCGCACGCTGGCGCTGCTCGACAAGCTCGACCGCGCGAGCTGACGCCGCGCCGCCCCCGCTCAGTAGCTGAACTGCCCCGACACGTAGAAGCCCTGCTGGCGCTTCCTGTCGGCGATCTGCCCGAGGCTTGCAAATGCCGCGGTGAGCGCGATCCGCTTGTTGGGTAGCCACGCGACGAACACGTCCTGGTAGGCCTCCTCTCGGAAGGCGCTGAGGTTGTTCGGCTTCTGGCGGAACTCGTAGCCGATGCCGAACTGGTCGGTGATGAACAGCGCCGCCGATCCTTCGAACACGAGCCGGTAGCGATCGTCGAGATCGCCGCCGAAGCCGAGGATGCCGAGCTGGTTGGCCTTCGTTGCGCGGACCGTCGCATCGACGAGGACGTTGCGGCCGGCCACGCCCGCGAGGAACAGCTTGGTGGCCGCGACGTACACGTCGGTGCCCGATGCGCGCGTCGCGCCGAGCGCCTTCGGGATGAAGTCGAAGTCGCGGTTGTGTTTGTACTGCACGCCGACGGCGATCTGCGGCAGCCACAGGTCCTGGTCGTAGACCGCGTCGCCGATCACCCGCAGCTTCATACCCGCGATGTCCTGCTCGATCGAGCGGCCGGGCACGGTGCTGCCGAGTCCGAAGCGCTGGCGCGCCAGCGACACCTCGACGCGGTCGAAGAAGCCGACCGCGACGGACGCCGACTGCAGCCGGAAGTCGCTGATATCGAGGTGGGTGTACGACGCGGTCGCGCCGATCTCGTCCTTCGTGCCGTAGCCCGCGATCAACGCCCACGGGACGATGCCGCCGCCCGCGGCGCCCTCGAGTTCGGTGACCCCGCCGGTCGCGAGGATGCGGCCCTGCCCGTGCGCGATGCCCGAGGTCGCGACGCACAGCAGCAGCACCGAAGAAAGCAGGGACATGGCGCGAGCGATCGCGCTTCCAGTCTGGCGGATCAAGGGATTTTCTCCGGTGCCTGAACACGGTTCGACGAGGGGCGCAGCGCTATCAAGTTGCGGCTCCGATTGCCGATTGCAGTGTCGGGAGTCGGCGTTCCAGCGATGCGCGCTCCCGCTATTGAACGGGCGGCGCGATCCGCGACAAATGCCGATCTCGATGCCTTTCTTCCCTTTTTTCGGACCTACTGCCATGAAAATCCTGGTGATCCTCGTTCTCGCGACAGCGGTGCTGACCGTCGACCTGGCGCGCGCCGACATGCCCGAACCCAGCCTCTACCAGCGTCTCGGCGGCGAACCGGTCGTGACGAAAGTGATCCGGCAGATGGTCGAGACGATGGCCGCCGACCCCGCCGTCAACCGGTCGTTCGAGGGCGTCAACCTGCCGAAGCTGGAGACCAAGATCGTCCTGCAACTGTGCGCGATCGCCGGCGGCGACTGCCACTACACGGGCGACGAGATGAAGCTGGCCCATCAGGGCATGAACATCGATCAGCGCGAGTTCTACGCGCTGGTCGAGGCCCTGCGCGTCTCGCTGCAGGACAACGGCGTCGGCGAGCGCGAGAAGAACGAGCTGCTGCGTCTGCTGGCGCCGATGAAGCGCGACGTCGTCAGCCGCTGATTGACCGCTCCGCTTCATGCCATGCGACTGCCCGTCCTTTTGCAACTGCTGCCCGCCGCCCTGCTCGCACTGACGTTCGGCTCGTCGGCGTCGGCGGCATCGCTCACGGTGCGGGTGGTGGACCAGTCGGCGCTAGCAGTCGGCGATGCGGTGGTGTACGCGGTGCCGACCGGCACGGTGCCCGCGACGCGCACGCCGGTCGCCGCCGAAATCGCACAGGAAAAGTTGACCTTCATTCCGCTGGTGACCGTGGTGCAGGCCGGCGGCTCGGTGACCTTTCCCAATCGCGACACGGTCCGTCACCACGTCTATTCGTTCTCGCCGACCAGGATCTTCGAGCTACGCCTCTACGCCGGTCTGCCGGCGACGCCGGTGGTATTCGACAAGCCCGGCCTCGTCGTCCTCGGCTGCAACATCCACGACCGCATGGTCGCCTACGTGATGGTGGTCGACACGCCGTGGTACGGCAGGACGGCGGCCAACGGACAGTTGAAGATCGACGCGTTGCCGCCCGGTGACTACAAGGTTTCGGTGTGGAACCCGCGCATGCCGGTCCAGGGCGCCCCGAAGACGGTCACCGTCTCGTCGGACACGACCGTCGACATGGCGGTCGAACTGAAGTCCGCCTCATGAATCCGGGCCCGCCGCGGTCGCTGCGGGTCTCGCTGCAAACGGCGCTGCCGAAGAGCCGCGGCCTGCAGACGCGGATCGTGGTCGCGTTCGTCGCGCTGCTGTGCACGCTGCAGATCGCGGCTTTCGCGATCGTCCACGTCACGGGCGCCACCACGACCGAGGAGAACCTGGCGCACGAGCTGATCACCGGCGAGCGGGTCTTCAACCGCGTGCTGGACCAGAGCGCCGACCAGTTGGCGCAAGGTGCCCGCATCCTCTCGTCG
>JBBRRW010000116.1:0-10476 GCA_038245975.1 Burkholderiales bacterium
ATCAGCCCGCCGGTCAGGTCGAGGTTGCGCTGCATGCGCGCGGTGTCGACCTCGAGACCGCGCAGCAGGAACGCCGACTGATGCAGCGCACTCGCGGCCAGCAGGAAGGCTTCGGGTAGCGCGCTCCATTCGAGATGCCATGCGCCGGTCGCCCGCTCGAAGTCGGTCAGCATCGCGTCGAGCATCAGCGACGCGCGTTCGCGCAGCATCTTCGCCGCGGCGAAGATCAGTTCGCACGAGATCGGATTGCGCTTCTGCGGCATCGTCGAGCTGCCGCCGCGACCCGGCACGAACGGCTCCGCGACCTCGCCGAATTCCGACGACGCCATCGTCAGTACGTCGACGGCGATCTTGCCGAGCGACGCGCCGATGGCCGCGAGCAGCGACACGAGCTCGTTCGGGCCGTCGCGGGCGACGTGCCACGTGATGCCGGGATCGGCCAGCCCTAACTCGGCCGCGAGGTGCCGGCGGACCGCGAGGCCGTTGGCCGCGTCGCCCAGCGATGCCATCGTGCCGGCCGCGCCGCCGAACTGGACCATCAGCGCGCGGGCCTTCGCCTGCGCGAGACGTTCGGCATGACGATCGAGCGCCGACAACCAGACCGCGCAGCGGAAGCCGAAGGTGACCGGCAGCGCATGCTGCAGGTGGGTGCGGCCGGCGGTGACCGTGTCGGCATGGCGTTCGGCCAGATCGGCCAGCGCGGCCCGGACCTCGTTCAACTGGTCGCCGATCAGCGCGAGCGCCTCGCGGCACTGGAGCATCGTCGCGCTGTCCATGATGTCCTGGGTCGTCGCGCCCCAGTGCACGTAGCGGCCGGCGTCGCCGCATTGCGCGGCGAGCTGCCGGACCATCGCGAGGATCGGATAGCCGACGATCTCGGTTTCCTTGCGCAGCGCTTCGTAGTCGAAGCGCTCGGGGTCGGCGCTGCGGCCGATGTGGTCCGCGGCGTCGGCCGGGATCAGGCCGGCTCTGGCCTCGGCGCGGGCCAGCGCCGTCTCGACGTCGACGCAGCGGGCGATGAACGCGCGCTCGTCGAACAGCGCGCGCATCGCGGGGGTGCCGAACAGGTCCCGCAACAACAGCGAATCGAATACCGACGTGGCCATCCAGAGTCCTCGCAATGCGTCGGGGTCGCCATCGGCGGCCGCATGCCGCCGATCCGCCCGAACCGGTCGAGCGCCTAGAATAGAGCCCTTTACGATCCCGGCCCGCCGCGCCGCGATGCGCGCGTCCCGCTCTTTCGACGGAGGCTTCCATGCTCACAGTCGTCAATCCGACCCCCCAGACCCCGACCCCGCCACCGATCGCCACGACCATCTCGCCCGTGCCCGAGATCGTCGCCGAACTCGCCGCCGGCCGCATGGTCATCCTGGTCGACGAGGAAGACCGCGAGAACGAGGGCGACCTCGTGCTCGCCGCCGAATTCGTCACGCCCGAGGCGATCAACTTCATGGCGCGCTACGGCCGCGGCCTGATCTGCCTGACGCTGACCGAAGAAAGATGCAAGCAATTGCAGCTGCCGCTGATGACCGCGGCCAACGGTACGCGCTACGGCACCAAGTTCACGATGTCGATCGAGGCCGCCGAAGGCGTGACCACCGGCATCTCGGCGGCCGATCGCGCGCGCACCATCCAGGCGGCCGTCGCGAAGGACGCGAAGCCATCGGACATCGTGCGGCCCGGACACATCTTCCCGATCCGCGCCGAAGGCGGCGGCGTGCTGATGCGCGCCGGACACACCGAGGCCGGCTGCGATCTCGCCCGCATGGCCGGCACCACGCCGGCGGCGGTCATCTGCGAAGTGCTGAAGGACGACGGCACGATGGCGCGGCTGCCCGACCTGATGGTCTTCGCGCAGGAACACGGCCTGAAGATCGGCACGATCGCCGACCTGATCCACTACCGGTCGGCGAACGAGAGCCTGATCGAGCGCGTGGCCGAGCGCGACGTGGCGACGGCGCACGGCACGCTGCGCGCGATCGCCTATCGCGACGTGCCGAGCGGCGCCGCGCACCTCGCGCTGACGCGCGGAAGCATCGAGCCGGAGTGCGAGACGCTGGTGCGGGTGCACGAGCCGACGTCGCTGCTCGACCTCATCGACAGCGGTACGTCCACCCACTCGTGGACGGTGGCGCGCGCGCTCGAGGCGATCGCGAAGGCCGACGCCGGCGTGCTGGTGCTGCTCAACTGCAACGAGTCGGCCGACCGGCTGTTCGGCCAGTTCGCGTCGCTGGCCGAGGTCGATCGCACCGGCGACTGCCGCGAGAAGCACGTCGAACGCAAGATGGACCTGCGAACCTACGGCATCGGCGCGCAGATCCTGCGCGACCTCGGTGTCGGTCGCATGCGCCTGCTGGCCAAGCCGCGCAAGATGCCGTCGATGGCCGGATTCGACCTGCGGGTCGCGGGTTACGTCGACCCGTGACTCCGTCGATCCTTCCTTCAACCTCACACGATCGCCTGCGATGACCGTCGAGATCCTGCTTCCTGACATGGCCGGCGCCGACCTGCGCATCGGCATCGTCCAGTCCCGCTTCAACGAGCCGGTCTGCCTCGCGCTGCGCAAGGCCTGCGTGACCGAGCTGCTGGCGCTCGGCGTGCTCGCCGAGGACATCCTGATCGCGACCGTGCCCGGCGCGCTCGAGATCCCGTTCGCCCTGCAGAAGATGGCCGAGTCCGAGCAGTTCGATGCGCTGATCGCGCTGGGCGCCGTGATCCGCGGCGAGACCTATCACTTCGAACTCGTGTCGAACGAGAGTGCCGCGGGCATCTCCAAGGTCGCGCTCGCGTTCGAGATCCCGGTGGCCAACGGGGTGCTGAGCACCGAGAACGACGCGCAGGCCGACGCCCGTGCCGACGGCAAGGGGCGCGACGCGGCCTGGGCCGCGGTCGAGATGGCCAACCTCGCGAGCCGGCTCGAGGATCTGGCCGGCGCCGAAGAGGAAGAAGACCCGCAGTAAGAGACCCGCAATGAGCCGCGTGCCGTCGCTTGCGATGCGCACCCGGGACCACCGTCAACGCCAGAGCTTTCCGTGAACCCCACCACACCCCCGATCGATCCTGCGTCCGACGCAGCCAAGCCACCCGCCAAGAAGGGCCCGCCGAAGAGCGCACGACGCCGTTCCCGCGAGTTCGCCCTGCAGGGGCTCTACCAATGGCTGCTGTCGCGCGACGTTGGCAACGAGAACGCCGGCGCCATCGACGCGCACATCCGTGAGACGCCGGGCTTCGAGAAGGCCGACGCCGAGCACTACCGCGCGCTGCTGCATGGATCGATCCGCGAAGTCGTGCCGTTGCGCGCGGCGATCACGCCGTATCTCGACCGCCCCATCGTCGAACTGTCGCCGGTCGAACACGCGGTGCTGCTGATCGGTGCCTACGAGCTCGCGCATCACGTCGAGATCCCGTATCGCGTGGTCATCAACGAGGCCGTGGAGGTCGCCAAGTCGTTCGGCGGCACCGATGGCTTCAAGTACGTCAACGGCGTCCTCGACAAGCTGGGCGTGGACCTGCGACCCGACGAAAGCAGCGCCCGCGGTCGATCGCGTTGAACCCGTCGGCTCGATCGGCATGACCGAGTTCGAACTGATCGCGCGTTACTTCGACGGCCCCGCGCGGCGCATGCACCGCCGCGCGCGCCTGGGTATCGGCGACGACTGCGCGCTGCTCGCCCCGGCCGCCGGCCACGAACTTGCGGTATCCACCGACATGCTGGTCGCCGGCCGTCATTTCTTCGACGACGTCGATGCCGCGGCGCTCGGCTGGAAGACGCTGGCCGTCAACCTGTCCGACCTCGCCGCGATGGGCGCGCGACCGCTGGCCTTCACACTGGCCTTCGCGTTGCCGGCGATCGACGAGGCGTGGCTGGCGGCGTTCTCGCAAGGGCTGTTCGACTGCGCGACCGCGTTCGATTGCGAGCTCGTCGGCGGCGACACGACACGCGGCCCGCTCACTCTCTGCGTGACGGTGTTCGGTACAGTGCCCGAGGGCCGCGCGCTGCGGCGGGCCGCGGCCCGCGAAGGCGACGACCTCTGGGTCAGCGGCGAACTCGGCACGGCGGCGCTGGCGCTGCAGCGCATCCGTGCCGCGCGGGAAGGGCGCGATGGCGAAGCGGCCGTCGACGGTCGACTGCGCGACGCGCTCGAAAGACCGGTGCCGCGCGTGGCGCTCGGTATCGCACTGGTCGGCCTCGCACATGCCGCGATCGATATCTCGGACGGGCTGGCGCAGGACCTCGGCCATCTGCTGAAGGCGTCGCGCTGCGGCGCCGACGTGCACCTCGACGCCATCCCCGTCGCTGCCGAGCTCGCCGCGGCCGCGGACGACGTCCGTCACCGCATGGCGCTCGCCGGGGGCGACGACTACGAGCTGTGTTTCAGCGCCGCACCCACGCACCGCGAGGCGATCGCGCGCGCGGCTGCCGCGGCCGACACCCGCGTCACGCGCATCGGCACCGTCGTCGCAGGCGGCGCGTTGCGCTTCGTCGACGAACAGGGCGCAGACTGTCGGTCCATCGACGCCGCGCTTCTTCGCGGCTTCGATCACTTCGCATGAAGCCGACCTTCCGTTTCCTGTTCTCGCATCCCGCGCATTTCATCGCCCTCGGCTTCGGCAGCGGACTGCCGTCGAAGGCGCCGGGGACCTTCGGCACGCTGTTCGGATGGGCCACCTATGTCCTGCTCGCACCGTACCTGGCACCGGGCGGATGGGCGATCGTGCTGGTCGCCGGCTTCGCGATCGGCTGCTGGGCCTGCACGCGCACGGGTCGCGACCTAGGCGTCGCCGACCACGGCGGCATGGTGTGGGACGAGATCATCGCGATCTGGCTGGTGCTGGTGTTCAGCCCCTGGGGGCTGCTGTGGCAGGCGGTGGCCTTCGGCGTCTTCCGCTTCTTCGACATCGTGAAGCCGCCCCCGATCCGCGCCTTCGAGCGGCGTTTCAAGAGCGGCGCGTGGGCGGGCTTCGGCGTGATGGGCGACGACCTGATCGCGGCCTTCTACAGCCTGCTGACGATGGCCGTCGCGATCCGCATCGTCGAAGCCGTGACGGCGCATCGCGCATGAGTCGTCCGATCGCCGGCAACCTGAACTCCCTTTCGAACGGCATCGCATGAACGACACCATCCGCAGCCTCGCGTCGCACCTCGGCCGCCAGCTGCTCCAGCGCAACTACATGGTCACGACCGCCGAGTCCTGCACCGGGGGGCTGGTCGCCGCGTCGCTGACCGACATCGCGGGCTCGTCGGCGTGGTTCGAACGCGGCTTCGTGACCTATTCGAACCACGCGAAGGTCGAGATGCTGGGCATCGCGCCCGACCTCATCGAGACCCACGGGGCGGTCAGCGAGGAGGTCGCGCGGGCGATGGCCGAAGGCGCGCTGCTCGAAAGCCGCGCTCAGCTTTCGGTCGCGATCACCGGCGTCGCCGGCCCCGGCGGCGGCACGCGCGACAAGCCGGTCGGTACCGTGTGCTTCGCATGGGTCGAGATGGAGTACCCCGTGCAGAGCGAGACGATGCATTTCGCCGGCGACCGCGCGCAGGTGCGCGAGCAGTCGGTCCGGCACGCGCTCGGCGGCCTGCTGCTGCGCGTCGTCGGACCGGCGAAGGCGACGCCCCGATGATCGGCTTCGAAGCGTTCGACGAACGCGACTTTGCCGTCGACCCGGTGGGCGGCATCCGCATCCACGCGCGCGTCAGCCGCGACGACGCGCTGCCGCCCTTGCTGTTGCTGCACGGCTATCCGCAGACGCACGTGATCTGGCACCGACTCGCGCCGCGACTCGCCGAGCGCTATCGCGTGGTGTGCCCCGACCTGCGCGGCTACGGCGACTCGTCGAAGCCGAAGGGCGATGCGGACCACGGCAACTATGCGAAGCGCGCGATGGCGAACGACATGGTCGGCGTGATGCGGGCGCTCGGGCACGAACGTTTCTCTGTCGTCGGACACGATCGCGGCGGGCGCGTCGCGCATCGCCTCGCGGTCGATCATCCGCAGGCGGTCGCCAGGCTGTGCGTGATCGACATCGCGCCCACGCTGACGATGTACGACCAGACCGACTTCGCGTTTGCGCAGGCCTACTGGCACTGGTTCTTCCTGACCCAGCCGGCGCCGCTGCCCGAGACGATGCTCGGCGCCGACGCGCCGCGGTTGTTGCGGACCTTCCTCGGCGGGTGGGGCGGCGCGGGCGTGTCGCTCTTCGCGGCCGAGGCCGTCGCCGAGTACGAGCGCTGCTGGGCGACGCCGGAAGGCCTGCACGGCAGTTGCGAGGACTATCGCGCGTCGGCCGGCATCGACCTCGCGCACGACCGCGCCAGCGATGCCGCGGGCGACCGCGTGCGCTGTCCGATGCTGGTGCTGTGGGGCGAGCGCGGCGTGATCGCGAAACTGTTCGATCCGATCGCGAACTGGCAGGCGAAGTGCAGCGCGTCCGTGACCGGCACGGCACTGCCGGCGGGGCACTTCATTCCGGAGGAACTGCCCGAGCGGGTGCTGGCGGAACTGACGCCCTTCCTCGCCGGCTGACGGCGCGGCCGGTCAGCCGCGGCACGCGCGGATCGCGTCCCGCGTCCCGAGGGCGACGTGGCGGGCGGCGACCGCGAAATCCTCGCCGTGGCCGGCGTACAGCACGGCGCGCGACGAGCTCAGCATCAGGCCGCCGGCCGCCGTCGAACCCGCTGCCACCGAGGCCTCGAGGTCGCCACCCTGCGCGCCGATGCCCGGCACCAGGATCGGCATCTCGCCGACCGCCGCGCGCACGGCCGCGAGTTCGCGCGGGTAGGTCGCGCCGACCACCAGGCCGCACTGGCCGTTGGCGTTCCAGCGCTCGGCGACGAGACGGGCGACATGGAGGTAGAGCGGTTCGCTGCCCCGCTCGGACATCACCTGCAGCGCCTGCAGTTCGTCGCCGCTGGGGTTCGACGTGCGGCAGAGGATGATCGTCCCCTTGTCCTGGTAGGCGAGGTAGGGCGCGATCGCGTCGTAGCCCTGGTAGGGCTGCAGCGTGGTGGCGTCGGCGCGATAGCGTTCGAACACCTCGCGCGCGTACTGCTCGGACGTGGTGCCCATGTCGCCGCGCTTCGCGTCGAGGATGACGGGCACGTCCGGATAGCGGTCGTGGATGTACGCGATCAGCGCCTCGAGCTGATCTTCGGCGCGATTCGCGGCGAAGTAGGCGATCTGCGGTTTGAACGCGCATACGAGGTCGTGGGTGGCATCGACGATCGCGCGGCAGAAGTCGAGGATCGCCTGGGAGCCTTGCAGATGCGGCGGGAAGCGCTTCGGCTCGGGATCGAGGCCCACGCACAGCATCGTGCGGTGGGTCGCCCAGCGACGCGACAGCCGATCGACGAAGGGGGTCGCGTCGGCGCGCGGGGCGGGTGCCGGATCCATGGTCGATCTCCTGGTGGGGCGATCCGGTGGCGTCGGGAGCCCCGGCGAAAAGTCGACCCGGCCGGATCGGCGAGAATTCTAACTTCGACGGGCCTCGCGTGCGCAGGCGGGCCGTCGACCGCGGTCCATCAACGGGAAACGATCCATGCTGCGCTCGCTCGGCCTGATGGCAATCCTCACGCTCACATGGGGCATGAACTGGTCGGTCATGAAGATCGGCGTCACGCAGTTGCCGCCGCTGTGGTTCCGCAGCATCGGCCTCGTGCTCGGCACGATCCTGCTCGGCGTCATCCTCGTGCTGCGTGGCTTCTCGCTGCGCATCCCGACCGGCATGGCCGGGCGCATCGCAGCGCTGTCGTTCCCGAACGTCATCGTCTGGTATGCGGTCGTCACGGTCGCAATGACGCTGCTGCCGGCCGGCCGCGCGGCCATCCTCGGCTTCACGATGCCGGTGTGGTCCGCGCTGATCGGCGTCTTCGTGTATCGCGAGCCGATCGCCGCGCGCACGGTGTTCGGCGTGGTCTGCGCGCTCGCGGGGATCGCGCTGCTGGTGTCCGGTGACTGGACCGCGCTGTCGGGGCATCCTCTGGGCCTCGTGCTGATGCTGTCGGCCGCGATGTCGTGGGCCTGGGGCACGCACGCCTTCAGGCGCGCAAAGATCGACATCAACACGCTGGTGCTGACCTTCTGGATGATGGCCTTCGCATGCCCGGCGATCCTCGGCGCGTCGCTGGTGTTCGAAGGATCACAGTGGCGCGTGCCGGTCGGCGTCGAGTGGCTGCCGATCCTCTACAACGCGGTGCTGGTGCTGGCGATCGGCAACCTGATCTGGTTCACGGTCGCGCGTTCGCTGCCCGCGACGACGGCCGGGCTCTCGTCGATGCTGATCCCGGTGGTCGGGGTATTCTCGGGGATGGTCATGCTCGGCGAGGTGCCGCCGTGGCGCGATTTCGCGGCGCTCGTGCTCATCTGTATCGCGGTGGCCGCCGCGCTGATCCGCAGGCCCGCACCGATCGCCGAATGACGCGATCGCCACGGTACCGTTCCATCGATCTTGCAATGGCGCGACGCGTCGGCATCCACAGGCGCCACCCACAACAGGAGCACTCATGCGATCTTTTCCCGCCTCATCGTTCCCGCCATCGCTGCGCGCGCGCGTGCGTCGACTCGTCGTGCTGGCCGGCTGCGCCACGCTGCTGTCGGCCTGCGGCTACAACGACTTCCAGTCCAAGGACGAGACCGTCAAGGCCGCCTGGAGCGAAGTGGTCAACCAGTACCAGCGTCGGGCCGACCTCGTCCCGAACCTCGTGAACACGGTGAAGGGCTATGCGGCCCAGGAGAAGGACGTGCTGATCGGCGTGACCGAGGCGCGCGCCAAGGCGACCAGCATCCAGGTGACGCCGGAGACGCTCAACGATCCGGAGGCCTTCAAGAAATTCCAGGCTGCGCAGGGCGAGTTGTCCGGTGCGCTGTCACGGCTGATCGCGGTCACCGAGAACTATCCGCAATTGAAGTCGGACCAGAACTTCCGCGACCTGCAGTCGCAGCTCGAAGGGACCGAGAACCGCATCACGGTCGCACGCAACCGCTACATCCAGACCGTGCGCGACTACAACGTGACCGTTCGACAATTCCCGAACAATCTGACCGCAATGGTGTTCGGCTACAAGGCGAAGGAGAATTTCACCGTGGAGAACGAGAAGGAAGTCTCCAAGGCTCCGACGGTCAAGTTCTAAGTGACCCTCGCCATGCGGTTCCTCGCAGTCTTCCTGCTCGCTGCCTGCGCGACGTTCGCCCACGCCCAGGACCTCGCGGCCATCCCGCCGCTGACGGCGCGCGTGACCGACGGCGCGTCGCTGCTGGCGCCCGACCAGCGCTCGGCCCTGGATGCCATGCTGGCCGACTACGAGAAGCAGAAGGGCTCGCAGATCGCGGTCCTGACCGTGCCGACCACGGCGCCCGAACAGATCGAGCAGTACGGCATCCGCGTGGCCGAGGCCTGGAAGATCGGTCGCAAGGGGACGGCCGACGGCGTGATCCTGATCGTCGCGAAGGACAACCCGCGCGACCTGCGGCGCTTGCGCATCGAGGTGGGCAAGGGGCTCGAGGGTGCCATCACCGACGCGCAGTCCAAACGCATCATCGACGAAGAGATCGCGCCCCACTTTCGCGAGAACGACTACTACGGCGGTCTGGTCGCGGGCGTCCGTCGCATCCAGTCGCTGCTGCAGGGCGAGGCGCTGCCGCCCCCGCCGCCACCGCGCCAGGACACGCGGACGAGCGGCAGCGGATTCGGGCTTGGCCTGCCCGGCCTGTTACTGGTCTTCGTGATCGTGTCGTTCCTGTTCCGCGGCGCGGGCCGGAGGCAGGTCGGCTACATGTCCGGCAATCGCGCGCTGAACCGTTCGATCGCCCCGATGGTCATCGGCGGCATTCTGGGCAGCCTCGCGAATCGCGGCGGCGGCGGATTCGGTGGCGGCGGCTTCTCGGGCGGCGGCGGGAGTGGCGGGTTCAGCGGCGGTGGCGGGGACTTCGGCGGCGGCGGTGCGTCGGGAGACTGGTGATGGACTGGTCGCGCGCGTTCCGCCATCTCTCCGCCGGCCAGCGCGGTACGCACAAGCTGTTCTCGGCCGAGATCATGCAACGCCTGCAGGAGGTCATCGCGACGGGGGAGGGCACGCACCGCGGCGAAGTCCGCCTCATCGTCGAATCGGCGTTGCCCTTGCGCAAGGTCCGACGCGGCATGACGACGCGGCAACGCGCGCTGGATCTCTTCGGCACGTTCCGCGTGTGGGACACCGAAGAGAACAACGGGGTCCTGCTGTACATCAACCTCGCCGATCGCAAGGTCGAGGTCATCGCGGACCGGGCCGCCGCGCGCCGCATCGGCGACCCGTACTGGCAGACCGTGTGCGGCGTCGCGCAGGCGGCGTTTCGCCAGGACGCGTTCGAGCAGGGGGTCCGCGACGCGCTCGAATCGATCCATCGGGCGCTCGCCATCGCGTTCCCGGCGGACGGCGACGGAAGCCGCCGCAACGAACTGTCCGACGCGCCGGTATCCCTCTGACATCGCTGGTCGTGGGGCGTG
>JBBRRW010000117.1:0-10456 GCA_038245975.1 Burkholderiales bacterium
GTCGGCGGCCGGCTTCTTCTGTTCGACGACGCGCGCGGTGGCGGGCGGCGGCGTGTCGCTGTACGTCACGCGCCCGTCGCGGC
The DNA here is from genome assembly GCA_038245975.1 of Burkholderiales bacterium. Classification (GTDB taxonomy): domain Bacteria; phylum Pseudomonadota; class Gammaproteobacteria; order Burkholderiales; family Burkholderiaceae_D; genus CAHJXF01. The sequence goes on from JBBRRW010000117.1 coordinate 84, forward strand.
CGATCGACTTGTATTGCGCGGAAGCCGTGGCGGCGATGAGCAGCATCCCGCCGGTCACCGCAGCAAGACGTATGCGTGTCGTCATGAACATGGTTCTTCCTCTCGATGTCGGTCGGTCGGGGCGCTCACGCGGCCTCGACCATTCCATTGTGCCGGAGCAGCGCTTCGAGGTCGGGCTCGCGTCCCCGAAACGACACGAACGATTCGATCGCGGGGCGGCTGCCGCCGACGCCGAGGATTTCTTCGAGGAAGCGCGCGCCGGTGACCGGGTTCAGCACCCCGTCCTCCTCGAACTGCGCGTACGCATCCGCCGACAGCACCTCGGCCCACTTGTAGCTGTAGTAGCCGGCGGCGTAACCGCCGGCGAAGATGTGCGAGAACTGGTTCGACTGGCGGTTGTAGTCGGGCACCGTGAACACGGCCACGCTCTTGCGCACTTCGTCGAGCAGCGCGATCACCGACTGACTGCCCTGCGGATCGAACAGGCTGTGCAGGCGCATGTCGAAGATCGCGAACTCGAGCTGCCGCAGCGTCTGCATCCCCGCCTGGAAATTCTTGGCCGCGAGCATGCGGTCGAAGAGGGCGCGCGGGATGGGCAGCCCGGTGTCGATCTGCGCGGTCATGTGCTCGACCACGTCCCACTCCCAGCAGAAGTTCTCGAGGAACTGCGACGGCAGTTCTACGGCATCCCACTCGACGCCGCGGATGCCGGCGACCGACGACTCGTCGACCCGCGTGAGCATGTGATGCAGGCCGTGTCCGAACTCGTGGAACAGCGTGTTGACTTCGGAATGGGTGAACAGCGCCTCGCGCGTGGTCATGCCCGCCGCATCGCGCAGCGGCTCGGAGAAGTTGCAGGTGAGGAAGGCGATCGGTGTCTGGCTGCGCCCGTCCGACCGCACGCCGCGGCTGCGCGCCGAGGCCATCCACGCGCCGCTCCGCTTGCCGACGCGCGCATACAGATCCAGATAGAACTGCGCGACGATCGCGCCCGACGCATCGACCAGGTCGAAGAACTTCGCGTCGGGATGCCACAGCGACGGCGCATCGGCGCCGGTCCGCTGGCGCGCCGCGACGGAGAACAGCTGGCCGACCACCCGGAACAATCCTTCCAGCACCTTCGACTCCGGGAAGTAGGACTTCACTTCCTGCTGCGAGAAGGCGTAACGGTGCTCGCGCAGGCGCTCGGACGCGTAGCCGATGTCCCAGGCCTCGAGGGCATCGATGCCAAGGTCTTCGCGCGCGAATGCCGCGAGCTCACGCATGTCGCGCTCGCCGAAGGGGCGGGCCCGAACCCGCAGCTCTTCGAGGAAGCGCAGCACGTGGGCGGGCGACTCGGCCATCTTCGGCACCATCGACAGGCTCGCGTAGTCGTCGAACTGAAGCAGCTTCGCCGCCTCGGCGCGCAAAGCGAGGATGCGGGTGATCAACGGGCCGTTGTCCTGTTCGGGCTTGCCGAACTCGGATGCGCGTTTCGCATAGGCCGCGTACACGGTCTCGCGCAAGCCGCGATCGTTGGCGAACTGCATGACCGCCAGGTAGGACGGCATGTGCAGGGTCACGCGATAGCCGGGCACGCCGGCCTGCTCGGCGCGCGTGCGGGCCGCGGCCAGCGCGTCGTCGGGCAGTCCGTCCAGTCCCGCGGCGTCGGCGATGTCCAGCGTGAACTCGTTGGTCGCGTCGAGGACGTGCTCGGAGAAGGACTGCGACAGCTTCGCGAGCTCGTCCTCGATCGCCGCGAGTTGCGCCTTTTCGGGGGGCGGCAGCTCGGCGCCGCCCAGCCGGAAGTCGCGCAGCGCATTGGACACGACGCGGCGCTTCGCCGGCGACAACGCGGCGAACCCGGAAGACCCTTCGATGGCGCGGTAGCGTTCGAACAGCGCCTCGTTCTGCGACAGCGCGGTCCAGAACTCGGTCATCTTCGGCAGGCACTCGTTGTAGGCCGCCCGCAGCGGCGGGGTATCCGTGACGGCGCTCAGATGCGAGACGGCCGACCAGACGTGCCCGACCCGCTCGGTCGCCGCTTCCAACGGCTCGACGAACGACGACCAGGTGTCGGCGCCGGCATCGGCCTGCAGGCGGGCGATCGCGGCGGTGGCCTCGGCCAGCGCTTCGGTGACGGCCGGCACGACATGCGTTGCGTCGACCGCGCTGTAGCGGACCAGGTCGGCGGGTTCGAGGAGAGGATTGGACACGGGGTCTGTAGGCATGGGAGGCCGTAGGGGTCAGGGCGCGGTTGCCGTTCGCTCGGCGGACAGGACGGTATTTTCCAGCAGTATCGTGATCGTCATCGGGCCGACGCCGCCGGGTACCGGCGAGATCCAGCCCGCGGTCTCGCGGACCGTGTCGAAGTCCACGTCGCCGACCAGCTTGCCTGCGGCGTTGCGATTCATGCCGACGTCGACCACCGCCGCGCCCGGCTTGACCATGTCGGCGGTGACGGTGGACACCCGGCCCACGGCGGCGACGACGATGTCGGCCTGCCGCACGATCCCGGCCAGATTGCGCGTGGCGCTGTGACAGATCGTCACCGTGGCGTTGCGCGCCAGCAGCATCAACGCCATCGGCTTGCCGACCGTGTTGCTGCGGCCGATCACGACGGCGTGCGCCCCGGCGATCGGCACGTCGGCATCGTCGAGCATCCTCATCACACCGTACGGCGTGCAGGGACGGAAGCCCACCGCGCCGTCGATTCGCCCGGTCAGCAATGCACCGGCCGACAGCATGTGGAAGCCGTCGATGTCCTTGTCGATGGCGATGGCCTCGATCACGCGGGCCGGGTCGATCTGCGGAGGCAGCGGCAACTGGACCAGGATCCCGTGGATCGTCGGGTCCTGATTGAGTCGCTGCACTTCGGCGAGCAATGCCGCTTCGGGGGTCGACCCGGGCATCAGCCGCATTTCGGAACGGATGCCGACATCGGCGCAGGCCTTCGCCTTGTTGCGCACGTAGATCTGCGAGGCCGGGTCGTCGCCGACCAGCACCACCGCCAGGCCGGGAACGATCCCGCGGGCAGCCAGCGTCCAGACCCGCGCACCCAGTCGTTCGCGCAGTCGTGCGGACAAAGCGGTTCCGTCGAGCAGACGCGCGGTCATCAACGGTTCCAGTGAGAGGACTTGCGGAGGGTGTTGCGAGGTCCGGACGACCGGACACCGTGGCGGGCGGGGAGTTTAGCATGCGTGCCCCTCGCGAGCCCGATCGCTGCCGTCGGCCGCGGTTCACGACAGGAAATTGTCGATTTGCTTTCCATTCCGGTTCGGGATTCGATCAGACAAACACCTAGATTTCAGTCCAATCAACGAGTTACGCGACCGGGCATAGCACTTGCGGTTAGTCAACACAAGCTTGCGCAACACGCCGCCCGAAGCTGCTCGATATAACCAAAGAGAAATTATTCATGAAGCCTGTCCGCTCCGTACTCGCTGCGCTCGCCTTGACGGCCACGCTGCCGGCAGCCGCGACCGTCACCACGACTTACAATTTCGGCTCTGCGGCGATGACGGCGACCAATCCGACCGTGGTCGCGTCCGACAAGACGACCTCGGCGACCGGTGTGACCACCTGGCGTAATTCCAGCGCCGCCCAGTACGGCGACGGCGGGTCCAACTACGGCAATACGATCATGTGGGCCGGTTCGACGGCCGGCAGCAGCGTCACAGTCTCGGCGTGGTCGACCACCGCTGTCGGCAACAAGTTCGAATCCGCCTACATCGGCAACTACGGTGGGGATCTCGGCGTCACGGGGCAGCCGCGCGCGGGTCTGCTCAACGCCGAACTGAACGCGAGCAACGCGCCCAACACCGCGAACAGCGAGCACGCCATCGACAACGTGGGCGCATACGACGCACTGGTGTTTTCGTTCTCGAGTGCGGTCACGCTGGCGGATGTGTCCATCGGCTTCCCGTCGGCGACGAGCGGCCTCGACTCGGATTCCACCATCCTCTACTACAAGGGGACCGGCACGCCGTCGACGACGCTGAGCGCGCGCACGGTCGCAGACCTCGTGTCGAGCGGTCAATGGGGCATCGCAACCAATCTGGGCAACATGGCCGTGGGCAACAACGCCACAGGACTGTCGACGTCGATTTCGTCGCAGTACTGGATGGTCGGCGCCTACATGAGCATCGGCGGCAACGCGCCGGCCGGTGGGGTCGATACCAAGGCGGACTACTTCAAGGTCAACGGACTGACCGCAGTCCGCGCCGTGCCGGAGCCGAGTTCGCTGGCGCTGCTCGGTCTCGCGGGTCTCATGCTGGCCCTGCGTCTCCGCGGACGGGCATCCAGGGCGTAATTCTTTTCAGGGTGGGTGGCAAATTTACCCCGCTACGGCGGGGTTTTTTTTGCGGTCCGCGCAGGCAGGCGACGGCCCCTGTCGCCTAGCCGCGCGTCAATGCCAGCCGCAGCAAATCGGCCACGGTCCCCGCGTTGAGCTTGTCCATGATGTTGGCGCGGTGCGCCTCCACCGTCTTGATGCTGATGCCCAGGTCGTCGGCGATCTGCTTGTTGAGCCGACCGGCGACGATGCATTCGAGCACCTGGCGCTCGCGGGCCGTGAGGCGCGACAGCAGTCCCTCCCGCTCCCGTTCGCGGCGCCGCGTCTCGGCCTCGTCTTCCGCCGCGGCGAGCATGCGTTCGACCGACGCCCGCAGGTCGGCTTCGTTGAACGGCTTCTCGATGAAGTCGACGGCACCCTTCTTCATCGTCGTGACGGCCATCGGCACGTCGCCGTGGCCGGTGATGAAAAGGATCGGCAGGTTGACCCCGCGCGCGACGAGCTGCTCCTGCAACTCCAGGCCGCTCATGCCCGGCATCCGCACGTCGAGGATCAGGCAGGCGGTGCGACTCGGCTCGTAGTGCGTGAGGAAGTCCTCGGCGCGGGCGTAGCAGGAGACCTGGTAGCGGTTCGCCTCGAGCAGCCAGCGAAGCGAATCGCGGACGGCCTCGTCATCGTCGACGACATAGACCAGGCTGGCGGGACGGGCGGGCTCACGACGAACATCACTGGGGGTTTCACGAAACATAGGGTCGATTGTAAGGGAGGGACCGGCGGCCGGCTCAGCGGCCCTGCGCGGTCGCGGGAATCTCGACCACGGCGGCAGGCACCGGTTCCACCGACCGCGGCAATGTGAAGCGGAAGATCGTGCCGCCGGCGGGATTCGGCGCGGCCCACAGGCGCCCGCCATGGAACTCGACGATCGAGCGGCAGATGTTGAGGCCCATGCCCATGCCTTCGGACTTGGTGCTGTAGAAAGGCTCGAAGAGCTTTTCGTGGAGGTCGGCATCGATGCCCTGGCCGCGGTCGATCACGGCGAACTCCACCTGTTCGATTGCGCGCGCATCGGCCGCGGAGGCCTCGACGCGGACGTTGCGCACGGCCACCACGATCTCGCGTGCGCCGACGACGTGCTTCGTGTCCTCCATCGCCTCGCAGCCGTTGCGGATCAGGTTCAGCAGGACCTGTTCGATCAGGATGGGGTCGGCGTCGATGTCGGCGATGTGGAGCGGCACCTGCGTGCGGATCGCGATGCGCTTCTTCGAGGCCTCGATCTCCGCGAAGCCGACGGCGTCGTCGACGATGCCGCGGAGGCGGCAGCGACGCCTGCGTGGCTCGCTGCGCTTCACGAACTCGCGGATGCGACGAATGATGTGGCCCGCGCGTTCGGCCTGCGCCGAAGTCTTCTGCAGCATCGCGAGCAATTCGATCGGGTCCGTCGCCACGCCGGTCGAGATGTTGCGTCGGACCCGGGCTACGGTCCCCATGCTGTAGTTGCTGATCGCGGTCAGCGGCTGGTTCAGCTCGTGGGCCAGCGACGACGCCATCTCGCCCATCGTGATCAGGCGACTGGTGAGTTGCACCTTCTCTTCCTGCTGGCGCTCGCGTTCCTGGGTCGCCTTGCGGGCCGTGATATCGGTCGCGACCTGCATGCGGACCGGGGAGCCGTCGACCCACTGGATCGTGCGGGTCCGCACCTCGAACCAGCGATCGGCGCCGGGGCTGTAGACCTCCTGCGCCGATGCGGCACGCGCGTCGTCGTCGGCGGAGCCCTCTACCTCCGCGAACGCATCGATCTCGCGGAAGCCCTGCGCATCGCCGAGCAGGTTGCGGTAGTAGCGGTTGGCGAACAGCAGCGGACCGCCTTCGACGCCAAACCCGTCGGGCAGCGCCTCCGATTGGGACGCCGCTCGCTCGTCGTCGATCGCGCACACCGACACGGCCGCATCGAGCTCGTCGAGCACGGTGAGGAAGCGCTCCTGCGCCTCGGCGAGTTCCTGGCGTGCGCGCTTGCTCTGCGTGATGTCCGTCATCGACGTCATCCAGCCGCTCTGCACGCCGTCGGCATCGATCAGCGGCGACACGTACATGCGCGTGTCCAGATCGAAGCCGTCGCGGCGACGCACCCGCACCTCGATCCCCGACGGTGGCGTGGCGCCGGTCAGCATCGTTTGCAGGCGTCCGAAGTTCTCCTCGGAGTGTTCCAGCGGCCAGTACGGGTACGGCGGCATCGCACCGAGCAGTTCCTGCTCCGTGAATCCGAGCATGCGGCAGAAGGCCGGGTTCACGTAGGTGATGCGGCCCTGCATGTCGAGCACCCGCATGCCGGTCAGCATCGAGTCCTCCATCGCGCGCCGGAACGCGGTCTCGGCCTGCAGCGCGTGCTGGCGCACGCGACGCTGCGTGATGTCGTGCGCGACCGCGTACAGCAGCCGCTTGTCGCCCCGCGTCTGCAGGTCCGGGTTGAAGTTCCACACCAGCCAGCGGTATTCGATGGTGCCGTCGGCGTTGAAGCGGCGACAGCGGTTCTCGAACGCGCTGCCGACGCCGCCCTCGAGGATGCGTTCCAGTTCGGCGCTGGTGGCGGCGCGATCCTCGTGGTGGACGAGGTCGAGCAGCGACGCGCCCTGCAGGCTGCTCGGCTCGCGCCCGAGGATGCGCGCGCAGGCCGGATTGAGCCGCGTGATGCGGCCGCGATGGTCGATCACCGCGAGGATGTCGAGCGAGAGGTTGAAGATGCGGTCGCGCGCGGCCTCGGCTTCCTGCCGCCGGCGCAGATGACGCATCTGCGAGAACAGGGTCCAGACGATCAGCAGCGACAGCGCGAGCACGGCCCACACGAGGAACTTGTCGGCGAGCTGGCTGCGGGTGCGGAAGGCGGTCCCCCGCAGATAGATGTCGAGCAGCGGCGCGCCGAGCGGGAGCGTGAAGGCGCCATCGGTCAGCCGGCTGTCCTTCAGCGCACCCGCACCGAGCTTGCCGACCAGCGTGCTGCCGGCGCTGTCGACCAGCGTCACGTTGAACTGCGCCGCAGCCTCCTTCGAGATCGACAGCCGCGCGAGGTTGGCGAGCGACGTGACCGCGACCAGCGTTCCGTCGAAGTGTTCCTGCTCGATGAGCGGCACGTGCAGCTCGATGTACATGTCGCCGTCGGCGGCCGCGTACGGCGTGGAGTAGCGGAGCTGGCGCCGGTCGCGCGCCGCGTCGAACGCGACGCGCGACGGCGCGTTTTCGATCGCGTCGCCTTCCTCACGCGGACCGCCGTCGAACTGCACCTCCGACACCACGATGCGGCGCCACATGCGATCGGTATCGATCCACGCGACGCTGACCAGTTCCGGATGCGCGCGCAGGATCGCCCGCGCGCCTTCCATGAAGGCCGCTTCCTCCTCGGGCCGGCGATCGAAGTCGTGCGAGAGCTGGGCCAGGTCGTCCTGGATCGTCAGCAACCGCGCGCCGAGGGTCTGCTGCGTCTCCTGCACGTCGCGGAACAGCACCTGGTGCTGCCGATCGAGTTCGTCCTGTCGCAGGGTGTAGAACACCGCGAGCATGACGGCGATGAACAGCACGATCGCGAACAGTGGAGCGAGCCAGTACCAGCGCGCCACGGCCGCGATGCGGCGGGAGAGGGCATCGCGGACCCGATCGAACGCGCGCTCGACACGCCCCCGATCGTCGACGATGACGTCGTGGTCATGCACAGGCGCGGCATCGGGAAGCAAGGGAGTCACGAAAGCGATCGTCGCAGAGCGGAGGCAGCCATGAGTATCGCAGGCTTCGGGCGTCTGTCGCGCTTCCGGCGTGCGAGCCAAATCCCCGTCGGCGACCCTCGACACCGGTCGGCTTGATGGCCCGCAAACCGTCCTCTACACTGCGGCGGGACAAATCACACCGCATGCACCGGCCGCGCCGCCGACGCGGTTGCATGCGGACATCCAGCGGGTCGCTGCCCGGCGTTCGAGGCGGGCAATCGATTCCGGTGGATGGACAACGAGGAGAGTCCCATGGCTGCCCAGCCCGATCAGATGCCGCTTGCCGCCAACCCCAATCCCGACGACAGCGATCCGGGCGAGACGCGGGAGTGGCTCGACGCGCTGACCGCGGTGATCGAGCGCGAGGGGCCCGAGCGGGCGCACCAGCTGCTCGCGCAACTGATCGATACCGCGCGGCAGTACGGCGCGGAGATTCCGTTCTCGGCCAACACGCCGTACATCAACACCATTCCGCCCGACCAGGAAACCCGCAATCCGGGCAACCTCGAAATCGAGGAGCGGCTGCGGTCGATGATGCGGTGGAACGCGATGGCCATCGTCGTGCGCGCCAACAAGGGCGAAGGTGATCTGGGTGGCCACATCGCGTCGTTCGCATCGCTGGCCAACATGCTCGGTGCGGGCTTCAATCACTTCTGGCACGCACCCACCGAAGACCACGGCGGCGACCTCCTGTACATCCAGGGCCACTCGGCACCGGGCATCTATGCCCGTGCTTTCCTCGAAGGCCGGCTGACCGAGGAACAGATCGGCAACTTCCGCCGGGACGTCGACGGCAAGGGCGTGACGTCGTATCCGCATCCGAAGCTGATGCCGGACTTCTGGCAGTTCCCGACCGTGTCGATGGGTCTCGGTCCGATCCAGGCGATCTATCAGGCCCGCTTCCTCAAGTACCTCGAGGCCCGCGGTATCGCCAAGACGTCCAACCGGAAGATCTGGGTGTTCTGCGGCGACGGCGAGATGGACGAGCCCGAATCCCTCGGCGCGATCAACATGGCCGCGCGCGAGAAGCTCGACAACCTGATCTTCGTCGTCAACTGCAACCTGCAGCGGCTCGACGGGCCGGTGCGCGGCAACGGCAAGATCATCCAGGAGCTCGAGGCCGACTTCCGCGGCACCGGCTGGAACGTCATCAAGGTGATCTGGGGTTCGTACTGGGACCCGCTGCTGGCCAAGGACAAGGACGGCACGCTGAAGAAGATCATGATGGAAACGGTCGACGGCGAGTATCAGAACTACAAGGCCAACGACGGCGCCTACGTCCGCAAGAACTTCTTCGGCAAGGATCCCAAGACGCTCGAGATGGTCTCGCGGATGACGGACGAGGACATCTGGCGCCTGAACCGCGGCGGCCACGATCCGCACAAGGTCTATGCCGCGTACACCGCGGCGGTCAACACGGTCGGGCGCCCGACCGTGATCCTCGCGAAGACCGTCAAGGGCTTCGGGATGGGCAAGATCGGCGAGGGCAAGAACACCACGCACCAGCAGAAGAAGATGACCGACGACGCGGTCCGCGAATTCCGCGACCGCTTCAGCCTGCCGATCCCCGACGACCAATTGCACGACGTGCCGTTCATCAAGCCGAACCCGGACAGCGCCGAGATCAAGTACCTGCAGGAACGCCGGGCCGCGCTCGGCGGCTACCTGCCGCAGCGGCGCGTCAAGGCCGACGAGTCGTTCACGACGCCGGCGCTGTCGGCGTTCGAGGCGGTGACCACGGCCACTGCCGAAGGCCGCGAGATGTCGACGACGATGGCCTTCGTCCGCATCCTGACGGCACTGCTGCGCGACAAGCAGCTCGGTCCGCGCGTGGTGCCGATCATCCCCGACGAGGCACGCACCTTCGGCATGGAAGGCATGTTCCGCCAGCTCGGCATCTTCAGCCAGCAGGGCCAGCTGTACGAGCCGGTCGACCGCGACCAGGTCTCGTACTACAAGGAAGACAAGGCGGGCCAGATCCTCGAGGAAGGCATAAACGAGGCGGGCGCGATGAGTTCGTGGATCGCGGCGGCGACGTCGTACTCGACGAACAACCGCATCATGATTCCGTTCTACATCTACTACTCGATGTTCGGCTTCCAGCGCATCGGGGACCTGGCGTGGGCGGCGGGGGACATGCAGGCGCGCGGCTTCATGCTCGGCGGAACCGCGGGTCGCACCACGCTCAACGGCGAAGGCCTGCAGCATCAGGACGGCCACTCGCACATCCTGTCGGCGACGATCCCGAACTGCGTGTCGTACGACCCGACCTTCGCCTATGAGCTCGCGGTCATCATGCAGGACGGCGTCAAGCGGATGATCGAGAACCAGGAGAACGTTTACTACTA
>JBBRRW010000118.1:0-10301 GCA_038245975.1 Burkholderiales bacterium
ATATCGACCCGTGGCGTCCGGTCGATCGCGCGATCATCACGCATGCCCACGGTGACCACGCCCGGATGGGCCACGGCCACTACCTGGCCGCAGCGCCCGGCGAAGGCGTGTTGCGCACGCGACTCGGCACGATCGACCTGCAGACGCTAGCCTACGGTGAGTCCATCGACCATCACGGCGTGCGGGTCTCGCTGCATCCGGCCGGCCACGTGCTCGGGTCCGCGCAGATCCGCCTCGAACACCGCGGCCGCGTCTGGGTCGCGTCGGGCGACTACAAGTTCATGGAAGGCGACGACGTCGATCCCACCTGCCCGCCGTTCGAGCCGGTGCGCTGCGATGTCTTCATCACCGAGTCCACGTTCGGCCTGCCGATCTACCGCTGGCAACCGCAGCGGGAGATCTTCGCCGGCATCGATGCGTGGTGGCGATCGAACGCCGACGACGACCGGGCCTCGGTCCTCTTCTGCTACGCGTTCGGCAAGGCGCAGCGCGTGCTGGCGGGCATCGACGCGAGCATCGGTCCGATCTTCTGCCACGGCGCGGTCGAACCGCTCAATCGCGCCTACCGGGAAGCGGGCGTGGCACTCCCCGCCACGACGCTGGTCTCCGAAGTGACCGACAAGTCCGCGTTCAGGCGCGGCCTCGTGCTCGCGCCGCCGTCCGCCGCCGGGTCGACGTGGATGCGCCGCTTCGGCGACTACGGCGATGCGTTCGCTTCGGGCTGGATGCTGTTGCGCGGCGCCCGCCGTCGCCGCGGACTCGATCGCGGCTTCGTGCTGTCCGATCACGCGGACTGGCCGGGCCTGCATGCCGCGATCCGGGCCAGCGGCGCGGAACGCGTCATCGTCACGCACGGCCAGGTGCCGGTGATGGTGCGCTGGCTGGCGGAAAACGGGCTGGAGGCCGATGCCTTCGAGACGGCGTACGGCGACGAGTCGGAGGCGGGAACCGAAGCGGCGCCCGTGACCACCGATGCTGCCGCGCCGTTCGCCGGATCGGCGGCCCGCTAGGCTTCGAAGCCGCGGTGTCGCGAAGGGCTTCGATCCGTTCAGCCGTTCGCAGCGCGGCGGCCCGCTTCGGACCGGCGGCCGAGCGACTCCTTCGGGACTCGCAGGTCGCCGGTCGTCGGATTCGGATGGAAGGCCGCGACCGCGTTGCGTCCACGGTCCTTCGCCGCGTAGACCGCTTCGTCCGCGGCCGCGAGCATTTCGCGCGGCGTCTCGACGTCGCTCGCTTCGGCGACGCCGATGCTGATCGTCACGCGGATCGAAGTCGGACGGTCGCCGCCCTGGATGTGGAACGGTGCCTCGGCGATCTGCTCGCGCAATTGCTCGGCGATCGCCATGGCTTCCTTGCGGTACTGCGGCACGATGATCGCGAACTCGTCGCCGCCCGAGCGCGCCAGCACTTCGGTCCGACGCAGGCGCGCAGCGAGGCGACGCGCGACTTCGCGCAGGATGGCATCGCCCGCCACGTGACCCCATTGTTCGTTGTGACTCTTGAGGTCGTCGACATCGACCAGCAACAACGACAACGCGGTCCCGTAGCGATGACGGAAGGTCCACTCCTGCACCAGCTTGCGATCGAATTCACTGCGGTTGGCCACGCCGGTCAGTTCGTCGGTGGTGGCCGATTCGATCAGGCGCCCTTCGAGTGCGCGGCGCGCCTTGAACTCGATCTTCAGGAGGATCCAGAACACCAGCGACAGCACGCTGAGCAGGCCCAGCGCGCCCACCATGATCCAGGTCGACTTCTCGTTCGCGTTGCGCTGGGTCGCGCGGTAGGTGTCGAGCCGCCGGCTCTCGTCGTCGCGCATCGACGCGATGAGGCTGTCGATCTCGTCGCGCGCGCCGGGCGTCGTCGCCTCGTAGCTGCGCAGGCCGAGGCCGAACTTGCGGTTGATCAGCGGACTCAGTCGCGACAGCCGCTCGGACTGCGCCGGCTCGTCGCCGGCGAGCGGCCCGAGCGCGGTCAGATGCAGGCGCGCCTGAAAGCGCGCGGCATCGAAGCGATCGAAATCCGCACGATCGCGCGCACGGCCGCCGGCGATGTCGCGGCCGGCCATGTCGCCGTCGCGCAGCGCGAGCTGCAGCTTGTCGAGCGTGGCGGCGATCTCGATCGAGCGGATCGAACGCTTCGCCGCCTCTTCCGCATCGTTGTTGATGCGGTGGACCACCAGCGCCATCACGGCCAGCACCACCGCGCCGAGAATGCTGACCAGCCCCAGGCCCTGCTCGATCGCGCTCGACCGCGGCGTCATCGGCCGGAAGATGTGTCGAAGCGGTCTCGGGATCTTGCGCATCGCTGGAACCTATCATGGCCTGCCGTGCCGACACAGACCGTAGAAACCCGCCAACGGCCGCTCGTCGCCCGGCTGCGACAAAGGCGCCGGATTGCGCAGGATCACCCAACGGCGCTTGAGGTACAACAGGATCGATGAAGTCCTTCGCAAGACTGTTCTCGGAGCTCGATGCATCGACCGCCACGCGGGCGAAGCAGGACGCGCTGGTCCGCTACTTCCGTGCGGTCGGCGCGGGCGACGACTTAGCGAGCGGCGACGCCGAGCGCAACGCCGCGTGGGCCGTGTATTTCCTGGCCGGCGGCAAGCCGCGGCAGACGGTGCCGACCCGCCTGATGCGTGACACCGCACGCGACCTCGCCGCGCTGCCGGAATGGTTGTTCGACGAGAGCTACCAGGCCGTGGGCGATCTGGCCGAGACCATCGCCCATGTGCTGCCGCCGCCGTCGCGGACGTCGGACCTCGGCCTGGCGACGTGGATCGAGGACCGCCTGCTCAGGCTGAAGGGCGAACCCCCCGAGGTCGTCGCGCAATGCCTGGCCGGCTGGTGGGACGAGCTCGACACGCCCGAGCGCTTCCTGCTGATCAAGCTGATCGGCGGCGGCTTCCGCGTCGGGGTCTCGAAGCTGTCGGTGACGCGTGCGCTGGCCACGGTGTCCGACATCGACCCGAAGATCATCGCGCATCGCCTGATGGGCTACACCGACGGGCGCTCGCGCCCCAGCGCGGCCACGTATCGCGCGCTGATCGCGCCGACCGCCGCCGACGGCGCGACCGACGGCACGATGCCCGACGAACTGCGCGGCCAGCCGTATCCGTTCTTCCTCGCGCACGCGCTCAACGAACCGGTCGAGCGCTTCGATGCGCTGCTCGGTCCGCCCGGCGACTGGCAGGTCGAATGGAAATACGACGGCATCCGCGGACAGCTCGTCGCGCGCGGCGGCGACGTTTTCGTCTGGTCGCGGGGCGAGGACCTGGTCACCGAGCGCTTCCCCGAACTCGCCGCACTGGTCGACGCGATCCCGCACGGCACGGTGATCGACGGCGAGATCCTGGTATGGCGTGCGGACGAGACGGCCGCCGAGATCCCCGCGCCGTTCGCCGACCTGCAGACGCGCATCGGCCGCAAGACGCTGTCGAAGAAGCTGCTCGCGGACACGCCGGTCGTGCTGGTCGCCTACGACCTGCTGGAAGAAGACGGCGTCGACCTCCGCGCGCTCGGCCAGGCGGAGCGGCGCGCGCGGCTCGAGGCGCTGGTCACCGCGGTCGATCGGCCGGGGCTGCGACTGTCGCCGCTGCTGCAGGCCGACAGCTGGGCAGCCTACGCCACGCTGCGCGCGGAGGCGCGCGAGCGACGCGTCGAAGGCTTCATGCTGAAGCGGCGCGATGCGCGCTACGGCGTGGGCCGGACCAAGGACGTCGGCGTGTGGTGGAAATGGAAGATCGATCCGCTGTCGGTAGATGCCGTGCTGATCTACGCGCAGCGCGGCCATGGCCGCCGGGCGTCGCTGTACACCGACTTCACCTTCGCGGTCTGGGATCGCGCGCTCGACGCGGCCGACGACACCCCGCGCACGTTGATCCCGTTCGCCAAGGCCTACTCGGGCCTGACCGACGACGAGATGAGCAAGGTCGACGCGATCGTCAAGAAGACCACGATCGAGAAGTTCGGACCGGTGCGCAGCGTCCGGCCGACGCAGGTCTTCGAACTCGGCTTCGAAGGCATCCAGCGGTCGACGCGCCACAAGTCCGGCATCGCGACCCGCTTCCCGCGCATGCTGCGGTGGCGCACCGACAAACCGATCGACGAAGCCGACACGCTCGCATCGCTCGAAGCGTTGATGAGCGGGCCGCCGCCTGCGTCGCTGGCGACGCCGCCGTCCGTCGAGGATGCGGATGCGTCGGCCGTCGACGACGCCGTCGACAGCCACGCGCCGGAACGCTGAGCGATGCGCCAGCGGCAACCGTCGATCTACGGGGTCGACTTCACCAGCGCGCCCCGCAGGGCCAAGCCGATCACGGTCGCCCGGCTCGCGCCGCTCGCCCCGGATCGGTTCGCATTGGCGGCCGTCGAGGCGCTGGCCGACTGGCCGGCCTTCGACGCCTTCCTCGCGCGCCCCGGTCCGTGGGTCGCCGGCTTCGACCTGCCGTTCGGGCTGCCGCGGGCGCTGGTCGAGGCGCTCGCGTGGCCGCGCGAGTGGCGCGCGCTGATGCGGCATTACGCGGCGCTCGACCGCACCACCCTCCGCGCGACCTTCAAGGCCTACTGCGATGCGCGCCCGGTCGGCGCGAAGTTCGCCCATCGCTCGGCCGATCGACCGGCCGGTTCGAGCCCGTCGATGAAGTGGGTCAATCCGCCGGTCGCGTGGATGCTGCACGCGGGCGTACCGCGGCTGATCGCGGCCGGCGTCTGCATGCCCGGCCTCGACGACGACCCGTCGCGCGTCGACGTGGCGCGCATCGCGCTGGAGGCCTATCCCGGCTATCTCGCGCGATCGATCACGCGCGCGTCGTACAAGTCGGACACGCGCGCGCTGCAGACGACGGCGCGGCGCGGCGAGCGCGCACGCATCGTCGCGGCGCTCGAATGCGGCCAACATGCGCTGGCGCTGCGCATCGACATCGATGCGGACGAGCGCACCCGGCTCGTCGACGACGGCAGCGCCGATCGGCTCGACGCGGTGCTGTGCGCGGTGCAGGCCGCGTGGGGATTGCGACGCCACGAAGCAGGGCATCGACGCTACGGACTGCCTGACGATTTCGATCCGCTGGAAGGATGGATCGTCGGCGTGCCGGGCATCGCGGTCGCCCCATGACGCGCCGCCGCCGCGACGGCGGATCACCGGCGGCGCCGGGCCGATGGGGACTGCCATCGACGCTCGCGGGTAGCAACCACCTCGGTCGCCAGCTCGATCGCAAGAAGCGCGAGGCGGCAGCGGCCGAACGCAAGCGGGCGCTCGCAGCCGCGGCGGAGGCAGGGGGCACGATCGACGAGGTGGCCCCCGTCGCATCGCTGCCTGCGCCGCGCGAGCGACGCGGGCCGCCCGGCCCCCTGCCGCCGCCCGAGGCGATCGCCGCGTGGCTCGCGGCGCGCGGCATCGCGCCCATCCCGTTCCAGAGCGAGACCTGGCAGCACATCGCGGAAGGCCGGTCGGGCCTGCTGCATGCGACCACCGGCGCGGGAAAGACCTACGCGGCCTGGCTCGGCGCGCTGCGCCTCGAACTCACGCGCGCACGCGACGACGGCGTCCCGGCCACGCGCAAGCTGCGCATCCTGTGGATCACGCCGATGCGCGCGCTGGCCACCGACACCACCCGCGCGCTGGCCGACGCCGCCGCCGGCATCGGCCTCGACTGGGAGGTCGCGATGCGGACCGGCGACACCGATGCCGCGACGCGCGCACGACAGTCGAAGCAGTTGCCCGAGGCGCTGGTGACGACCCCCGAATCGCTGACGCTGCTGCTCGCGCGGGCCGACGCGCGCACGCTGTTCGATACCGTGTCGGTGATCGTGGTCGACGAGTGGCACGAGCTGATGGGCAACAAGCGCGGCGTGCAGACGCAGCTCGCGATGGCGCGGCTGTGGCACTGGAACCCGGCGCTGATCGCATGGGGCCTGTCGGCCACGCTCGGCAACCTCGAGGCCGCGCGCCAGGCCCTGCTCGGTCTCGACGCGCGCGGCCGGTCGCGACCCGGCGTGATGGTCAGGGGGGACGGGGTGGACGGACCCGCGAAGGACATCGTGATCGACACGCTGATCCCCGACTCGATCGAGCGCTTCCCGTGGGGCGGCCACCTCGGCATCAAGCTGGTCGACGCGGTGGTCGCGGAGCTTGAACAGTCGTCGACCACGCTGGTTTTCACCAACGTGCGCAGCCAGGCCGAGATCTGGTACCAGACGCTGCTCGCGGCGCGCCCCGAGTGGGCCGGCATCATCGCGCTGCATCACGGCTCGCTCGACCGCGGGGTGCGCGACTGGGTCGAGGCCGGCCTGAAGGCCGGGACGCTCAAGGCGGTCGTGTGTACCGCGTCGCTCGACCTCGGCGTCGACTTCCTGCCGGTCGAGCGCGTGCTGCAGATCGGCTCGGCCAAGGGCGTCGCGCGGCTGCTGCAGCGGGCCGGCCGATCGGGCCACGCGCCGGGCCGCGCATCGCGGGCCACGCTGGTCCCGACCAACGCGCTCGAACTCGTCGAGGCCGCTGCGGCCCGACGTGCGGTCGCGGCGCGGCGCGTCGAGCCGCGACGCGCGCCGAACAAGCCGCTCGACTGCCTCGTGCAGCACCTCGTGACGATCGCGGTCGGCACCGGTTTCACGGCCGATGCGCTGTTCGACGAGGTGCGGACCGCGTGGTCGTACCGGACGCTGACCCGCGACGAGTTCGACTGGGCGCTGGCGTTCGACGAAGGCGGTGGCGCATCGCTCGCCGCCTATCCCGACTATCAGCGCATCGCGCGCGACGTCGACGGGCCCGAGCCCGATGTCTATCGCGTGCCGCGCGCGGATCTCGCGCGTCGCCATCGCATGAGTATCGGCACCATCACCGCCGAGACCGCGATGCATGTCGCGTGGCTGGCCACCGGCGGCAGGCTCGGGCAGATCGAGGAAGCCTTCATCGCGCGGCTCAAGCCCGGCGACGTGTTCGTGTTCGGCGGGCGCGTGCTGGAACTCGTCCGTGTGCGCGACATGACGGCCTACGTGAACAAAGCAACGCGCAGGCACGGCCTCGTGCCGACCTGGGCCGGCGGGCGCATGCCGCTCAGCTCGGAGCTCGCCGATGCGTCGCTGGCCATGCTCGCGCGCGCCGAGAACGCGAGTGACGCCTGGTACCGCAAGGAGCCCGAGATGCGGGCCGTGCGGCCGCTGCTCGACCTGCAGCGGCGCTGGTCGTCGCTGCCGGTCACGGGCCGGCTGGTCTGCGAACTGATCGCGTCGCGCGAAGGCCATCACTTCTTCTGCTATCCGTTCGCGGGCCGCATGGTGCACATCGGCCTCGGCTCGCTGATCGCGTGGCGCGCGGCGCGCGAGAAGCCCGGCACGTTCTCGATCTCGATGAACGATTACGGCTTCGAGCTGCTGTCGGCCGAGCCCTTCGACTGGCCGACGCTGATCGCCGGCGGCCTGCTGTCGACCGAGCGTCTGCTCGACGACGTCGTCGCGTCGCTGAACGCGAGCGAGCTCGCGCAGCGCCGCTTCCGCGAGATCGCGCGCATCTCCGGCCTGACCTTCTCCGGCTATCCGGGCGAGCGCAAATCCAGCCGCAGCACGCAGGCCACATCGAGCCTGTTCTACGAAGTCTTCCGCAAGCACGACACCGGCAACCTGCTGCTGACGCAGGCCGAGACCGAGGCGCTCGAACAGGAGCTGGAGATCGGCAGGCTCCGCGCCACGCTCGAGCGGGTCGCGGACTGGGAGCTGTGCATCACGCGACCGGGCCACGCGACGCCGTTCTCGTTCCCGCTGATGGTCGAGCGCTTCCGCGAAGAGGTCACGACCGAGAAGCTCAACGAACGCATCGCGCGGATGCTCGGCGAACTGGAGGCGGCGGCCGAGACCGACGGCGACGCCGCTGCGGCCCCGAGACGCCGGCCGCGCAAGGGATCGGCCGAAGCGACCGTCGAGACCGGCGCGAAGCAGAAGACCGGTCGCGAACGCGGCTACGTCAAGCGCGTTCGCACCGGCTGATGCGGGCAGTGCTCGGTCGTCCTTCCTGCGCCGCTCTCGTTTCCCGGGCGAGGCGCAAGCGCACAACCGTCACGAATCGGTCGCATCGCGGCTCGATTAAAATGTCGCCCATGCAACAAGTCCTGATCGCCGGCCAGACGCTTCATCTGCTGCCCGAACGCGCGGCCTACTGGGTCGAGCGCCGCATGCTGCTCGTGGCCGACGCGCATTTCGGCAAGGCCGCGACCTTTCGCGCGCACGGTGTCCCGGTGCCGCACGGCACGACCGCGGACAACCTGCGGCGCCTCGACGCACTGATCGCGGACCGGCCCGTCGAGCACGTCGTCTTTCTCGGCGACTTCCTGCATGCCCGCGAAGCGCAGGCCGCGCAGACCATCGCCGCGCTGGCGCAGTGGCGGCGTTCGCATCCGTCGATCGCGATGACGTTGGTGCGCGGCAACCACGACGCGCGCGCCGGCGATCCTCCGCTCCATCTGGCCATCGACATCGTCGACGAGTCGTGGACGGTCGGACCGTTCTCGCTGCGGCACCACCCCGATCCCTGCGACCGCGGCTACGTGCTGGCCGGTCATCTGCATCCCGGCTATCGCCTGCACGGCCGCTCCGGCGACGGTCTCCGCCTGCCCTGCTTCTGGTTCGGCTGCGAGGCCGGGTCGCGCGTGGGCGTGCTGCCGGCCTTCGGTGCCTTCACCGGCACCTGGATCGTCGATGCGCTGCCGGACGATCGTGTGTTCATCGTCGCGCCGGACGCGGTGCACCCGGTGCGTCGTCGTGCGGCGGCGTCCGAGGCGTCGTCGCCACAGGTCACGGGTACGGCCATGCCGGAGCCCTCGCCGATCGCTTGAACAAGTCCCGGCCCCTCGCGTCCGCGGATACCGACGACGGCGGCACGGTCCGTCTCGACAAGTGGCTGTGGGCGGCGCGCTTCTATCGCCATCGCAGCGCGGCCGCCGATGCGATCGACGTCGGCCAGGTCCGGGTCAACGCGCAGCGCGTCAAGCCGGCGAAGGCCGTGCATCCCGGCGACCTGGTGACGCTGCGGATCGGCGGCATCGAGCGCGAGGTCCGCGTGCTGGTCGCCGCCGACGTGCGCGTCGCGGCGCCCATCGCGCAGACACGCTACGCGGAGACCGAGGTCAGCCTCGCGGCGCGGGAGGCGGCCGCAGCGCGCCGGCGTCTCGAGCGCGAGCCGGCCGATACGCGCAGGGGTCGGCCCACCAAGCGCGACCGCCGCGAGCTCGCGTCGTTCGTCGATTCGGGACGCGACGACGACGGGTTCTGACGTTCTGGTTGGCCGCCTGCGAACGTCACGCGCGTCCGGGCCGACTTCCGACGTTCGCGCGGATGGTCCGCTGGCATTGGGTCCTTCGCGTCCCCGCTCGCCGCGGGAAACGGGTGTTGCACAAAATAGAACGATCGTGCTAATTTACGCGTTCCCTTCCGTGCGACCGTGCGCTTCTTTCTTTTCAACGATCCCCTCCGCCCATGCGTAAAGGCGAACAAACCCGTGCCGCGATCCTCGATGCCGCGCTCGATCTCGCGAGTCGCGACGGGCTCGAGGGCCTGACGATCGGGCTCATCGCCGAGCGCATGCAGATGTCCAAGAGCGGCGTCTTCGCGCACTTCGGTTCGCGCGAGGACCTGCAGATCGCGGTCATCCAGGAATACCACCGGCGCTTCGAGGAAGAGGTCTTCCTGCCGAGCCTGCAGGCAGCGCGCGGACTGCCGCGACTGTCGGCCATGTACGCGGGGTGGGTGCGGCGCCACACGCGCGAGATCGACAGCGGCTGCATGTACATCAGCGGCGCGGTCGAGTACGACGACCGCCCGGGTCCCATCCGCGACGAGCTGCTGTCGATGGTGATGGCGTGGCAAAAGGCGCTGCTGCGCGGTGCGCGGCAGGCCGTGCACGAAGGGCATCTCGTGC
This sequence comes from Burkholderiales bacterium, assembly GCA_038245975.1. GTDB lineage: Bacteria > Pseudomonadota > Gammaproteobacteria > Burkholderiales > Burkholderiaceae_D > CAHJXF01. The sequence continues at coordinate 9,910 of JBBRRW010000118.1, forward strand.
CCGATACCGACTGCGAACAGCTGGTCTTCGAGATGCGCGCGATGGTCCTCGCGCTGCATCACGACGCCCGCTTCGTCGGCGACCGGCATGCGGTCGAGCGCATCGAGCGCGGCTACGTGCGGCTGATCGACAGCTATCGCGCCCAGTCGTCGAAGGCGCTGCCGCGGCTGCAGCGCGTCGCGTCGAACCCGGTCGCGGCGAACTCCTGAGCTTCTTCTTCCGCGATCACTGAAATCCTTTCGCGCCCCGCGCGACATCACAGAACCCTTCAAGACAGGAACTTCCATGCCCGCCATCTACAACCCGCCGCTGCGCGACATGCGCTTCGTCATGCACGAGCTGCTCGACGTCACGGCGTCGCTGAACGAAGTCCCGGCCTATGCCGACATCGA
>JBBRRW010000119.1:0-10093 GCA_038245975.1 Burkholderiales bacterium
CCTGCTGCTGCCGGCGCTCGCGGCAATGCTGATGATCCTGCTGGCCAACGCGTTCGAGTTCACCGAGGTGGTCTGGCAGAAGCACTGGCAGCGGCACTTCCGGCCGGAGCGGCCGTCGCTCGACGCGGTCGAGCCTTTCGTTTCGATCCATCTGCCGTGTCACAACGAGCCGCCCGAGATGGTGATCCAGACGCTGGCCAGCTTGGCGCGCATGGACTATCGCAACTTCGAGGTGCTGGTCCTCGACAACAACACCAAGAACGAGGACGTCTGGAAGCCGGTGGAGCGCTACGTGGAGCGGCTCAACGAGCACGACGGCGCCGGCATCGCATCGGCAGACGGCCAGGGCCGCCCGCGCTTCCGCTTCTTCCACCTCGACAACTGGCCGGGCTTCAAGGCCGGTGCGCTCAACTTCGGGCTCGAGGAGACCGACCCCCGGGCCGAGGTGGTCGGCGTGGTCGATGCCGACTACGTCGTCGATCCGGACTGGCTCAAGGTCACGGTCGGTCATTTCGAGGCGCCGCGCGTCGCGGTCGTCCAGTGCCCGCAGGCGCATCGCGACTGGCAGCACAACGCGTTCCAGCGCATGACCAGCTGGGAATACGACGGCTTCTTCCGCATCGGCATGCACCACCGCAACGAGCGCGACGCGATCATCCAGCACGGCACGATGACGCTGGTCCGCAAGCGCGCGCTGGTCGATACCGGCGGCTGGTCCGAGTGGTGCATCTGCGAGGACGCCGAGCTCGGGCTGCGGCTGATGAACGCCGGCTGGGAAACGCGCTACATCGACGAGGTGCTCGGACGCGGACTCACCCCGTCCAACTTCTCGGGCTACAAGTCGCAACGTTTCCGCTGGGCCTTCGGCGCGATGCAGATCCTCAAGCGTCGCTGGAACTGGCTGTGGGGTCGCCAGGACAAGCTGCCCGCCGGCTCGGCCGCGGCGTCGTTCATCCGCAAGCCGCGCGGGCTGACGCCGGGTCAGCGCTTCCACTTCCTGACCGGCTGGTTCTCGTGGTTCGCCGACGCGTTGCACCTGTTCTTCACGCTCGCGTCGCTGGCATGGACGGCCGGGATGCTGCTGAACCCAGAGAACTTCAGCCTGCCGCTCGACCGCTTCGTGATCCCGGTGCTGGGCTTCTTCGTGCTGAAGGCCTACTTCGGCCCGTCGCTGTACCGCGCGCGCGTGCCGTGCGGGTGGCGCGACGTGGTCGGCGCATCGATCGCTTCGATGGCGCTGTCGCACGCCATCGCCCGCGGCATCATCGCCGGCCTGGTCCAGAAGAAGGGTACGTTCGTGGTGACGCCGAAGAGCTGGCAGACCGGCAAGAAGAAGAGCCTGTTCGCCTGGGTCGGTGCCGTGCGCGAAGAGGGCCTGATGCTGGTCGGCATCATGGTCGCCGCGACCGGCGTGATGCTGCTCATGCCGATCCAGTACGAAAGCCTGTTGTGGATCGGCATCCTGGCGACGCAGGCCATCCCCTACCTGTCGTCGGTCGCCTGCGCATTGATTTCGGCGTACGCGCCGCGCCGGACCATCCGGCCGGTCAGCAGCGAAGGCACCAGCGATCTGCATTCGCTCGAGATCGCGGCCATGCCCCAGGGGTCGGCCATGCACGCTGAGGCCTGACCGGTTGCAGCCGAAGAGTCGACACCGATGCGCGTGATGCGCGCCTTGCAGGTGCGCGCGAGCTGGCATCGATCCATCACCGCGTTCGTCGGCGGGGCTCTGCTGTGCGTCGTCACCGGCGCGGGCGCCGACGAGGCGCGCTACGACGTCGTCGTCGATGCCCCGGGCAACCTCAAGTCGCTGGTCGAGAGCAACCTCAGCCTGATCCGCTGGCGCGACGCCGACGGTCGTCGCGGACGCATCGATGCGGACCAGTTGCGACGACTGTTCAACCAGGGCAAGGACGAGATCCAGCGGCTGATCGCGACCGAGGGCTACTACGCACCGACCGTCGATGCCCACCTCGAACAGAACGGCGATCGCTGGACCGCGCGCTATCGCATTCAGCCCAATGCCGTGACCACCGTCGCTACCGTCGACCTGCAGTTCGTGGGGCCCATCACCCAGGCGCCCGCGCAGCAACCGCCCGACCTGCAGGCCTTGCGCGACGGCTGGACGCTGTCGACCGGCGACGTGTTCCGGCAGTCCGAATGGGAAACGAACAAGCGGCGTCTGCTGCAGCAGCTGCTGATCCGCACGTATCCGTTCGCGACCCTGACCCGCACCGAGGCGCAGGTCGACGTGCGCACGTCGAAGGCGAAGCTGATCGTGGTGGTCGCGAGCGGGCCCGCAGTCCGCTTCGGCCCTCTTCAGATCACGGGACTGAAGCGCTATCCGCCGGAGACGATCCGCAACCTCGACACGATCGATCTCGGCGAGCTGTACTCGCAGCAGCAGCTGTTCGACTTCCAGCAGAAGCTCGGCAACAGCGGCTTCTTCTCGCGCGTCGAGGTCAGCATCGATGCGGTGGCCGATCCCGGTTCCGATCCGCGCTCGCCATTCGTGCCGCCGAAGCTGAACGACGGGGTGAAGGAGGGCGAGACCGCACCGGCCACGGCGGCGACCAGCGACGCGCCGGCGACGCCGTTGCCCCGCGAAGTGACGCTGCCGCTGCGCGTGCTGGTCGAGGAGAACCGGGCGAAGCAGCTGTCCGTCGGCGTCGGTCTGTCGAGTACCTCGGGGCCGCGCGCTTCGTTGGGCTACAACGTGATCGACTTCCTCGGCGGCGCGAAGCAGCTGCGCACGACGTTTTCCATCGACCGTCTCAAGCAGACTCTGGGCGCCGACCTGCTGTTCCCCACGACGGCCACCGGCAGCACCTATTCGATCTTGTCAAACGTCAAGCGCGAGGACGTGCAGGGTGAAGTCACGCGCGGCGCCGGGATCTCCGGCAAGCGCGCGTGGGGGCCGCAGACCACCGAGCGCTTCTCGTCGATCGACTACCTGTACGAGCAGAAGGACGTGTCCGGTGTGCCGCAGACCTCGACGCAGACGCTGGGCGTCAACTACGGCGTGACGCTGCGCCGGACCGACAACCTGCTGATCCCCACCACCGGCTACCTCGCGACCGGGCAGGTCGGCGCCGGCATCCGGCTCACCAACGGCCTGCCGTTCACGCGCGCGTATGGCAAGGCGATCCGCTACCGGCCGCTCGGCGAGAACAACACGCTGATCGTGCGCGGCGAGTTCGGCGCGGTGGCGGGCAAGGACACCGTGTCGCTGCCGTCGACGCTGCTGTTCCGCGCCGGCGGCGACGGCTCGGTGCGCGGCTACGGCTACCAGAGCCTCGGCGTACAGCAGGTCAACGCGATCGTCGGCGGCCGCTATGTTGCGACCGGCGCGGTCGAGGTCGATCACTGGCTGGCGCCGCGCTACCCCCAGTGGGGCGTCGCGGGCTTCGTCGATGCGGGCAACGCAGGCAACCGCTTCTCCGACCTCAAGCCGGTCGTGGGCTACGGCGTCGGTGCGCGCTGGCGCAGCCCGGTCGGCGTGCTCGACCTCGACGTCGCGCACGGCATCGACAACGGATCGACGCGCATCCACTTCTCGCTCGGGGTGACGTTCTGAACGCCGACGCCGACGCCGCCCCGCCGCCCGTGGACGCCCCGCCCAGGTCGCGGGTGCGCCGTGTCGCGCGCATCGCCGGGTGGTCGCTCGCCGGGCTCGTCGGCCTGCTGGTCGTCGTCGTCGCGATCGGCGCGTGGCTGCTCGGGCGCGAGACCACGCTGCAGCGGATCGTGGTCGAGGCCGAGAAGGCGCTGAACGGCCAGCTGCGGGTCGAGGGCGTCACCGGTTCGCTCTACAACCGCGTGGGCTTCGAGCGCCTCGTGTTCCGCTCGAAGACCCAGGTGATCACGCTCGAGAAGGGGTCGCTGCGCTATGCGCTCGAAGCGTTCGAGCGACGCTTCACGATCGCCGACGCCCGCGCGGCCAGGCTCACGATCGAGACCATCGCCAGGTCCGATGAGCCGAGCACCGAACCCGACACGCTCGAACTGCCGCCGGCGTTGCGGCTCGACACGCTGCGGCTCGACGCCGTGCATCTCGACGCCATCGACCTCGTGCAGGGCGGCGCGACGACCACGCTCACCGCGGCGGACCTGAAGGGTCGCTATGCCACCGAAGGCGGCGCGAAACGCTGGATCGTCGAGCGCATCGGCGTCGCGACGCCGTGGGGCAACGTGGACGGCAAGCTCATGCTGGACGCGACCCGCCCCTTCGCCATCGACGGCCGTCTGATCGCGGAGGGCAAGGCATTCGACGTGCCTTACCGGGCGCCGCTGATCCTCGCGGGGAAGCTCGCCGACCTGCGGCTCGTGTCCGACTTCTCGGTGTCCGATCCGGCGCATCAGCCGGTCGCCGGTCACGCCGATGCGCGGGTGCTGCCGTTCCGCGAGCAGCCGATCGACAACGCGATGCTGCACGTCGCCGGCGTCTCGCCGAAGCGCTGGAAAGCCGGCCTGCCCGATGCCGACCTCGCGATCGATGCGACGATCACGCCGTCGGCGCTACCGCATACGCCGGTCGACGGCGCGAGCGGCAGCAACCCGTTCACCGGCAAGATCCACGTCGTCAACGCGCAGCCCGGTCCGGTCGATCGCGACCGCATCCCCGTCGCGTCGCTGGACGCGGACCTGCAGGGCGATTCGCTCGCGATCGTCGCGTCGCGGCTCGTCGCCGATCTCGGCGCCGCGGGTCGGGTGGAAGGCAAGGGCACCTATCGCTTCGCGAACGGCGGCACGCCGGCCTTCGAAGGCACGGTCCGTGCGCTCGATCTCCGCGCGATCCACGGCAAGCTGATCGCGTCGCGCTTCGCGGGGTCCGTCGCGGTCTCGCGGCGCGACGGCGTCGTGCATCTCGATACGTCGCTCGCCGACAGTGGTCGCAGTGTGAAGCTGCGCGGCGAGTTCGAGGGCGACGAGATCCGCATCGCCGGCGCCGACCTCGTACTGGGCGGAAGCCGCGTCGCGGCCTCCGGCAAGGTCGACCTCAAGCGCGACCGTCCGTTCGAACTGCAGGGCGAGGTCGTCCATCTCGACCCGCACGACTTCGGCGACTTCGCGAGGGCCGACCTGAACGTGACCTTCAAGCTCGATGGCCTGATCGGCGCCGCCCCGACGGCGCGGAACGCGCAGGCGTTCCGGGTACGCAGCGACCTGCATATCGCGCCCAGCCGCGTGCTCGATCGACCGGTCGCCGGCACCGTCGCCGGCACCGTCACCGGATCGATCCCGTCGCTGGTCGCCAAGGGCAAGCCACCCGTCGTCATCGGCCAGGTCATCGACGCGAAGGTCGCACTGGTGGTGGGGACGAACCGTATCGACGTCGACGGCGATTTCGGTCGGCCGCAGGATCGTCTGCGATGGAAGGTCGATGCACCGCGCCTCGCCGATCTCGGGGCCGGCGTCGCGGGATCGATGAAAGGCGAGGGTACCGTCGCCGGAACGCTCGACGAGCCCGCCGTCGACTTCACGGTCGCGGCCGACGACCTGCGCTACACGAAACCGGCGACGACCCCCGCCGCCGCGGCGGCCGGGTCTGCGCCCGCATCCACCGCTTCGACGTCCGCGGCGAAGACGACGACCTTCCGCCTCAAGTCGCTGCGCGGACAGGGCCGTCTGCTCGCGGGCGCGAGCGGTCAGCTCGATGCGGACATCGCGTTGACCGAGTTGCGCGACGGCAGCGGCGCGAAGTCGCCCACGCTGCAGTCGGCCGAAGCGCACCTGAAGGGCACGCGCGACGCCCACACGCTGACGATCCTCGCGAAGAGCGACCGCTTCGACATCACGACGACGGCCCACGGCGGTCTCGATGCGAGCCAGATCTGGCGCGGCGTCATCGACACGCTGGAGAGTCGCGGACGCGTGCCGTTCGCGACGCAAGGCGGGACGACGCTGGTCGTCGGCGCCGAGCGCGTCGAAGTGGGCACGACGCGCCTGAAGTTCGCCGAAGGCCAGGTCGACCTCGAGCGCCTCGTCTACGCAGACGGACGCATCGACACGGCGGGCAAGGCCAGCGGCTTCCCGTTGTCGATCGTCGGCACGTTCTCGCGCGACTTCACGCAGCAGGTGTCGACGACGCTGAAGTTCGGCGGTCAGTGGGACCTGCGCATCGGCGATGCGATCGACGGCAAGGTGCGACTGTTCCGGGAGTCCGGGAACATCCGCTTCCTGACCGAACCGCGCTTCGATGTCGACCCCGAGAAGATCGAGATCTCCGCCGACATCGTGGCCGACCGCATCACCGCGCTGGTCTCCGCAGCGGGCACCGGACTGGGTCGGATCGACGGCTCGATCGCCACGCGGCTTTCGAAGCGCGACGGGCAGTGGGGCCTGGCGGGCGATGCGCCCCTGGCGCTGAAGGGCGACGTCGATATCCCCGACCTGCGATGGCTCGCCCGCCTGTCCGGCGTCCCCGGACTCGATGTCTACGGCGCGCTGAAGGTCGCGGTCACCGGCGGCGGCACCGTCGCGCAACCGTTGCTGGGCGGCCATGCGAGCGGCGAAGCGATCGGCCTGCGCTGGCCGGACCAGGGCATCAATGCGCGTGACGGACGCATCGACCTCGACTTCGACGGTGACCGCGTGATCCTGCGCAAGGCGACGCTCGCGTCCGGCGACGGGCATCTCGAGGCGAACGGCGACCTGCGGCTGGCGAATCGCAAGGTGTCGGGAACGCTGAACGTGAAGTTCGACAAGTTCGAGGCCGTCTCGCGCACCGACCGGACGATCATCGTGTCGGGCTCGGGGTCCACGCGCTTCGGCCCGACCGGCATCGACGTGACCGCCGACGTCAAGGCCGATCGCGGCTCGCTGCAGCTGGCCGAGCGGCGCGGGCCCACGTTGTCCACCGACATCGTCATCGTCGGTCGCGAACAGGACGAGACCGCGGCGCCGGCGCCGAACATCCCGGTACGCTTCGAAGTGAAGTTCGACATGGGCGACGACTTCAAGGTCAAGGGTGCCGGTTTCGAAGGCAAGCTCGGCGGCGTGATCCGCATCACCGGCACCGGCACGGACCTGCGGGCGATCGGTTCGGTGGCGGTGCGCGAAGGCACGTACGAGGGCTACGGCCAGCGCCTCACCATCGTCCGCGGCAACCTGGTCTTCTCGGGTCCGATCGACAACCCAGCGCTCGACATCAACGCGGTGCGCAAGAACCTCGCGGTCGAGGCGGGCGTGCAGATCTCGGGCACCGCGCTCGCGCCACAGGCCAGGCTGGTGTCGACGCCGAACGTGCCCGATACCGAGAAGCTGTCGTGGCTGGTGCTCGGCCACGGGCTCGCCGCGTCGAGCAAGTCCGACTACGGCCTGTTGACGTCGGCCGCGGCCGGGCTGCTGGGCTCGTCCGATTCGGCCAGCATCCAGTCGCGCATCGCGGCGACGCTCGGCGTCGACGAGATCGGCGTGTCGGGACTCGGCGGCGACAAGGGCGGCTTGCTGACGGTCGGCAAGCAGATCTCGTCACGTCTGCGCGTGAGTCTGGAGCAGGGCTTCACGCGCGCGGCCACGTTGATCAAGGTCCGCTACAACGTCTACCAGCGGGTTGACCTGCAGGTGCAGGCCGGGACGGAAAGCGCGGTCGACCTCTTCTACACGTTCTCGTTCGACTGACGCCCGACCGGGCATTCGCGTCAGCGCCCTTGCGCCGCTCCGGCGGCCAGCAGCAGGAATACCGTCGGACGCTTCTGCAGGTCGACGGTCACGCCGCGCCACGCGCTCGCGGCTCGCGACGCGATCCACTGGGTCTCGAGCGTCAGGTCGCAGGCGACGCACAGCAGCGTGTCCGGTCGGCAATGCTCGACCAGTGCCGCCAGCAGCACCTGGTTGCGATAGGGCGTCTCGATGAACAACTGGGTCTGATGGAGCTGCGCGGAGCGGTGCTCCGACGCGCGGATCGCTTCGATGCGCTCACGGGCGTCGGTCGGCAGATAGCCGTTGAACGCGAAGCGCTGCCCGTCGAGTCCGCTCGCCATCAACGCGAGGAGGAGGGCAGACGGTCCGACCAGTGGACGTACGTCGATGCCGTGTCGATGCGCGAGCCGGACCAACGTCGCACCGGGGTCCGCCACCGCCGGGCAGCCGGCTTCCGAGACGAGTCCGGCGTCGCGTCCCGCGAAGATCGGCGCGAGCAGCGCGGGCAGTGCGGCGGCCGGCGTCGCCACGTCGAGCTCGGCGATGTCGATCTGCTGGATCGGCTTCGCGAGCGGCGTCACCGCGTCGACACGCTTGAGGAATGCGCGGGTCGACTTGGCGTTCTCGCCGATGAAGTAGTCGAGCCGCGCGGCGACGCTCGAGGTCGCGGCGGGCAGCACGGCCTGCAGGTCGCCGGGACCGAGGGCGTTCGGCACGAGATACAGAACGCCCGGGTTCATGCGCCGAGCAGCGGGTAGTCGATCGCTTCGAGCATCGAGACGAGCGCGATCAGCGGCAGCCCGATCAGCGCCGTGGGGTCGTCGCTGTCGATACGCTCGAGCAGCGCGATGCCGAGCCCCTCGGCCTTCGCACTCCCGGCGCAGTCGTAAGGCCTCTCGAGGCGCAGGTAGCGCTCGATGTCGGCATCGCCGGTCATGCGGAAGCGGACGGTCGTCGTGACCACGCGCGACTGCGGTTCGCGGTCGTCCCCGGCGACGACGCACAGGCCGCTGTGGAAACGCACGACCCGGCCGCGCAGCGTGTACAACTGAAGGACGGCCGCCTCATGCGTCCCGGGCTTGCCGAAGGCGAGTCCGTCGCACTCGGCAACCTGATCGGAACCGATGACGACTGCACGTGGATGCCGCGCGGCCACGGCTTCGGCCTTCGCGCGCGACAGCCGCAGTGCGGTCGCCTCGGCAGACTCGCCACGCAGGGCGGCCTCGTCGACATGCGGCACATCGACTTCGAAAGGGAGTCGCAAACGCTGCAACAGTTCGCGGCGATACGGCGAACCCGAAGCGAGGACGAGGGGAGGACGACGGGCTGGGGTCACGGTGGCGAGGAGCGGTTTCGAAGTCGGGCGGTCGACCGCGACGGCCCGTATTATCGCGGTCCCGCCACGCGTCCGTCGCGACCGCCCGCAGGCGTCGTCGATTGCATCGTCATGAAGATCGATCTGTTCGAGTTTGCAAAGCAACACAGGACCGCCTCGGGCGACGCTGCGCTGGCCAATCTGCCGCGCATCGAGACCCATCATCGACGGGGAAGCCTGGCGTGGAACGCGACCGGTTCGACGCACGGGCGCCACGGCAACCTGCGCTTCGACCTCGCCATCGACGGCGACGTCGTGCTGATCTGCCAGCGCTGCATGCAGCCGATGACGGAATCGCTGCACCTGCGGTCGAAATTCTTGATCGCGAAGGACGAGGACACGGCCGATCATCTCGACCAGGACGACGACTACGACGTGCTGGTCGGATCGCCGACCTTCGACGTCGATGCGCTGATCGAGGACGAGGTCATCCTTGCACTGCCGATCGCGCCGCGGCACGCCGTGTGTCCCGACGGCGCAGCCGATGTGGCGGGCGTATCGCGGAAACCGTCGCCATTCGCCGGACTGGCGGGACTGAAGACGGCACGCGCCGGGCCACCGAAGGAAGGCGATGACGGGGACGGCTGACGACGGCCGATGCATCCGCATCCCTGTGTTTCGGCCTAGTGCGTTGTTTCCAAACTAATCATCGATCCACCAATGCTGCTCGACCGCGCCGGACATGTTAGGATCCGCCGCTTGTCGTCTTACGCATTTGGTTTTCTTACCTTTCGCTTCACGGAGTTCCCATGGCTGTCCAACAGAACAAGAAGTCGCCTTCCAAGCGCGGCATGCATCGTGCGCACGATTTTCTGACCGCGCCCCCCCTGGCCGTAGAACCGACGACCGGCGAAGTCCATCTGCGGCACCACATCAGCCCGAACGGTTTCTACCGCGGCAAGAAGGTCGTCAAGACCAAGAACGACGAGTGATCGACCGGTCCTGACGGCGTGTACCCCGCCGTCCCGACCCGGTCCACTGTCTCGTCGTCGTCGTCTCGTCGCCACAGCTCGCTCGCGTCGTCCGTCCCGGGTCTACACCTGGCCGGCATACGGATCCACAGAAGGTCGTCGA
>JBBRRW010000120.1:0-10035 GCA_038245975.1 Burkholderiales bacterium
AATGCCGCTCGCTCGCCACTTCAAATCGGAGCAGGAGGCAAGGATTGGCAAACACTCTGGCCGGGTCGGTCGCGGGTCGGTCACGGCTCGCTCGCGACGGCAGCCAAACGGGTTGGACGGGCATTCTGATCGTCACTAGTCAGCCCGGGTAAGGGCGAAGAAACCGAGCGGATTCTTGGTGAGCGCTACCGAGACAATCCACGCGAACGTTAGCATTGCTGCAATCCAAGCCGCTGCGCGTACAGGCGCCGGCCGCCCGGGCCGCAGAGCCAACATGCCCAGCGCGATGTAGAAGAGCAATCCGACGATCTTCGCCGTCAGCCAGGGCGCTGCGGCGGGAGTGAATCGAAGCATCCAGGTCAGCAGCAGCGCGGAGGTCAGCAATACCGTGTCGATGACATGCGGCAAGGTTCTCGCCACTCGACTGCGCGTCCATTCAGCGCCCGACAGGGAACCCCATCCACGCGCAAAGAACCCCGTCACCGAAAGTGCCACGGCAGCCTGATGCACGGTCTTGATGACCAAGTAGTCCATGCGCCGGGCGCTAGCTTCGCGAGTCTGCGTTGTTGCCGGGCGCCGCTCGCAAAGAGTCACCCGCATCCACGATGCTCATTGCAACTTCAGGGTCCACCACGCGCGTCAGACCAGCGAGGATCCCCGATCGCAACGCTTCGGGCCCTGCATATGGAAACGGTGCGTGGGACATGTGAACTGACCGAGTGCGGTGTGGCGTCGCGGGCGGCCAGACCTGCTTCCAGAGCAGGATCGCCGACACGTCTCATAAAGATGTATGCAGAATACCGCTTATTGGAGGCCTCGCGAGATCGTTTGGGCCAGGGCGCCAGTCTTTGAGCGCTTTCGAACTGGCGGACGAATGCCGCCCGTCTCGGGCAGAATTATCATTCCCGACCCCGCTTCCCGGACGACTCATTCATGGACCGTAGCAACGCCCTCGCGCTGGCAGCGCGCACCGCCCACATCACGCCGTTCTACGTGATGGAACTGATGAAGCACGCGCACGCGCTCGAACTGCAGGGCCGCTCGATCATCCACATGAGCGTCGGCGAGCCGGACTTCACGGCACCGCCGGGTGTGATCGCGGCGCTGGCCGACGCGATGCAGCGCGGCGACACCCACTACACGGCCGCGGTCGGTATCCGGCCGCTACGACAGGCCATCGCGGCGTTCCTGAAGGCGCGACACGGCGTCGACATCGATTGCGACCGCGTCGTGGTGACGGCCGGCGCGTCGGGCGCCCTGCTGCTGACGATGGCCGCGATCCTCGATCCGGGTCAGGAGATCCTGATGCCCGATCCGTCGTATCCGTGCAATCGGCATTTCGTCGCGGCGTTCGACGGCGTTGCGAAGCTGATCCCGGCGGGCCCGGAAGACCGCTTCCAGCTCAGCGCCGCGATGGTCGAGGCGCACTGGGGTCCGAAGACCCGCGGCGTGCTCGTGGCCTCGCCGTCGAACCCGACCGGCACGTCGATCGCCCCGGCCGAACTGCGACGCATCGTCGAGGCGGTCGCCGCGCGCAACGGCATCTCGATCGTCGACGAGATCTATCTGGAGCTGTCGTACCAGGGTCCCGGGGACGTACCGCATCGCTCGGCCCTCGAGATCAGCGACGACGTGATCGTCATCAACAGTTTCTCGAAGTACTTCCACATGACCGGCTGGCGACTCGGCTGGGCCGTGGTGCCGACGCCGTTGATCGCGACCTTCGAGAAGCTGGCGCAGAACCTGTTCATCTGCGCGTCGACGCCGTCGCAATACGCGGCGCTGGCGTGCTTCGAGCCCGAGAACATCGCGATCTACGAGTCCCGCAAGGAAGAGTTCAGGCGGCGGCGCGACTACCTCGTACCGGCCCTGCGCGGGCTGGGCTTCGACGTGCCGATCATGCCGGACGGCGCGTTCTACGTATACGCCGACTGCAGCCGCTTCCTGTCGACCACGATCCCGGACAGCAATGCGCTGGCGCTGCACATCCTCGACGCGGCCGGCGTGGCGCTGGTGCCGGGCAAGGACTTCGGCCATCACCAACCGGACCGCTGGCTCAGGCTGTCGTATGCGACGTCGATGGAAAACCTGCGCGAAGCGATCGCGCGGATGGGCCGGCTGCTGCGGCAGACGGTGAACGGCTGACCGGCGCTCCGGCGTTCAGAGCGCCGCTACGCGTCCCTGGTCGGGATCGTTCACCAACTCCGGACGACGCGCATCGAGCTTGGGATCGAGGTTGTCCTCGTGCCGCGGTGCGTCGTGCGCCGACGCTGCGCCCTTGCCGATCGCCGACGGGATCGGTTCGATGCGCGGTCGTGGATTACCGTGCACGGCCTGCGCGAGCCGCTCCTTCTCCTGCAGGACCCGCGCGCCGTAGCCGCTGTCGTCACCCATGCCGGCACCCACGTAGAGGCGCAGACCGTCGGCGATCGAGCCGCCGCGGCGGATGCAGTCCTTCAGCACGACGGCGCCGACGCGAAGGTTGACGACCGGGTTGAGCGCGATGTTGGGACCGCCGAAGTCGTTGAGCTTGTCGCGATGGACCTTCGACATCACCTGCATCAGGCCGGACGCGCCGGCGGTGCTCTGGGCGAAGGGATTGAAGCCGGACTCCACACCCATCACCGACAGCAGCAGCAACGGATCGAGGCCGAGGTCCTTGCCGGTCGTGTAGGCCGCGTCGACCAGCATCGCAACCGCGTCGCTGTTGACGCGATACTTCTTGGACAGATAGCTGGTGGCCTCGCGCTTCTCGCGGCCGGCTGCGGAACGGTCGGGCGCTGTGGACACGCGGGTGAACTTGACGGCTTCGTCACCGGCGACAGGTTCGGCCGCGGCCGGTGCCAGGCCGAGCAGGCGACCCGCTTCGCCGCCCTGGTGGGCGATGGGGCCGGTCAGCGGATCGGCGGGCGCGGCAGCGACGGGCGCGCCCACCTGCGGCTCGGCGCCGGGCACGATCCAGCGGCCCACCGCGTGCGCGTACTCGGGATGCGTAACGATCATAACGACGACGGCGACCGACAGCAGTCCGACCATCGAAAGACTGTTGTGCATGAGCCTCAAGGAGGCCCTTCGAACGGTACGCCACTCGGCGCGCAATAACTTCACATTCATGGTGACTCCTGTCCCGCGCGTCTCACTGATGGACGTGGGGAACTCTCGGATCATGGAAGCGCTGAAGCCGTGTCTGCAACCGGTGCACGGACTTCCATGGAACGACGATTTGCATGAAGACCGCGGTCTTCACATTGGCTGGTGGCCGGCGACGAACGACTGATGCTGCGTCACGCGGATTGGACAGGGTCGACAATCGATCCTGTGCATGCCACCACAAGGTTGATACCCGGACGAGGCAAACGCTCGATGGTTGGACAACATGGGTGTCCGGGAAGCCCGCTTTGCGTGATACGAGGCCGACGATTCGCCGCCGCGCGGACGCATCACTGATGAACCGAACGCGACCAGCATGAAGCTGTGCGGCCTGGTTGCGACTGCTGCGATCCGTGGGACCGCGAGTGAGGAAGAGCGCGAAAGGTACGCAGCGCGATTTGGATGGTCAATCAGGGAAATGTTAACTTTCGGCGCCCCTCCTATGAGCGCTGCCGCGGCCGCGGGCCGAATCACCTGCGATCAGCTTGCGGGGATCGCCCGAACCGCGCATTGCACGATTCGATGAACCCAAAGTACGACGACCTGCGCGACTTCGCCGCCCGACTCGAGCAGGGAGGTGCTCTCAAGCGCATCGCCATCCCGGTGTCGCCGCATCTCGAGATGACCGAGATCTGCGACCGCACGCTGCGTGCCGGCGGGCCCGCGCTGCTGTTCGAGCACCCGACCGGCGCGACGATGCCGGTGCTCGCGAACCTGTTCGGCACCGTCGAGCGGGTCGCCGCCGGCATGGGCCAGGACTCGATTGAGGCCCTGCGCGGCGTGGGAACGCTGCTGGCGCGACTGAAGGAACCCGAACCGCCGCGCGGCTTCAAGGATGCGGGACGGCTGCTGTCGATGATCAAGTCGCTGCGCGACATGGCGCCGCGCAACGTGCGGCGACCCCTGTGCCAGCAGCAGGTGATGGAAGGCGACGCGGTCGACCTGTCGACGCTGCCGGTGCAGACCTGCTGGCCCGACGACGCCGGTCCGCTGATCACTTGGGGGCTGGTCGTCACCCGCGGCCCGCAGGACATCCCGAATCCGCGCAAGCGCCAGAATCTCGGCATCTATCGACAGCAGGTCATCGCGCGCAACCGGACGATCATGCGCTGGCTCGCGCATCGCGGCGGCGCGCTCGACTTCCGCGAGTTCGCACGCGCACAGCCGGGGCAGCCGTTCCCGATCGCGGTCGCGCTCGGCGCCGACCCGGCCACGATGCTCGGCGCCGTCACGCCGGTGCCCGACTCGTTGTCCGAGTACCAGTTCGCGGGGCTGCTGCGCGGCGGCCCCACCGAAGTCGCGCGTTGCGTCGGCATCGACCTGCAGGTGCCGGCGCGCGCCGAGATCGTGCTCGAAGGCCACATCCCCGTAGCCGAAGCCGGCTTCAGGGGCACGAGCGAGCACGGCGTGCCGCTCGAGGAGCGCGGTGGCTACCTGCATGCGCTCGAAGGTCCGTTCGGCGACCACACCGGCTACTACAACGAACGCGACTGGTTTCCCGTGTTCGAGATCGACCGCATCACGATGCGCGACGATCCGCTCTATCACTCGACGTACACCGGCAAGCCGCCCGACGAACCCGCGATCCTCGGCGTCGCGCTCAACGAGGTCTTCGTGCCGATCCTGCAGAAGCAGTTCACCGAGATCGTCGACTTCTACCTGCCGCCCGAAGGCTGCAGCTACCGCATGGCGGTCGTCAGCATCCGCAAGAGCTACCCGGGCCACGCGAAGCGCGTGATGTTCGGCATCTGGAGCTTCCTGCGGCAGTTCATGTACACCAAGTTCATCGTCGTGGTCGACGACGACGTGAACGTGCGCGACTGGAAGGAAGTGATCTGGGCAATCACGACCCGCGTCGATCCGACGCGCGACACGACGCTGGTGGACCACACGCCGATCGACTATCTCGACTTCGCGTCGCCGGTGTCGGGCCTCGGCTCGAAGATGGGACTCGACGCGACCAACAAGTGGCCCGGCGAGACGAGCCGCGAGTGGGGCCGGCCGATCGAGATGGACGCGGCGGTCAAGGCGCGCGTCGACGCGATGTGGGCAGGGCTGGGCCTGTCGTGATCGCCGGTCGACGACGCACCCGATGCCGCTGCGACCGGCACCGCGATAACCGCGCACGTCCCGCATAATCCGCGTCGGTCGAACGGAGGCAGGGTATGCGCTTTGCAGGCAAGGCAGTACTGGTGACGGGTGGTGCGCAGGGCATCGGCCTGGCGTGCGCGACCCGCTTCGCGCACGAAGGCGCCACGGTCGCGATCGTCGATCGCAACCGGTCGATCGGCGCCGCCGCCGCCGCGTCCGTCGGTGCGACCTTCATCGAGGCCGACGTGTCGCAGAAGCACGATGTGGATGCGGCCGTCGCCGCGTTCGTCGCGCAGGTCGGCCGCATCGACGTGCTGATCAACAACGCGGGCATCACGCATGCAGCCGAGTTCCTCGACCTCGCCGAAGAAGACTTCGACCGCGTGATCGCGGTCAATCTCAAGTCGTTTTTCCTGATGGGTCAGGCGGTCGCGCGCCACATGGTCGCGACGCGCGGAGACGGCGCTGTCGAGCGCGGATCGATCGTCAACATGTCGAGCGTCAACGCGGTGATCGCCATCCCCAACCAGGTACCGTATGTGGTCAGCAAGGGCGGCATCGCGCAACTGACGAAGGTGATGGCGCTGTCGCTCGCGCCGCACGGCATCCGGGTCAACGCGATCGGGCCCGGCACGATCGCCACCGAGCTCGCCCGCAAGGCCGTGCTGTCGGACCAGGCGGCCAGCGACCGCGTACTGTCGCGCACGCCGCTGCGACGCCTCGGCGAGCCCGACGAGGTCGCGTCGGTCGCGGCCTTCCTCGCGAGCGCGGACGCGTCCTACGTGACCGGGCAGACGATCTATCCCGACGGTGGACGCCTCGCGTTGAACTACACCGTCGCGCTCGCTTCCTGAGCAGGCGATCCGTCGATGTCGAATCTGATGACGCCGCTCGTCGCGACGCGCCCTGTCGAGACGACGCGCGTCGTGTCGGGCGGCGCGACGCTGGTCACCTACGCGACCGGACCGCAGGACGGCGGCACGCCGCTCGTGTTCCTGCACGCCGGGGTCTGCGACTCGCGGCTCTGGGCCCGGCAGTTCGACACGTTCGGTGCCACCCGGCGCGTCGTCGCCTACGACCGCCGCGGCTTCGGTGCCACCGCGGCGGTCGACGAACACTTTTCGAGCGTCGACGACCTCTTCGCCGTGATGGATGCGCTGCAGATCGACCGCGCGGTGCTGATCGGCTGCTCGCAGGGAGGACGCATCGCGCTCGATGCGACGCTGGCCTGGCCCGACCGCGTCGCCGCCCTCGTCCTGGTGGCGGCGGCCATCGGCGGCGCGCCCGAGTCGGCGACCTGCGATCCGCGGCTCGATGCGCTGATCGCGGCGCACGACGCGGCCGCGAGCGCGGGCGACACCGCCGAACAGAATCGCATCGAGGCGCAGGTGTGGCTCGACGGGCCCTACTCGCCCGAAGGCCGCGTGTCCGGCGCGCCGCGCGACCTGTTCCTCGCGATGAACCAGATCATCCTCGGCGGTCCGAAGATCGGCAGCACGGACGTCCCGGCCACCGCTTATGCCCGGCTCGCGCGCGTCGCCGTGCCGACGCTGGTGACGTGGGGTCCGCTCGACGTGCCGAGCGTCGTCGTCAACATGCGCCACGCCGTCGCCACGATCCCCGGCGCCCGCGCCTGCGAACTCGACGGTGTCGCCCACCTGCCGAGCCTGGAGGCGCCGGCGCGTTTCGATGCGGCGCTGTCCGCTTTCCTGCACGATGCGGGTCCCGCCTGAACGATCGCGATCCCGCCCCGATGTCCGACCAAGCCCCTCACCAGCACGCGCATCACGATCATGCGCATTACGACCACGGTCACGACCGCGGAGGCCATGCCCATGCGCACGCGGTGCCGGCCGACGCGAGCACGTCGACGCTGCGACTGTTCGCGATCGGCATCGCGATCAACCTCGCGTTCGTCCTGATCGAAGCCGGCTTCGGCTGGTGGGCCGACTCGCTCGCGCTGCTGGCGGACGCCGGCCACAACTTCGGCGACGTGATCGGCCTGGCGCTGGCCTGGGGCGCGACGGTGCTCGGCGGGCGCAAGGCGACGGATCGCTTCACCTACGGCCTCGGCGGCACGACCATCCTCGCCGCGCTCGCTAACGCGATGCTGTTACTGATCGCGGTGGGCGGCATCGTCTTCGCGGCGGTCCAGCGGCTGATGGTGCCGGCGGCGGTCGACGACACGATCGTGATCTGGGTCGCGGCAGTCGGCATCCTCGTCAACGCCGGTACCGCCCTGCTGTTCCTGTCGCGACGCGGCGAGGACCTCAACGTGCGCGGCGCCTATCTGCACATGGTGGCGGATGCGGCGGTGTCGTGCGGTGTCGTTGTCGCGGGTCTCGTGATGCGCTACACCGGCATCCCGTGGATCGACCCGGTGATGGGCCTGATCGTGGCCGCCGTGATCCTCGTCGGCACGTGGCGGCTGATGCGCGACTCGATGCGGCTTGCGCTGGCCGCCGTCCCCGATCACATCGATGCCGACGCGGTGCGTACCTATCTCGAAGCACTGCCCGGCGTCGATGCGGTGCACGACCTGCACATCTGGGCGATGAGCACATCCGACAACGCGATGACGGCGCACCTGGTGATGCCGAGCGGTCATCCGGGCGACGCGTTTCTGGGCGACGTGGCCGACACGATCGAGACGCGCTTCCGCATCGGCCACGTGACCGCGCAGATCGAGACGGCGGACGGACCGTGCCCGTGCAAGCTGGATACGGCTCACGCGACCTGAACGTCCGCGCCGCGGTCGACGCCGGCTCCGAGACGCATCAATCGGTCGGCTAGGGAGGGCCGCGCACGTCGGACACGGCCCTACAGCAGCACCAGCGTCGCCAGCCCGAGAAAGATCAGGAAGCCCAGCGTGTCGGTCGCGAAGGTCAGCAGCACCGACGAGCCGATCGCCGGGTCCTTGCCGAAGCGGTCGCGCACCAGCGGCACGATGATGCCGATGGTCGCGCCGACCAGCATGTTGGCGAGCATCGCACCCGCCATCACCGGCCACATCGCGAGACGCCCCGACATCGCGTACGCGAAGCCGCCGGCGATCACGCCGCCACCCAGGCCGATCAGCGCGGACACCGTCAGCTCCTTGACGACCAGCGGCCGCACGCTCGACGGGCCGAGGCGCCCGAGTGCCAGCGCACGGATGATCAGCGTCATGGTCTGGTTGCCCGAGTTGCCGGCGATGCCGGCGATGATCGACATGAGGAACGCGAGGATGACGATCTGTCCGACGGTTTGCTCGAAGCGCGAGGCGACGAACGAGGCGACCGACGCCGTCACGAGGTTCAGCAGCAGCCACGGCGCCCGGTTGCGGATCGAATCGCCCACCGGCGCGAAGATGTCCTCCTCCTCGCGCAGGCCGGCGGCCGCGAGCTGCGCCTCCTCCGATTCCTCGCGGATCACGTCGACCACCTCGTTGACCGTCAGCCGCCCGACGAGGCGTCCGAGCCCGTCCACCACCGGGGCCGAGACGAGGTCGTAGCGCTCGAAGGCCTGGGCCGCCTCGCCGGCATCGTCTTCCGGCTGCAGCGTGAGGAGGTCGGTGCGCATCAGCGTCACCACCTTGGTCTCGGGCTCGTTGATCAGCAGCCGGTCGAACGGCAGGGACCCGAGCAGCTTGTGGTCGCGGTCGACGATGAAGACCTGGTCCGACTGGTCGGGCAGCGCATCGAAGCGCCGCAGGTAGCGCAGCACGACCTCGAGCGTCACGTCGTCGCGGATCGTGACCATCTCGAAGTCCATCCGCGCGCCCACCGAGTCCTCGGGGAAGCTCATCGCGGAGCGCAGCTGCTCGCGCTCCTCGGGCGTCAGCTCGCTCGACAGCAGGTCGAAGACTTGCGGCGGCAGGTCGGGGGCGAGGTCGGCGAGTTCGTCGGCGTCGAGCTCCTCGACGGCCGACACGATCTCGTCCGGCGTCATCGACGCGAACAGCGCCTCGCGCACGCTTTCGGACAGCTCGAGCAGCACCTCGCCCGAGTCGATCACGCTGTCCTCGGACTTGATGTGCTGCCAGACGACCAGCCGGTGATCGGTCGGCAGCGCCTCGATCAGGTAGGCGATGTCCGCCGGATGAAGGCGGTCGAGTTCGCGCTCGAGCTCGACTTCGTGCTGCCGATGGGTCAGCGCCGCGACCAGCTTGTGGCGCGACTCGTCCTCGCCGTGAAGCTGCCGGTGCGTGACCGCCTCGACCCGGTCCGCGCGCCGCAACAGGCTCTCGACCCGTTCGAGCGCACGCTGCGCGTCGTCCGGATCGCGCGGCGTCGGGTGCAGGGCCATCGGTTCGCGGTCATCGGGCATGGTCCGCATTGTAAGGATGCGCGACCGGGCGACGCGGTCGTCCGGGCGCGGGCCGTCAGTCGCGGCGGCGCGTGACGAGGACGACCCCGACGATCGCGCAGACGAAGGCGATCCCGTGCGCGAGCCTCGGCTGCTCGCCGAGGAAGACGATGCCGACCAGTGCCGACGTGATCGGCAGTGCGGCCGTGAAGACACCGGCCTTGCTCGCCGGCACGTGCTTCAGCCCCGACAGCCACAGCCACGTGGACAGCACGCTGGCGGCGATCGCATACACGCCGATCAGCGTCCAAAGAAGCGGCGTCATGCGGCCGAAGTCGAAGCGCAGTCCCTGCCAGATGCCGAACGGCAGCATCAGCACGAAGCCGACGAGATTGATCCATGCCGAGATCTGCATCGGTCCGATGGCGGCGCTGGTCAGGCGCTTGCCGAGCACGACGTACATCGCCTCGCAGAAGACGGCGCCGACCATGAACGCGTTGCCGACCA